>DASTCC010000173.1:0-3224 GCA_035711465.1 Vicinamibacterales bacterium
AGGCCGGTTTCATCGACAGTTCCGAGCGTCAGGCGGGTATGTCGGCGCTTGGACTCGATGTTGCAGCGTCTCGCTTCTGCCTCGGCTCTTCCTGGCGCAGGGAGCGAGAACGGAGTCACGACATGAGGACGAAAGCATCGAGACGGATCATTCTCTTCGCGGCGGCGGTGCTGCTGACGGCGACCCCCGCAGCCGCGCAGCGGCCGGAACGGCCATGGTCGGCGGATTTTTCCATCGGCTGGGACAACAGCATCAGCGGCAACGTGCTTTCGGCCGGCGTCGGCACGGTCTTCGACCTGGCCACCGTGGTCGACGACAAATCGTACGACGACATCTATGGCACCGGCGTGCGCTGGGCGTTCGGCGTCGGCTACCGGATTCGCGAACGCCGCGAGCTCCGCGCCGCCTTCACCTTTTCGACGGTCAGCGCAGACTCACGCGAGATCGGCACCGCGGGAGGCGCGCCGCTCTTCGCGAACTTCGACGACTACTCGGTCTGGGGCCTGGATTTCGGCTACCGGCAATATCTGTCCGCGCTCGAGAGAGCGCCGCGGGTGACGCCGTATTTCGGCGGCAACATCGGCGTCAACGTCATCAACGAAATCGACGCCGACCTGGCGGTGCCGGCGCTGAACCTCACTCGCAACGCCACCGACTTCTACGACGGCACGGCGGCGTTCACGTTCGAGTTCAACGGCGGCACGCTGATCACCGTGCATCCGCGCGTCGATCTGGACCTGCGGTTGGGCCTGCGCTTCGTCACCGGCCTTTCGGACGTCGACGGCCTGGTCGGCACCGGTCTCGAGGACATCAATGACGACAGCGGCCGGTGGATTCTGCCGTTCACCGTCGGCGTGCGCTTCAAGTTCTGACCGCCGGCCCTCGCGCCGGTCAGGCGACGGGTTCGCCTGACCGGCGTGGATCGGTCTCACGCCTTCGCGATCCGCGCCTGCACGTCGTCGGCCTTCTGGCTGGCGCGGAACTCGATGATCCGGACGTCCGCCAGCCCGTGCGCCACGAACGGGTCTTCCATCATCACTGCGGCGATCTCGTCCTTGCTCTTGCCGACCGCGAGAATGATGCCGCCGTCGCGCGGAATCTTGCGACCCGAGACGACGAAGTGCCCCGACGCGTAGTACTTCTTCAGGAACTTCATGTGCGCCGCCATGTGCGCGTCGATCCGGCTGAGGTCGGCCTTGTAGACAAGCTCGATGACGAACATTGCTGGGTGCTGGGTGCTGGGTGCTGGGTGCTGGGTGCTGGGTGCTGGGTGCTAGGTGCTAGGTGCTAGGTGCTGGGTGCGGCTCGTGCCAGGTGTTCGAGCGCGCGCGCGATCGCGGAGGCGCGAATGGCGGCGTGCGATTTGTGCCAGCGTACCACGCCGTGCTGGACGATCAGCGCCTGCGGCGACTCGTGCCGCACGTGCAGACGATCGGCAATCGCATTCGACACCGGCCGGCCGGCGTGGACGTCGACGACGTAGACGTCGGCGTCGATGTCGGATCCTTCCAGCATGTCGGCGACCTCCGCCGCCGCCATCGCGCTCAGACCGCAGGTCGAGCTGTGCTTGAAGATGACGATCGGACTGATTGCCGATCGTGCCAGCGCCGCGTCGAGATCGGCGAAGCTGGCGAGCGGCGTGACGAGGGGAGACTTCAGGCGGTAAGGCAAGGTCCCGGACGAGACACGACGGTGAACTTTGAACTCAGAACTGAGAACTCAAACTCAAGACTGAAGGCTCAGACTCGATCTCGATGCTCGCGGTCGAGTCTCCCGCCGCCCGCAGCCCGTCCTCCCAGTCTACTGCCATCGCGCGTCAGGACCGCTCGTGCCTCACGATCGGCTCGACGTGGAGACAATCTGCCAGCGTCTCGCGCAGGTGTCGAATCGCGTCGGCGGTGGCGCGGATCTGGACCCGGTTGGGATTGGCGGCGCCGAGGACCGTGACGCCCGGGGTGCGGCGCACCTGTTCGATCCAGTCAGCGGGCGCGGTCGCGCGCGCGTCGCGCTTGACGGCGACGACGAACTGGTCTGCATCCTTGGGACCAGAGGCGTTGGTCATGGGACGCGGGTGATGCCGCGGCCCTGAAAGGTGGCGGCCAGGCCTACGCTGACGCAATGCGCGTTCAGGATCAAGCGTGCCTCGTCGGTCCGCGCCTGGCCGGTGAGCGTTACGTAGCGCGACGACTGCGCGAGCAGGACGGCGAGCGCGCCGCAGGCGATCGGGCTGGCCATCGAGGTGCCGTCCATCACCGCGTACGGCCGCGTCAGTCCGAAGCGCTCCGGCACCGTCGACACGATCGCGACGCCCGGCGCCGCCGTGTCGATCTCGGTCCCGAAGCAGCTGAAGCTGGCGAGGAACACGCCGCCGGTGCCGTGACGGGTCGGATCGGTCGGCGTGTTCAGCGCCGACACCGCGCCCTCGAGCGCGGTGTCGCGCAGGCCGAGCGCCGACACCGCGACGACCTCCGGAAACGCCGCCGGCCAGTTCACCGCGCCCGCGTCGTTGCCCGCCGCGCAGATGCACAGCGTCCCGCGCTCGGCGGCGTCCTGGATTGCGTCGCGCTCGATCTGCGACGGCTGCGGCGCGCCCAGGCTCATGTTCACCAGGTCGGCGCGCAACGTCCGCGACAGGTGATCGATCGCGTTGGCGATGTCGGCCTGGCTCGCGCCCTGATGCGGACCCGGAAACACGCGCGCGACCATGAGCTCGGCGCCCGGGGCCATCCCGGCGCGGTCGTCGCCGCTGACCGGCCGCGCCCCAATCGCGCCGGAGACGTGCGTGCCGTGCGAGTCGACGTCGGCGCCGCCCGCCGGATCGTGGCCGCCGTCGATGAAGGCGCCGGCGCGCCGGGCATGCGAGAGGCAGCCGTGCGGGCCGACGCCGGTGTCGATGACGCCGACGCGAATCCCGGCGCCGCGACTGGCGACGAGCGTCGTGATCCCGTGCTGGCGATGCCACCAGTCGATCGGCCCGACCGCCGCGATCGGCGGACAGACGATCGTGCCGCCGCTCGACGGGTTGCGCGCGACCATGCTCCAGTGCCCGCCGGCCGGCGACGCGATCGCCGCGAACGGCGTGAACCCGGCCGGCACGGTGAACTGCGCGACGCCGCTGCCGTCGGTGAGGGCGGAGAGTGGCTCGCGTACCGGCGTCGGCCCGCTCAGGAACAGCAGCACTTCCGCGCCACGCAGTGGCGCGCCGCTGCCGGTGACGCGCACGG
>DASTCC010000174.1:0-2299 GCA_035711465.1 Vicinamibacterales bacterium
GGTGACGAACCCGTCGTCGATCGGGACCTGAGGATCGATGTCGAGGATCGCGCGTTTGATGGCCGCCTCGGGAATTGCCGCGCCGTCGGCGACGCGTGCGAGCAGCTCCGTGTAACGGCGCGAGGCGGGCAGCGGCAGGTAGACCTGCCACCGGCAGCGATCGCAGCCGGGCATGATCACGTCCCACCCGCTGACGTCGCCGGTGACGCCACGGACGCGGTAGATCCGCACCGTCTCGCCTGCGGTGAGCGTGAATGTGCGGCCAATCGCCGAGCCGCGCGGCCAGAAATGCGCGGCCATGGTCCGGCTGACGAGCGCCGGAATCTCGGCGACGCCCGCCGGCTTTCCGATCTCGGTCGGATCGAAACCTCGGCCCTCGAGGATGGGAATGCCCATCAGCGGGAAGTAACGCGAGTCGACGAAGCTGTACGGCGCGCCGGTGCCCTCGTTGCTGACGCCGCTGTCAGCGACGAGCCTTCCGACCATCACGAAGTCCGACGGCGGGATCCCTTCGTAGCCCAACCCGACCTGGACGATGCCCGGCAGGCGTGTGACGTCCTGCTGCAGCCTGGCGAAGAACTGATCGCGGCGATCCGGGGTCGCGTAGGTCGTCTCCGGCAGCGCGAGCGTGACCTGCACCACACGGTCGGCGGCAAAACCCGGCTCCGAGAAGCGCATCGTCAGAAACGCCCGGCCGACCAGGCCGGCGACGATCAGCAGCATCACCGTCAGTGCGCTTTCGGCGAGCACGAATCCGCCGCGGAGCCCGCGACGTCCGGCGACGCGCGCATCGGCTTCGCGCAGGGACGAGGCGTTCGTCCCACGCGCATGGCGCCAGGCGGCGGCGAGGCCGATCGACAGCGCCGTCAGCATCGCGATTGCGACGGCATAGCCGACGAGCACGCCATCGAGGCGAATCGCTTCGAGCCGCGAGGCCAGCTGCGGCCCGGGCGTGAACTGCGTGAAGGCGGCGATCGCGTATCGCGCGATCACGAGTCCGGCCGCGCATCCGGCCGCGCCGACCATCAGCGACTCCAACAGCAGCAGACGGACGATGCGAGTCCGGCTGGCGCCGAGCGCGGATCGCAGCGCCAGTTCGCCGGCGCGCGCGCGCGTCGCCGACAGCAGCAGGCTGGCGACGTTGATCGCGGCCAGCATCAGCAGCAGGCAGACGCCGGTGAAGAGCGCGAGCTGGGTGTTGCGCTGCTCGGCGGCGGTCCAGAAGATGTTGGTCGGGCGCCGGGCCTGCGCGAACGACGTCCTGCCCTCCGCGTCCATTGTCGCTGTCGCGGATCGCAGCTCGCCGTTCAGCGCCTCGATCGTGACGCCGGGCTTCAACCAGCCGACGACCGTCGGCGCGAACTGTTCCGCCGCCTCGCCTCGCGACGGCATCTCCCGATAGAGCAGGTTGCGGATGCCTGGGATGTCGGACTCGAGATTCGGGATGACGCCGACGATCGTGGCCGGTTCGCCGTCGATCTCGACGGTGCGGCCGATGACGCCGGGCTCGGAGGCGTAGCGCGATCGCCACAGCGTCTCGGCAACGAGCACGCCGCCGCTTTCGGCGTCGGAGTCGAGGAGCAGGCGGCCGAGAATCGGCCGCGCGCCGAGCATCTCGAACACGCCGGGCGTGCCGTACATCGCACGCATGCGCGCGCCGCCGTTGCGGTCGATGAGCAGCACGGCGCGCGTCGCCTCGGCTTCGAGCCGCGCCAGCCCCCGCAGCTCCGATCGCCAGCGCACCACGTCGGCGGCGGAGATGGTGCCGGCACGCTTGTTCGCAGCATCGCGGGCCTCGAGGTAGACGACGCGATGCGCGTCGCGGAAAGGCGACGGTCTGAGCAGGGTGGCGTCGACGACGCCGAAGACCGCGGTGTTGGCGCCGATGGCGAGAGCGAGGGTCGCGACGATGGCGAACGTCAGTCCCGGCCGCCGGCGCAGCGCGCGCCAGGTGTCGCGCACGTCGACGCCGAGGTTGGCCCAGAACGCGCCCGAAGATCGCGACGGTTCCGGCGCCGCGTGCGAACCGCGCCGTTCGGCGAAGCCGTTCTGCGGGACGTCGACCAAGGCGCGTCCGAAGCGTGACAGCACGCCGCGCCAGCCGCGCTCCCGCCAGCTCACGGCACAGGCCTCGACGAACAGGTCGGCGGCGTCCGCGCCAAGCTCGGCGCGGAACGATTTCGGGTAGGCGACGAGCAGCACCCGATAGCACGCGCGTCCGAGAAACGCGGCAAGCCCGCCGGAGCGGCGCGCGCCGCTCATCCGGCGACCTGCTTGTGCGGCAGCAGCTTGCGCTTGC
>DASTCC010000175.1:0-3032 GCA_035711465.1 Vicinamibacterales bacterium
GGCATCGGCGACGTCGCCGCCTGGGACGGCGACACGATGATCGCCGGCAAGGCGATCGCCGGATCGAAGAGCGCCTTTCTGCTCGTGCAGCTCTCGGACGTGAACGCCGGCGACGAGCGGCGTCTGGCGCGCGATCTCATCAGCGAAGCGCTCAGCAGGATCCGCGGCTGACGCCGTGGGCGCTAGCGGCGGCGGCGCTGCCGCGATGCCGCTGACGGCGGCGTCTCGAGCGCGACGACGATCGCGTCGAAGAAGGCGCCGGCGAGGGCTTCGTACCCTTCGGGCGTCAGGTGCAGGCCGTCGCGGCCGACGAGTGTCGCTTCGTGGCCGGCAATCGCGCCGTAGCCATCCACGAGGTGCACGTTCTCCCGCCGCGCCAGCTCCTCGATCACGTCGTTCATCTCCTTGATGAACGGCATCGCCTGGCTGTTCGATCCCGGTTTCTGCGGCAGCAGCGTGCTCAGGAAGATGTGCTCGACGCCCTGCGCCCTGGCGTTGCGGATGTCGTTGCGCAGCGCGTCGGTGACGATCTGGATGCCGGCCTCGCCGTGCTGGGTGAGATCGATCACGCCCTGCAGCAGCAACAGCACTTCGGGATGGTGCCGATCGATCTCGTCCGGCAGCCGGTCCTCGCCCTTCTCGGCGCTCTCGCCCGAGACCCCGGCGTTGACGACCGTGATCGTCTGACTCTTGTATCGCGCCTGCAGCCGCTCGGCGAGCACGGTCGGGTACGCGACGGTCCGGTCGACGACGAGGACCTGCGCGTTGAGACTGACCTCGCCATTCGTCAGCGAGTCGCCGAACGCGAGGAACGCGGTCGCCCCGATCACCGGAATCTGCGTGACCTGCACCGCGAACCCGCACACCGCGCTGCGTCCGGCGTTGTCGGTCGCCGTGCAGTTCACCGACGTCTGCCCGAGCGGGAACTCGGTGCCTGACGCGGGCGTGCACACGACCGTGACTGGCGGCGCACCGCCCGTGGGCTGCGGCGGCGGGTAGTCCACCGTCACGTTCGTGCCGACGACCTCGACGGATTGATTGATGGGGCAGGCGAGCGACAGCTCGCCGACCGGCGGCGGCGTCGGGCCCTGGGGCGGGCCGCCGCAGGCGGACAACAAAGCGAGGGCAGCCAGCGAGAGGCCGAAGCGCCGCATCGAACTATCTATCTCACCTCAGTCGCGGCCCGCCGACAAGAGGCCGTGTCAATCGCGGATAAGATCGCTCGGATTGATGCCGCCGCGCTTCCTGAGCGCCAGGGATCTGTGGATCTGGGGCGTGAGCTTCGCGCTGGTATCCGCGCTGCTGTACGCGACCGGCTTTGCCAGCGACGATCCCGATTCGGCGCTCTACGCCAACATCTCGGCGCGGCTGGCCGAGGGACCGGTGTCGCGCTGGATCGCGCCGGAGTGGTGGGGCAACTGGGATAGCGACGGGTTGTTCCGCGAGCATCCCGCCGGCGTCTATTTTCTGCCCACCGCGCTCGCGTCGCTCGGCTTTCCGGCGGTGCCGTCGGCCTACGTCGTCGGCATTGCGCTCGGGCTGGCGTCCCTGCTCCTGATCGGTCACCTGGTCACGCGCATCTGCGGTGCGGCCGACGGCCGCGCGGCCATCGTCCTGCTGCAGCTGATGCCGGTCGCGTTCCTGTTCCGCATCCGCGCCAATCACGAATACCCGATGCTCCTGTGCCTGCTGCTGACGCTGGTCGCGCTCGACGGCGTGCGGCAATCGTGGCGGTGGCTCCCGGTCGTCGCGGTCGCGTTGACGGCGGCGCTCTTGGTCAAGGGCGTGTTCGTGCTGCTGATCTTCGTCGCCGCGGGACTGTGGATCCTGATCAACCCGTCGCGTGAACGCGGCCCGAACTGGCGGCCGATCGCGGCGTGCGTTGCCGCCATCGGCGTGATGGCCGGCGTCGCCTACGTCTACGACGTCGCCTATCTGCGGCTCACCGGCGAGACCTTCTGGTGGCATTACTGGCACCGGCAGATGGCGCCGCTCTCGGTCGCGACGCCGCTCGACGATGCGCTGACGCTGGCGCGGCACGCAGGCTTCTACCTCGTGCGTCTGTTGTGGCATCCCGCGCCGTGGAGCTTCGCGCTGGCGATTGCGGCCTGGCGCGCGCGGGGTCAGCTGATCGCGACCTGGCGTGGTCTCCCGGATCCGTCGCGCCGTGGTCTGCTGTTCGCGGTCGCATTCGCCGCGCTCTCGATCGGCGTCCTCAGTCCGGCGAGCCGATTCGCCGAACGCTACGCCTTCTCCGCGTCGTACGCGATCGCCACCGCCGGAGCGGTCATCGCGCTGCGGCTCTGGCCTCGATTCGCCAGCAAGCTGTCCGCGCTCGACGCCGTCGTCCCGGCGCTTCCTGCACTGCTCTGGCTTGGGCTCATGGTCGGGCGCGTCGTGCTCGGGCCGTTCGTACCACGGATCTGAATCGACGTCGGTGCGGCGCGCAGTTCCGTGCAGCGCTGCTGCATCCTGACCGGTCGCGAACGCATCCGAGCCACCCGGTCCGGCGAGCCACCGTCGGGTCCGGAGCCCCCGCCGTAGCCGAAATGAACTTCTGAATCTCCCCGCCGATTACGTGCTTGGCCGACCATGTCCGCGGAGCCGACGTTCATCGCGCGCCAGCCCATCCTCGACCAGGACGGCCGTGTCTACGGCTACGAGCTGCTGTTCCGCCGCAACTCGACGTCGGAGAGCTGCGACACCGTCGCCGAGATCGCGAGCGCGACGGTCATCACCAACGCGGTCGTCGGCATCGGCCTGGACACGTTGACGCAGGGGCGGCGCGCCTTCGTGAACGTCGGACGCCGGATGCTCCTCGAGGGGATCTCCGAGGTGCTGCCCGCGCATCGTGTGGTCATCGAGCTCACCGAGGACATCGAGGCGGACGCCGACACCATCGACGCCTGCCACCGGCTGCGGCGCGCCGGCTACACGCTCGCGCTCGACGACTTCGTCCTCAACGAGCGCACCGAGGCGCTGGTGCCGCTCGCCGATTTCATCAAGATCGATTTTCTCGGAACGTCCGATCC
>DASTCC010000176.1:0-19393 GCA_035711465.1 Vicinamibacterales bacterium
ACGCGCTCTGCGATCGCCTGGTAGACGCCGGTGCCGTTGGCCCGCGATCCCGCACGGACGACCGCGGCGAGGACGAGGGCTTCGAACTCTCCGAGATGGTCGCTGTGGCTCATGGGCGCGCCGGTGAGTTAGACGGGCCAGTATAAAACAAAGTTTCTTACCTCGGCGGCCCCGACGTGCGAACTTCAGCGCCCGAACCTCGTCGAAGAAGGCATGGACTCCGCGCCGATCCGCTTCGCCGATTTCGAGTTCGACGCCCGCACCCACGAGCTTCGTCGCAACGGCCGACCGGTGCCGATCGAGCGCCAGCCCGCGCTCGCGCTGAGCCTGCTCGTAACTCGCGCCGGGCGTCTGGTCACGCGGGACGACTTGCGCGCCGCGATCTGGCCGGACGGAACGTTCGTCGACTTCGATCGCGGCCTGAACTACTGCCTTCGGCAAGTCCGGGTCGCGCTCGGCGACGACGCGAAGGCGCCGGGCTTCGTCGAGACCGTGCCGCGGCAAGGCTACCGATTCATCGCGGCGATCCGGATTGAATCGCGCGAGACGGCGGCAGAGAAGTCCGCCGTCTCAGCGACACCGCCGCGTTCGAGGTGGCGCCTGCTCGCCGCGGCGACGTTGGCCGTTGCAGTAATCGGCGTCGCCGCCGAGTGGGGCCCGCGCAACGAGGCGCACCACCGGATCGCGGTCGGCATCGCGCAAACCGTCCACAACTGGCTGTTCTGACGGAGACCCCAGAGCCCCAAGCCCGAAGCCCAAGCCTCACCCCGTCCTCACCTCAGCCTCACGTCGCAAGCGCTCCAAACCTCGTCCCCAGGGACCAAGGAGTGTGCCTTATGACGATGTGGAAGATCGCCGCGAGCGTGATGGGGCTTGGTCTCGCGGGAACTGCGGGCGTGTTGTATGTCGGCTTCGGGGCGTTCCTGCCCTGGCGCGAACGCAGTGAAGCGGCCCGCGTCGCAGATCTCACTGGACTCGGTCAAGGGCAAGTCGTAGCTGAGATCGGCGCCGGATCCGGGCGCTTCGCCGGTGTGCTGGCCGATCGCGTCGGAATGACGGGCCGGGTCATCGCGACCGAGCTGCCCGGCGAGACGCTGGATCGCTTGAAGGTCGCGCTCTCGGGACGATCGAACGTCTCGGTGGTCGCGGGAGCGAAGGGGCATGCCGGGCTGCCGGAGGCGTGCTGCGACCTCGTGATCATGCGCAACGTCTATCACCACGCCGGCGGCGATCGAGTATTTGCCGACGAGCTGCGCCGCGCCGTCCGGCCGGGCGGCAGGCTGGTCGTCATCGACTTCGCTCCGGGCGGTCTCTGGTTTCACGGAGATGCGCCCGCCGATGCGACCGCGCGCCGACCCGGGCACGGGGTCGCGCCCGACGTGGCCGTGGCGGAGCTGGCGGGCGCCGGCTTCGTGCTCGATCGGCTCATCCAGCCCTGGGTGCGGCCGATGTGGCTCGCCCTGTTCGTGCGCCGCAGGTAGTTCGATGCGGGCAGCGGGAAACATCATCTGTCCGCCCCCAGCGTCGACGTCGCCCGCCGCCCGCCGCCCGCCGCCTGCGGCCCGCAGCCGGCGCACGTTGCCTGCCGGCACGAATGCGCCGATAATGCGCCGATCCCCAGCCCGGGTGACCTATGCGCAGACCCCTGACGCTCGTAGCCGTTGTGACCGGTTTCGTCGTGCTCGCGGCGCTTCCGGCCGCGCAGTCGACCACTTCCACCTACAAGATGCCGCCGAAGGTGATCGCGGACATCATGGACACCGCGCCGCTGCCGCTCGTGTCGGCGTCGCCGGATCGTTCGGTGCTGCTCCTGTCGCATCGCAAGAGCATGCCGAGCATCGCCGAAGTCTCCGCGCCGTTCCTGAGTCTCGCCGGCGCACGCGTGAACCCGCGGACGAATGCGAATCGCACGCTCGGCGGGACGATCGGTCTCACGCTCAAGAGCGTCGCCGACGGGACGGAACGGAAGCTCGAACTGCCCGCGAGCGGAACGTTCAGCGGGAGTTTCTCGCCCGACGGCAAGAAGATCGGGATCACGCACACGACCGATTCAAGCGTGCGGCTGCTCGTCGCCGACGTCGCGACCGCGAAGGTCGCCGTGCTGGTCGATGGCGGCATCAACGGCCTCGGGGGCGGCTGCGGCTGGCTGAACGACTCGACCGGATTTCTCTGCGCGCTGATCCCGGCGGGCCGCGGCGCGATGCCCGCGCCGCCCGCGGTGCCGAGCGGACCGAACATCCAGGAGAGCACCGGCATCACCGCGCCGGGCCGGACGTACCAGGATCTGCTGACCAGCCCGTACGACGAGCAGCTCTACGACTACTTCTTCACCAGCCAGCCGACGTGGGTGATGCTCGACGGCACGAAAACGGCGCTCGGCAAGCCGGCGGTCTATGCCGGCATGCAGCCATCGACCGACGGCAAGTTCCTGGTCGTCACGCGCGTGAAGCGGCCGTACTCGTACGTCGCGCCGGCGTATCTCTTCCCGCGCGACGTCGAGCTCTGGGATCGCAGCGGCAAGATGGTGCGCGCGCTCGCCGACGTGCCGATGGGCGACCGCATGCCGATCACCGGCGTCTTCGCCGGACCGCGATCGTTCTCCTGGCATCCGATCGAGCCGGCGACGCTCTACTGGGTCGAAGCGCTCGACAAGGGCGATCTGGCGAACAAGGTGCCGCACCGCGATCGGCTGCTCTCGATGAAGGCGCCGTTCTCCGGCGAGCCGGCAGAAGTCGCCAAAGTCGAGTGGCGCTACGGCGGCGTGCGTTTCACCGAGAAGGGCGTCGCGATGCTCTCGGAAAGCGACCGCGCGACGCGCAAGACGCGCACCTGGCTGTACGACAACGGCCTGCCCGGCACGCCGCGCAAGCTCTGGGAGCGGCTCTCCGAGGATCGCTACGGCGATCCCGGCTTCGCCATGACCCGGCCCGGGACATCGCTCGTGCTGCAGGTCGGCGACTCGATCTATCTCACCGGCTCCGGCGCCTCGCCGAAGGGCGATCGGCCGTTCCTCGACCGGCTCAACCTGAAGACCCTGCAGAGCGAGCGGCTGTGGCAGTCCGATGATCAGAGCTACGAGTCGGTGGTCGGCCTGCTCGACGACAACGCCGCGCGCGTGCTGACGTCGCGCGAGACCAAGGCGTCGCCGGCCAACTACACGGTGCGCGACGTCGCGGCGAAGACCTCGCGCGCGGTGACGAACTTCCGCGATCCCTATCCGCAGCTGTCCGACGTTCAGAAGCAGCTCGTCACCTACAAGCGCGCGGACGGCGTCTCGCTCTCCGGCACCATCTACCTGCCGCCGAGCTACAAGCCCGGGCAGCGGCTGCCGATGTTCCTCTGGGCCTATCCGCAGGAATTCACGAGCGCCGACGCGGCCAGCCAGGTCGTCGGCTCGCCGAACCGGTTCACGACCGTCGGCGGCGCCTCGCACCTCCTGCTCCTGACGCAGGGCTACGCGATCTTCGACGGCCCGACGATGCCGATCATCGGGCCCGGGGAGACGGCCAACGACACCTACATCGAACAGCTCGTCGCCAGCGCGAAGGCCGCGGTCGACCACGCGGTCTCGAGCGGCGTCGCCGATCGCGATCGCATCGGCGTCGGCGGCCACAGCTACGGCGCGTTCATGACCGCGAACCTCCTGGCGCACTCGGATCTGTTCCGCGCCGGCGTGGCGAGGAGCGGCGCCTACAACCGGACGCTGACGCCGTTCGGCTTCCAGGCCGAGACGCGCACCTTCTGGGAAGTGCCGGATCTCTATGGCAAGATGTCGCCGTTCTGGTTCGCGAACAAGATCAACGCGCCGATCCTGATCATCCATGGCGAAAAGGACGACAACTCGGGCACGTTCCCGATCCAGTCGGAGCGGCTCTACATGGCGCTGAAAGGCTTCGGCAAGGTGGCGCGCTACGTGACGCTGCCGGGCGAGTCCCACGGCTACGCCGCCCGCGAATCCAACATGCACGTCGTCGCCGAGACCGTCGAGTGGCTCGACAAGTACGTCAAGAACGCGACGCCGAACACGACCGGCCCAGGCCGATGAGAGTCCGCGAGGAGGCACAGTCGATGCGCACGTCACGTATTCCCCGAACCGGTCCCGCCGTCTGGGTGGCGTCCGCGACCGCCGCGGTATTGCTGATCTCCGTCGGGATCCGCGCCGCGCAGGCGCCGCAGATGCCGGCCGGCCCGCCGGCCCGGATGATTCCGACCGCGGCAAGCTCGATCCTTCTCAACCCGGACGCGCTCTACGGCGCGAACGTCTCGCTCATCGCCTCGGTCGAGACGGTCCTCTCGAAGACGGCGTTCTCGGTCGATCAGGATCCGGCGAACGCGACCGGCAAGGACCTGCTGATCCTCGCGCCGTCGCTGCAGCAGGCGCCGGACGCGAACGCGCAGATCACGGTCATCGGCGAGGTCTTCAAGTTCGCGCCGGAAGAAGTGGCGAAGCGCGCCAAAGGCTACACGCTCGACCTGCCGGCCGACCAGGTGGAGAAGTTCCTCGGCAAGCCGGCGGTGCTGGCGACATCGGTGATCTCGCCGAAGCTCGTCGATCTCGCCAAGCGCCTGCCGCCGCCGATGACGCCGGACGAGATCGCGCTCGACAAGGCAATGAAGAGCGTGAGCGCGTCCTTCAACGCGGCGCGCCCGGCGCTCGAAGCCTCGAACGCCGCCGACGCGAAGACCAGCCTCGCCGGGGTCAAGGCCGGCCTCGCCGAAGCGCAGGCATTCTTCAAGAAGAACAAGGTCACCGACGCGATCGGCTGGGCCGACGAAGCCACCAAGCTGGTCGAGACGATTGAAGGCGCGGTCGCGACCGGCAACTGGGACGCCGCGCGCAGCAACGTCCCGACGCTGCAGCAGAAGTGCACGCAGTGCCACACCGCGCGCCGCGAGCGCTTCGACGACGGGACCTACAGATTCAAAGGCTGAAGAACGCTGATGAACATTGAACCTTGGAGGGCCGTGGAGGGCCGTGGAGAATGCGCTTTTCGAAGAGCAGGTTCCAAGGACCTTCGAAAAAGAATTCTCCACGGCCCTCGACGGCCCTCCAACGTTTAATGTCTTGATCTATCTCTTCCACACCGCAATCACCGTCTTCCCCGCGGCGTAGCCGACCAGCGGATCGATCAGCTTCGAGGTCGGGATGATCCACGTGTCCCAGAACTGGATCTGGCCGATCGTCGGCGAGGACGCTTTGAGCACGGCGCGGTTCATCAGCGACGCGAACATGCCGATCGAATCGAGGTAGAACGCGCGCACCAGCGGCAGGCCCGGGGGCGCGGCCGCCAGCAGGGTCTTGCGGCTGTAGCGGCGGAAGTGTCCGACCGCCTTGTCGAACTCGCTGAACAGAAAGTTGTGCGCCGGCGCCAGCACGATCAGGCAGCCGCCGGGCCGCAGACGCGCGGAGGCGCGGCGGAGCTCCGAGTGGTCCTCTTCGATGTGCTCGAGGACGTCGATGTAGAGCACGGTGTCGAAGCGCTCGTCGGCGGCCAGCGTCGAGACCGTCCCGTGGCGCGCGTGCACCGGCACGCCGAGCGGTCTGGCGCGCAGCGCGTTCTCGAGCGTCGCCAGCAGGCGGGCGTCTGGCTCGAGGCACGTCCACGACGTCGTCGCCGGCGTGCGGAGAAACGGCGCCGTCCCGCCGATGCCGGCGCCGACCTCGAGGACGTCGCCCTTGATGTACGGAGCGAGCTTGGCCGCGTAGTAGCTCTTCCAGCGTTTGGCGTGACGGAACAGGTCGAGCTCTTCGCCCTGGTAGGTGTAGTTCTCGATCACTCGACCATCTCTCGCGGGGGCCGGACCGGCAGAGCCGTCGCGCGCGCGGCCGGGAAGACGCGGACCGTGCCGCTGACGAAGTACTCGTAGTCGCGAATCAACAGGAACGACGGATGCGATCGCGCGTGCAGCACCAGGAACACGAACAGCACCGCGAACGCCAGCGTCTGCAGCAGCACCACGACGAGCAGACCGACGGCGTTGGTCGCCCATCCCGGAATCGCCAGCGTCGTCCAGAGCTTCAGGCCGACGACGACGCCGAGGAGCGCACCGACGAGGACGGTGAGGATCGCGGCCAGGCAGAGCATCCGCACGCCGATGATCTCGGCATGGACGGAGAGCGCGCTCAGGCCGTGGCCGACGAGCGACACGAAGTTCATCCGCGACCTGCCCTGGAGCCGCGTCGCGCGCGTCGTCGGCACCAGCACGCGCGGCAGCCGCGCCTTGAACACGGCCGCGGCGTAGTGATTCCACAACTCCGATACCGAGACCAGGCGCCGCAGCTGCGTGGCCGGGATGACGCTGAAGTTGCCGACCCGGACCGGGATGCCGGTGAGCGCGCGGTGCGCCCAGCGATAGGAATGGTAGAGCACGCGGAACGTCGTCGATTCCGAGCGCCGCCGCCGCTCGGCGAAGACGATGCGGGCGCCGTGGCCGTTGCGCATTTCGGCGACGAGGTGCGGGACGTCGCCGGGCGCGTCCTCGCCGTCGCCGTCCATCACCACGACCGCTTCGACCGGCATCCGCTCGGCGATGAACGCGAGGCCGATGGCGATGGCGCGCTGATGTCCGAGGTTTCGGCGCAGCGTCAGCACCTCGACACGCTCGATTGCTTTCAGCGTCAGCTCCGAGAGCGCCGCCGGCGCTTCGGTCGTCGAGCCATCGTCGACGAGAATCACGCGCGCGCCGAGGTGTGCCGCGTGCAGGCTCTCGTCGAGGCGGGGCAGGAGCATCGCCACGGCGTCCCAGTCGTCGTAGATCGGAATCAGCACGGCGAGCGCGTCGGGCTGCGGCTGCATCGACATCCGGGTCTCTGTAAGATAGCTCGATTCACGTGCGTCCCCGCGTCGGCTCCGAAAAACTGGTGCGAAGGCCGGCGCGGCATGTCTGGCTGGCCCTGCTCGTGGCCGCCGTTGCGCTCTCGGCCGTGGTCTTCGCCCTGAGGGCGCGTGGGCTCGCGGCGAGCGGTCTCTACGTGGATCCGCTGGGCCACCAGGGGCCGCCGATCTACAGCATCTGGAAAGTACAAAACGGTCATCCGCTGTACGAGTGGCCGGATCGACACCCGTATTCGCTGACGCTCTACAACGCGCTCTTCTATCACGTGTACGCGAGGGTGCTTGCTGCGGCAGGCGTCGAGGGACGCGACATCGTTTTCGGGGCGCAACGGTTGTCGGCGATGTTCGCCGCGGCCGGAGCGCTGCTGACCTTCGTCTGCGCGCGGCGACTGCTCCCCGCCGGCGATAACGCGATCGCCGTCGCCGGTTTTCTGTCAGCGCTGCTGATGTGGATCGGCACCAACCCGATGGGCTGGTGGCACCTTGGCGTCCGGCCCGACATGATGGCGCTCGCGTTCGCGGTCGCCGGTCTGGTCATCTACACGCGCGGCATCGATCGCGACCGGCCCGAGATCTGGCTTCTCGTCGCGTCCTTCTGCTTCTGCGTGACCTGGATGACCAAGCAGTCGTATGTCGCGAGCCTCACCGGCGTGTGCCTGTACACGCTCATCGTGCGGCGATCGTTCAAACACACGCTGTGGATCGCCATCCCCGCGGCAACACTGATGGCGGTCGCACTGCTTGGCGGTGGAGAAGTGTATCGACGCAATCTGCTCTGGGCGCCGTCGATCAGCCACCTTGGCATCAGCGGCTACTCGGGGAGCAGGCTTGGGAAAGTCCTGTTCGCGAACGCGTGGATTTGGGCCGGGCCGCTCCTCGCGCTGCTTGCCGCCCGGACGCGCGAGGAGCGTGCCCGGCTGTTCGCGGGAGTCGGTCCGTTTCTGTGCGTTGGCATCGTCGGCTTCGGCTTCGGGACGATGGCCATGCTGCGCGAAGGCGGCGAGGACAACGCCATCCTCGAGGGGCACGTCAGCATGGGCATCGCGGCGACCGTCCTGTTCGCGCGTCTGCTCACTGGCGTCACCGTTCCACTCGTCGCCAGGGCGATGCCGATGCTGCTCGTGCCAGCGATCCTCTATCCGGCCTATCAATTGGGTTGGAAACAGGAACCGCTCCACGTCGCCACGCCCGAGACGCACCAGCGCCGCGAGCGGCTGGCCGCGTTCATCACGTCGCTGCCGGCGCCAGTGTTCATCAACGACGGCATGCTGTCGCAGCCCTGGTTCACCAGTCAGAGCCGTTATCCGGCCTACGTGCCCGATCAGTTGTGGATGGAGATCGCCCAGCGCGACGGCTGGCTGCCGCCCGACTGGATCGACACGCTCATCCGCGATCGGGCCTTCGGCGCCTTCCTGCTGCCGCACGAGACGCGATGGGTCGAGGTCGGGCGCGCCGCCGGCTACACAGCCGAGCACATCGCCGGGCGTGACGATGGTCGTGAGTATCTAGTACTCAGGCGCGCGGCTGACAAACATTGAATCACTCAGCAACATTCGGCGGATCGATGCCGAGCGCCGTCGCGAGATCGATCAGGTGCTCCTGCTCCTGGCGCAGGATCTCGCGGATGTCCTCGCCGATGGCGTACTCGCCCATGGCCTCGCATTGACGCAGCCGCTCGCGGTAATTGCGGATCGTCTCCGCTTCGTTCTCCAGATCGGCGCGAAGCATCGTCTTCGGATCGTCGCTGACCTTGACGGGCTTCGGCGTCACCGACGGCATGCCGCCGAGATAGTCGATCTGTTTGGAGATGGTGAGGGCGTGCGCGAGCTCCTCGCCGGCGTGCACTTCGAGCTCCTTCGCGATCGCCATGTACTCGGCGCCCTTGAGCACCTGCGAGTAGACGACGTAGGCGATGATCGCCTGGTATTCGCGGGCGAGATCTTCGTTGAGCGCGGCGATGAGCTTCTCGCGCGCCTCTTTGTCTGCTTTGGGCATGGTCCGCTCCCGAATCGACCGGTCACGCCGGACCAGTCCGGGATTGTCGACTGCACAGCGCATGCCAGAGACCCGGTGACGCACGCCAGAGCTGTGCGCGCGCACTCGCAGCGGACATGGCAATAAAGGCCCGATCGGGCCCCGCGAGATAGCGCAGGTTCTGCCGTGCGTCTCAGCGGCCGACGCGGAGGTTCTGAGTCGTCGTCGAACCGTCGGCAAGCGTGACCTTGATCGACGAGGCGACGAGCGACTCGAGGAACGCCGCGTCGTTCCATTGGCCGGGCTCGATGTCGGTGAGCGCGGCGATCAGATACTCGCCGGCGCGCAGGCCGACGACGTTGAAGCGGCCGTCGGTGCCGGGGCGAACGGAACGGATCGATCTCGAGCCGGGCGACCGGCGATTGCGATCGGCCGGGTAGACGAGAATCACCGCGTCCGGCGCCGGCGCACCCGCCGAGTCGTGCAGGACGCCTGTCAGCGTCGTCAGCCGATCCGTGAATGTCAGGACCCACTCGGTGTCCTGTCCCGCTCGAATCTCGATCGGCGCGTCGAACATGTCTTGTCCGTTCGACGTCGCGGCCTTGAGCGTCCAGCGTCCGCTGCCGGGCCACTGATGCATGAAGCGGTAGCGGTCGGGCATCACCGCGGTGAACGTGAATCGGCCTTCGGCATCGACGGCGCCGCCCGGAGGCCCGGCGCTGAGATTGGCGCCGGCATTGCGCGGCAGCATCCAGATGCGGGCGCCGGCGATCGACGCCGGTGCTTCGCCCTCGAAGACGATGCGGCCGCGGACCGTCATCGCCGGATGAAAAGCGACCGGGACGGTGAGATCCCTGCCATCGACGCGAACCGGTGTCTCGGAGAAAAAGATCGGCGCTGTGGGATCGGGTCCGGCAGGACGTGCCGGCGTCCTGCCGGGCGGCGCCGCCGCCGCGGTGTGCGCGCGCACGATGTAGTCGCCCGGCGCCACTCCGCCGATCGCGAACGTGCCATCGGGCATGACCGCGATCGAACTGCCCCGCGATAGCGACGCCAGCATCACGGCGTTCGGTCCCGCGGGAACCAGCAGCATCGTGACCTGCCGCGCGGTGAGTCCGGTCGGCGGCGTCAGTCGTCCGGACAATCGCGCCGTCGGCACGAAGTCGACGACGACGTCGACGCCGGGACGCTCCTCGCCGGCCTCGACGTGCACCGTCTGCGCCGCGGAGAGATCCGCGGTGCCCGGGTAGTACGTCGGCGCGTAGTTCTCCGTGCGCGAACTCATCGATGGCGCGGCGGGTGTCGGCGGGGTCGACTGGATCAACCGATCGACGTCGCCAGGTCCGAGTCGGCGCAGGTCTTCGAGCCCCGGGGTGGCGCGGGCGCGAACGCCGTTCAGGTTGGGCTCGGCCCTGACGAAGTAGTCGCCCGAGTCCAGATCCCAGACGCGATAGATGCCCCGGTCATCGGTGAAGCTCGACCGCTGGTTCTGCAGTTGGGGCTCGCCGGTGAGGACCGAATACGACCGCCGCATCAACGTCACCGTGACTTCAGGAATCGGCCGGCCGCTCGCGTCGCGGACGACGCCGGTGACCACGCCGCCGCGGGTCATGGCGATCACCACGTCGCGCAGTTGCTGGCCATCTTCAATCGGCAGCGATGTGCCCTCACGGGCCGGACGCGCGGCGCCGAACTGCATCGTCAGGAATCCAGGCTTCGACGCCGCGACGCGGTAACGATCGGCGGACAAATGCTCGAACGCGAAGCGGCCGTCCTCGCCGGTCGTCACGGTGCGGCCCGGCTGACGCCGTTGCTCGCTGTTGAGGGTCACGCGCGCGCGACGGACCGGCGTGCCGTCGGTAGCGCGAACGACGCCGGCGATCGCTCCGGTGCCCGGCGGCAATGGCCCCGCTGCGCCGTCGCGCGACTGCTGTGACGCGCCGATTGCGGCCGATGCCGCGATCGTCAGGACGGCGGCGGCGACGAGAGGCGCGGTCATCGCCTCACCTCGACCACCCGCAGATCGAGGGCGCGGTCCTCGTTTGCGCCGATCGTGATCCGTGTCGCCAGTCGCGACAGGTTCTCGAGCGACTCCGGAGACTGCCAGTTGTCCGTGAACGCCGCGTCGATCGCGATGACGAAGTAGTCGCCGGGGAGCAACCCGCGGATGGTGTAGCGTCCGTCGCGCGACACGCGCACGGCCGGCATCCGCTTTGGAAACGCGCCTTGCGCGAGTCGCAGATCGGTGCTGACCGGAAACACGACCACGGCGCCATCGACGGCGATGTTGTTCTCGCCGTCACGGACGAGGCCGGCGATCTTCGTCGTCTTGTCGGACAGCGTGAAGACGACGTTCTCGACCGCGGCGGCGCCGACATCGAAGCCCTCCTCGAGCGCGTCGCGACCGTCGACCGTTACCGACGTCAGCCAGGCGTCGTCCAGATCCTCCGTGCGGAGCACGTAACGGCCGGCCGGCACGAACGTCGAGAAGGTGCCGTCAGGTTTCGTCGCCGTCAGGCTGCGGATATCCGGGCGATCGACGGATTCGATCGCCACCGTCAGATTCGCGAGCCGGTTCCCAGTGCGCGGCGGCGTCGTCTGGAATTCGACCCGTCCGGAGACCGCCGTGTCCAGTCGCAGCTGCAGCGTTAGGTCGCGCACGTCTGTCGCACCGACCGTGATGCGTTCGGCGGCGCTGAGGAGCGGCTTCTCCGCTGCGCGAAGGAACACGGGAAGCCGTTGCGGAACGTCAGCGCGGATCACGTACTGACCTGGCGGGACGCCGAGCAGGACGAAGTGGCCGGCGCCGTCGGTCAGGCCGGTGGCGGTGGCGAATGCGTTCATCGCGTCGAGCATCGACTGGCCGACGTCGTAGACACGCACGGCGGTGTTCGCCGCTGGCGCGTCCGCGCCGAGCAACCGTCCCGATACGCGAACGGTCCGCACGGGCGCCAGCGAGAAGTTCACGTCGGTGCGTTCGGCGCCGGCGGGGAGCGTCAAGACAGCCGCTTCGCCGGCCTGCGACGTGCCAGGAAAGAAGGTGAGTGGATACATGCCGACGGCCCCGTCCGTTGGCGGCGGCGGTTGCGGCTGTGAGCTCTGCGTCATCAGCACGCGATCGCCGATTTGCTGGTTGCGATCGCTGCCGAGCGGCGCGAACTCGTTGATCGCCGCGAACACCTGCTCGCGATGCTCATCCGCGGGGCCGCTATTGAGAGGCATGAACGACGCCGGGAACGTCGTCGCGGTCGACGCGATGGCGACGACATACTGTCCCGGCGGCAGCTGCGCGAACCGGTAGACGCCGCGATCGTCGGTCATCGTCTGCGGCGCGCCGAAGGCGGCCAGGCGCGCGACGCCGCCATCGAAGGTCCGCCGCAGCACGCGAACCCCGACGCCAATCATCGGCTCGCCAGCTTCGTCGACCACACGCCCGGAGATCACTGCGGCCTTCCAGAGCGGCAGCGTCAGGTCGACGCGCTTCTCGCCATCCGCCAGTTCGACCGGCTCGCCGCCGCTGCTGGGCCGGCGCTGCCGATAGGAGCCGTCGATATAGCCGGGCAGGTTGGCCCGCAGCGTGAAGCGTCCTTTCGGCAGGCCGGAGAACGCGAATCGGCCGTCGCCGTCCGCCATCACGCGCTGCCGCTGGGTCACGGCGTCGCGCGGTGCTTCGATCTCGATCAGCGTCACGATCGCGTTGGCGATCGGCGCGTTGGTCGTCGGATCGACGACGCGTCCCGCGATGACGCCGGTGCCCGTCGGCCCTGTCGAAGCCAGCGGGATCTGCGGCTGATGGCCCCGCAGGCGCGAGGCGGGGCGATCGGCGCACAGTCCCGCCGTCAAGAGCGAGATGCCCAACGCGCCCCAGAGCCTCGTGGCCGATCGCGTCATGAGCGTGGATAACCGGACTATACGCCGGTGCCCGGCTGCCGTTTCGTGGACCTGTCGGCGAGACAACTTCCCAGAATTGCGCACGGATGACAGACGGCGTGCGCGTTCGCGGCAGACATCACGCCAATCGGACCTGTCGAGCCGCAACGCCCGACCCGACATTTCTAGTGGATCGGCCCCGGCGCGCGGCTGCCGACGCATCCTCGTCGCCTGCCCGTGCGCTCGTTTCGCCAGTCCGTGATCACACGATGTCGGCAACTCCAGAAAAGATCGGGCGATACACGATTCTCGGCCGCGTCGGCCGCGGCGGCATGGGCGTGCTCTATCGCGCGCACGACCCGTCGCTCGATCGCGAAGTCGCTTTGAAGATGATGCACGTCGACTTCAACGTCGACGCCAGCGCCCGCGAGCGGTTCCAGCGCGAGGCGCGCGCGGTGGCGCGCCTGCAGCATCCCAACATCGTCACCATTCACGAGCTCGGCGAGTTCGACGGCGCGCCGTTCATCGTCATGGAGCTGCTCGGCGGCCGCGACCTCGATCAGGTGCTGCGCAACGGCACGCAATGGACGCTCGGACAGAAGCTCGACGTCGTCGCGCAGCTCTGCGACGGCCTGGCCTACGCGCACGACCAGGGCATCGTCCACCGCGACGTCAAGCCGGGCAACATCCGCATTCTCGACGACGGCAAGATCAAGATCCTCGATTTCGGCATCGCCCGGTTCGCGTCGAGCTCGCTGACGCAGTCCGGCACGGTGATGGGCACGCCGAGCTACATGGCGCCCGAGCAGATCATGGGGCAACCGGTAGACGGCCGCGCCGACATCTTCTCGGCCGGCGTCCTGCTCTACGAGCTGCTCAGCGGACAGAAGCCGTTCGCGGGCGATTCGCCGACGGCGGTGGCCTACTGCATCATGAACAGCGAGGCGCCGCCGCTGCGCAGCTCCATTCCCGACCTGCCCGACGCGGTGAACGAGATCGTCTCGCGCGCGCTCCGGAAGAATCCGGAAGAGCGCTATCCGCAGGCGCGCCAGATGGCGTCCGACCTGCAGACCGTCCGCGTCATGCTCGACCTGCCGATGACCGCGGCCGGCATCAGCTCGTCGAGCGCGGCGACGACGATGATGTCGACGTCGGATCTGTACGCGACGACGCACGTCGCGGTCCCGAAAACGCAGCCGCCAAGCCTCGACCACGCAGCGATGCGGCCCGACACCGCGCCGCCGACGGCGGCGCCGCCGCAGAGACCGGCGATGAATCCGATGTTCGCGGTGGCCGGCGTCGGGATCGTCGTCGCGGCCATCGGCGCGTTCTACATGCTGACCCGAGGGGCCTCGCCGGCGGAGGGTTCTGCCGTGACGACGACCGCGGCGACCGCGCCGGTGTCGAACGGCGCCGGCACCGGGGTCGCGGTGCCCGCGACCTTCAAGGTCACGTCGGTGCCGAGCGGCGCGGCGATCTCGATCGACGGCGCCGACACCGGCAGGGTGACGCCCGCCGACGTGCCGCTCACCGGCAAGATGCCGGGCAAGATCGCGCTCGCCTTGACGGGCTACGAGACGCTCGAAGCGGATCTCGCCGAATCGGACGTGCGCGCCGGCAGCAAGGAGTTCACGCTCACCACCGCGGCCGGCCCGGTGAAGATCTCGGTCAGCGCCGCGTATCCGTTCGAGCTCGTCCGCGGATCGACCGTGATCTCGGAGATGAGCACGCGCCACGACGTGACCGTCGAACCGGGCGCGACGATCGCCGCGCGCAACCCCGCGCTCCTCCTCAACGCGCGGCTGTCGATCAACTTCCGGCGCGGCGCGCAGTCGATCGCGCTCGACGCGCCCGGCACGCTGAAGGTGTTCGCGGCCAACGAGACGTGCAAGGTCTTCGCGGATGGCCGCGACCTGTCGTTCCCGCCGATTCCCGGCATGCCGGTCGCGCCCGGCGATCATACGGTTGTATTGCGTTGCCCGAATGCGCCCGAAGCGACGCAGCGGGTTCGCGTGGCCAGCGGTCAGGAAGCGGTCGTCACCTTCAAGGAGCCGATCGTCCAGTGATTGCCGCTGCGCTTCGTCTCGCTGCGATGGCGATTGGCGTGTGCGTCGTCGCCGACGCCGCCCGGGCTCAGAGTGGCGCCGGCGAGGAGGTCGCGCGCCGCCAGCTGGACAGCGGCCGCTCGTTCGCGCGCCAGGGCAACTACGTCGAGGCGCTCAAGGACTTCCGCGCCGTCGCCGAGACGCACGCGCAAACGAGCGTCGCCGACGACGCGTGGCTGGAGCTGGCGCGTTATTACTTCGACGTCGCGCGCGACGATTCGCAGAGCCAGACGGCTGTCGACGCCATTCTCAGCAACTACGCGACGTCGGATTCCGCGCCGGCGGCCTACGTGATCGCCGGGCGGATGGCGCTCGGCCGCAGCCGCTCGGCCGCTGACCTCGACGCGGCGCTCGCCAACTTCGACCGCGTCTCGCGTCTGTTTCCGAACTCGGAGATGGTGCCGCGCGCGCTGCAGCTCGCCGGCGAGACGCTCTTCTACGCCGGACGGCTCGACGAAGCGCAGGCGCGGCTCGGCCGCGTGACCGCGGACTACGCCAGCGATCCAGCGGCGGCCGACGCCTATCTCGTCTCGGGGCAGGTGCTCGCCGCGATGGGCGATCCGATCCTTGCGATGGAGGAGCTGCAGCAGGTCCGGAATCGGTTTCCTGACACGCCTGCGGCGGAGACGGCGCTCAATCGCCTGACGCTGCTCCATCGGCTGTACGTGCGGGCCGCGAAAGGCCCGGCGTACACCGCGGCCGACGCGGTCGGCCCGGCGCGACTCGAGAACGTCGTCGGCCTGACGCTGACGGGCGACAACCGGCTGGTGTGGGCGACCGAAACCGGGGTCGGCGTCGCGCTTCCCGCCGGCGCGCCGGCGATCTCGTTCGCGGGCAAGCCGCGCGGGCTCACGCTCGACTCCCGCGGTCGCGTCGTGCCGTTCGACAACATGGCGGTCCGGCCCGAGAGCGGATCGTCGATGCAGTTCGCCGCCGCGCCCGAGCCCAACGGCATCCCGAAGCTCTTCGAGCATCTCGTCGCCGTCGCCAGCCTGTCTACCGGCGAGTGGCTGGTCATGGACGAGGATCAGCGCGCGATCATGCGTTTCGGCAGGGACGCGTCGTTCGTCGGTCCGTTCGCCGCGAATCGGGTGCTGCGTCTGGCGGTGAGCTCGCACGATCAGGTGGCGGCGATCGATCGCGACGGCCGCGGCATCTCGATCTACGACGCCAAAGGCGCGGTGCTGGCGCAGATTCCCTCTCGCACCACCGCCTACGATCTGCGCGATGCCGAAGACGTGCGCTTCGACGACTTCGGTCACGTCTACGTGCTCGGCCGCGACAAGCTCGCGGTGTTCACGCCGTTCGGAACGCAGGCGCCGGCAGGGAAGCCGAGCTACCGCCTGCTGACGCTCTTCGCGACGCCGCAGGGCCAGACAAACGTGCTGTCGCGCGGCGCCGCGCTTGCCGTCGACAGCGCCGGCACCGTCTACGTCTACGACGAGCGGTCGCGCCGCATCCAGGTCTTCCGATGATTCGACGTCTCGTCTCTTCCGTGGCGATCGCGTGTGTCGTGACGATAGCGGCCACGGTTCCGGCCCCAGCGCTCGCAATGCAGGCAGCGCAGGCGCCGCAACCGGCCGCCGGCGCGCTCGAGCTCCTGTTCGATCAGGGCAAGCGCCTGTTCGACGAGTTCAAGTACGACCAGGCGGCGCCGCTCTTCGATCGCCTGATCACCGCGATGGCGGCTGGCGATCCGCAGCAGAACGCGGCGCTGCTGGTGCAGACCTACGAGATGCGAGCGCGTGCCCGCTTCGCGATGGGCAACGCCTCCGGCGCGGAACAGGATTTCGCCGCGCTGCTGGCGCTGCGCCCCGATTTCCGCATGGCCGCCGGCGTCTCACCGCGCGTCGTCGCCGTATTCGACAACGTTCGCGCCCTCACGGTGGGGCAGGCGCGCATTTCGCTGACGCCGGGCGGTGAGATCGACATCGACGGCCGCAAATATCAGGTCGTGCCCGAAGGGACGACGCTGGACCTCACCGCGGGACCGCACCAGGTAAGCGTCGCGCGGCCAGGTTACGCGCCGGTGACGCAGGCCCTGACGATCACCGCCGGTCAGTCCGTCGATCTGCCGATCACGCTGCAGCGTGTGTCCGCGTTCATCGAGGTCAACACCACCGAGCCCGGCGTCGAAGTGTTTCTCGACGGCCAGTCGAAAGGCGTCACCGCGGCGCGGCCGTCGGGCGGGGGCACGCTGACGCTCGCTGACCTGCCGCTCGGTCCGCATCGCGTTCGCCTGCGACGCGATTGTTACGTCGAGCTCGATCGCTCGTTCGTCGTGGCTGACGACGTCAAGACCGAGCCGCTGGCGCTCGAACGCGCGACCGCGGCCGTGACGATCGAGACGACGGCATCGGGCGCGACGATCTTCGTCGACGGCGTCTCGACCGGTGCGGCGCCGGGGACGGTCAACGTCTGTCAGGGCTCCCACGTCATCGAAGTGCGCGCAACAGACGGACGCTTCGTCGATCGCCGTGAGTGGCGGACCGGCGACCAGGTCACGCTCACCGCGACGACTCGCCGCGCGTTTCCGATCGTGACGCTCGTCGGCGGCGCCCAGCAACCGGTGCTCGATCAGCTGCGCAACGACCTCGAGCGCATCTTCGCGCCGGCGACGGAGATGCTGATCTACAGCCCTGCCTCGGCCGAGCTGAACGCGGCGCTGCAGGGCGAGAACGTGCCTCCCGACTGGCTGACCGGCGCGATCAGCCGCGCGCCGACGGCGCTGCCGCGCGACGTCATCCGCGCGCTCGGCCGCCGGCTGGCTGCCCGTCTCGGCGTCCAGGGCTTCGTCGCGGTCATCGCCGGCGACGAGCGCTTCGTCGCGACCGTCGGCGTCCTCGCCGCCGGCAGCGGCGAACCCGAAGTCTTCACGATCAGCACTGCCGATCAGGCGTCGCAGACCCGCGCGCTCGATCGGTTGAGCGGACCGCTGCCCGCGATTCTGCGGCCGTCGCTCGGCATCGGCCTTGTCGACGTCGCCAACGTCAAGGGCGCCGTCGTGGTCCGATCGACGGCAGGTGCCGCCGATGCCGGCCCGGTCACTGGCGACGTCATCGTCGGCGCGGCCGGAAAGCCGGTGACGTCGGTCGCGGATCTGCGCGCTGTGATGGCGGACCTCGATCAGGCCGGAAGTGTCACGCTCGACGTCGCCGCCGCTGACGGTCAGACGCGTCAGGTCAGCGCAACCGCCGCGATGGTCCCCGACCTGCTGCCGCTGCGTGATGCATCGCTCCTCTACAACCGTGTCGTGCTCAGCCTCGGCGGCCGCATCTCGACCGCGCTCTCGCCGGTCGAGAAGGCGTCGGCGCAACTGAACCTCGCCATCGCGCTGATCCGACTCGGCAACTGGGACGACGCGCTCGCGGCGCTCGGTCAGGTCACGCTCGACGACGGTCCGGGCGTGTCGAAGGGCACGGTGTCGTATCTGCGCGGGCTCGCGCTCGAGGGCGCGGGACGGAACGCGGAAGCGCGCGCGGCGTTCACGGACGCGGCCGGCGCCGCCAACGCACGGCTCGGCAGCGACGGTCCGCTGATCGCGCCGCTCGCGCGTCAGAAGCTCGCCGCCACTCGATAGCTCGTCCTACCGCTTCGACTCTGATTTGCCGCCGCCCGACGCCGGGCGCCACGGACGGTACTGCTCTTTGGGACCCGCCGCGGGCAGCTCGACGATGACGCACGTGCCGCCTTCGGGCTGATGCCGGATCCACAAATGGCCGCGATGGGCCTCGACGATCGACTTCGCGGCCGACAGGTCCATCGCCGGCGCCTCGTCGCGCCGCCGCCAGCTGCGCGTCATGTGATCCAGTTCCGCGCCGCCCGCCACGCCCGTGCACTCGAGCACGACGTACGGGTCGTGGTAGACCTTCAGCGAGAGCGTGCCTCCGTCCGGCAGCGCGTCGAGCGTGGTCATCGCGACTGACTCCAGCGCGCGCAGAAGCACCGGTGCGTAACCGATGACGACGGCCTTGTGCGGCGCGACGCTGACACTCAGGCGCACGTGCTGACGCGCGGCCCTGGCCGTGATCTGGCGAATGAGGACCTGGCAGAGCGTCCGGACGTCGATCCAGTGCGGGCCGGGACCGTTCGGCAGGCTTTCAGGAAATGGCGTCAACGCCGCGGACATCGCACCAGGATTTTCGGCCGATTGGCCGTCGTTCGGGAGCGGGGCGGGCGCCATGGTCGCCACTTGTCAGAGCAAGGGACATGCCGCGCAGGGCTGGCCACCATTTCCTGGATCTTCACAGCCGGATCGCGGCGACTTCACCCTTTCCGCCCGCAAACGGCGGCATTCCTGCAACTTCGGCGAGGGCTACTTCTTCAGGAACGTCCCCTCGCGCAGCTCTTCGAACGCCTGTTCGAGCTCCGCACGGGTGTTCATGACGATCGGCCCGTACCACGCGACCGGCTCGCGCAGCGGCTTGCCCGACACCAGCAGGAACCGGATGCCCTGCTCGCCGGCGTCGATCGTCACCTCGTCGCCGCGATCGAACAGCACGAGCGAACGATTGTCGGCGAGCTGGGGAACGGCCGTCTCGTACTCGCCCAGCGGATCGGTGAGTACCGGCTGCGGGCCGGACGCGTTTCCGAATCTGCCGGCGCCGT
>DASTCC010000177.1:0-9768 GCA_035711465.1 Vicinamibacterales bacterium
GCCGGGGCGCACGATCACGAGATCGCCGGCGCGCACCTCCTCGGTGCGCACCACCATGTCGGTGCCGTGGCGACGGACGGTCGCGGTGTCCGCGGCGAGCGTCATCAGGCGCCGGATCGCGTGGCGGGCCCGATCCATCGACAGCACCTCGAGCTGCTGCGCGACCGCGAACAGCCAGACCACGGCCGCCGCCTCGAACCACTCGCCGAGGACCCCGGCGCCGATGACCGCGATCACCATGAGCGTGTTGATGTCGAGGATCCGCCGCTGGATCGCCGCGTACGCCCGTCGAGCCGGGCCGACGATGGTGACGGCGATGACGACGAGAAATGCGACGACCGCCGCGGCCGGCCAGCCCATCCAGTCGAACACCGCGCCGAGTCCGAGCGCCGCGCCGGCGCCGGCGATGAGCACGGCATTCGCGGAAAACAGCCGCGGCCTCTCCGGCGTCTTATGAGCCTGGGTGGTCTCGCACCCGCCGCCGCAGCAGCTCTCGCTCATGCGGGCTCCTCTTCGACGTGCTTGCGCGTGTCGTGGAGCAGGCCGATGACGTGGTGATCGTCGAGCGAGTAATAGGCGAGGCGGCCGGCGCGGCGGACGCGGACGAGTCGCGCGCCGCGCAACAGACGCAACTGATGGGAAACCGCGGATTCGCTCAGGCCGACCAGACCAGCCAGATCGCAGACGCAACGTTCGCCGTGCGTCAGCGCATCGAGCAGCCGTACCCGAGTAGGATCACCGAGGAGCTTGAAGACCTCGGCAACCGACTCGACGGCGCTGGCGCCGAGCAGCAACCCGCGGATCCGGTCGAGCGCGGCCGCGTCGGCTTCGTGGCGGTCGGTACACGAGACGTCGGTATCGGCGTCCCGCTTGAGAGTAGCGGTCACATCCTATGAATATATGAACAGTTGTTCATATGTCAAGATATCTGAAAGTTGACACCTCTTTTCACGTGTTATTAGGATTTTTGCGCTGATACGGAATAAAACCCGCCTGTCCGCTCAACCGGTGCGTCTCTAGCCCGGTCCTGGGATTCAATGACTGGCTGCGATTTCATGGAGCGCTCATGATCGAGGTTCAACACCTCACGAAACGCTACGGCCCGGTGACCGCCGTCGACGACGTCAGTTTCCGCGTCGAACGCGGCGAGATTCTCGGCTTCCTCGGCCCGAACGGCGCCGGCAAGACGACGACGATGCGCGTGCTGACCGGCTACATGCCGGCCACCGAGGGCTCGGCGATCGTCGCCGGACACGACGTCTTCGCCGAGCCGATCGCCGCGAAGCGGAAGATCGGCTACCTGCCCGAGACGCCGCCGCTCTACCCCGACATGACGGTGCGCGAGTACCTGCACTTCGTCGCCAACATCAAGATCGGCGCGCTCTCGAAGGCTGACCGGTCGATGCGCGTCGATCACGTGATGAAACAGACGCACGTCGACGACATGGCCAACCGGCACTGCGCGAAGCTCTCGAAGGGCTACAAGCAGCGCGTCGGCCTCGCCCAGG
The DNA here is from genome assembly GCA_035711465.1 of Vicinamibacterales bacterium. GTDB lineage: Bacteria > Acidobacteriota > Vicinamibacteria > Vicinamibacterales > SCN-69-37 > DASTCC01. Next base: position 1,509 of record DASTCC010000177.1, read on the forward strand.
CGCTCATCCACGATCCCGAGGTGCTGATCCTCGACGAGCCGACCGCCGGCCTCGACCCGAAGCAGATCATCGAGACCCGGGACCTGATCCGCGGGCTGGCCGGCAACCACACGATCGTCCTGAGCACGCACATCCTGCCGGAGGTCGCGCAGACCTGCCAGCGCGTGGTCATCATCAACCGCGGCCGTGTCGTCGCCGTCGACTCGCCGGAGAACCTCACGCATCAGCTCAAGGGCGCGGCGACGCTCTACGTGCAGGTCGACGCCGACGGCGACGTCGAGAGCGCGTTGCGGACGCTGCCGGGCGTGAGCAAGGTCAGCCCGGTCGATCGTCACGAGGGCCGGCAGGGCATCGAGATCGAATCGGAGCCCGATCGCGACGTGCGTCGCGACGTCGCGCGCGCCATCGTCGATCGCGGCTGGGGCCTGCTCGAGCTGCGGCCGATGCGGCTGAGCCTCGAGGAGATCTTCCTGCAGCTGACCACCGAGGAAACCGCCGCCGATCAGGGGCAGCAGGCGCCGCCAGCCGATGCCGCTTCCGCCGCGAGCGAGGTGCAGCATGGCTAGCAGTCTTCACAACGTCAAGGCGATCGCCGCGAAGGAGTTGCGCAGCTACTTCGCCTCGCCGGTCGCGTGGGTGATGATGGCGCTCTTCGCTTTCATCTTCGGGTGGTTCTTCATCAACTACGTCTGGTTCTTCGTCAACCAGAGCATGCGCGGCGGGTTCGGCGGCGCGCCGCCGACGGTCAACCTCAACAACGAGCTGATCCGGCCGCTCCTGAGCAACGCCAGCGTCCTGATCCTCTTCCTGCTGCCGATGGTGACGATGCGCACCTACTCGGAAGAGAAACGCTCTGGCACGATCGAGCTGCTGCTCACCGCGCCGCTCAAGGACGCCGAGATCGTCTTCGGCAAGTTCTTCGGCGTCGTCGGCCTCTACGCGGCGCTGATGGCGGTGACGCTGCTCTACGTGCTGGTGCTGTTCGTCTACGGCAGCCCGCAGTGGAAGCCGCTGATCTCCGGCTACCTCGGGCTGTTCCTGATGGGCAGCTGCTTCATCTCCATGGGCCTCTTCATCTCGAGCACGACCAAGAATCAGATGGTCGCCGGCGCGGCGACGTTCGTCTTCGCGCTGCTCTTCTGGGTGATCAACTGGGCGGCCGAGAGCGCCGGGCCGACGATTGGCCCGATCCTGTCGTACCTGTCGATCACCGAGCACTTCGACGACTTCGGCAAGGGCGTCATCGACACCAAGCACGTCATCTTCTACCTGAGCTTCATCGCGTTCGGGCTGTTCCTGACGCTGAAGTCGGTGGACACCGATCGGTGGAGGGGCTAGCCGTGAAACAGATCGTCGGACTCTTCGGCTGGCTCGGCCTGGTGCTCGTCCTCGCGGCGCTGGCGCTGCGCTTCATCCGTCCGGAGATGGAAAGCACGCGCTACGGCCTGACCGTCGCCGGCCTGGTGGTCACCGGGCTCTACGTCCTGTCGCAGTGGCGCGACATCGCGCGCTCCTTCCAGGGCCGCAACGTCAAATACGGATCGATCGCCGCCGGCAGCGTCGTCATCTTCCTGGCGATTCTCATCGGCATCAACTGGATCGGATCGCGCCAGAACAAGCGCTGGGACCTGACGTCCGAGCAGCAGTTCTCGCTCTCCGATCAGAGCAAGCAGGTCGTCGCCGAGCTGCAGAAGCCGCTGCACGTCATCGTCTTCTACGACGGCGGGCAGAGCCGCGAGAACGACTACCGCGACAAGCTCGACCAGTACGCCTACATGTCGACGCAGATCTCGGTCGAGTACATGGACGCGATGCGCGACCCGACGCGGGCGCAGGGCCTCGGCGTGAACCAGCTGCCGACCGTGATCCTGCAGTACGACGGACGCACCGAGCGCTCGACCTCCGTTGACGAGCAGTCGCTCACCAACGCGCTGAAGAAGGTCGTGCTTGGACAGACCAAGAAGGTCTACTTCCTCCAGGGCCACGGCGAGCGCGACATCACCGGCGGCCAGGATCCCGGCGGGTATTCCGGCGCGGCGACCGCGCTCAAGGACGACAACTTCGAGACCGCGCCGCTGGTGCTCGCGCAGGCCGGCAAGGTGCCCGACGACGCGACCGTCATCGTCGCCGCCGGTCCGACCAGCGACTTCCTGGCCGGCGAGCTCGATCTGATCAAGGCGTATCTCGCCAAGGGCGGCAAGCTGCTGCTGATGATCGATCCGGTCGCGCCCGACCAGAAGAGCGAGCCGACCGGCGCGATTGCCCTTGCCGCCGAATGGGGCGCCAAGGTCGGCAATGATCTCATCGTCGACGCCAGCGGCCTGGGTCAGCTCGTCGGCGGCGGCGCGGAGACGCCGGTCGCGATGCCGGCGGCCCATCCGATCACCAACAACTTCCGCGAGATGTCCGCGTTCCGAGTGGCGCGGTCGGTGACGCCGATCGAGGGCGGCGCCAACGGACACTTCCCGCAGAAGGTCGTCGAGTCGGGCCCGCAGAGCTGGGCGGAGACGGATCTGAAGGGGCTCTACTCGAGCGGGCGGCCCGAGAAGCAGCTCGACAAGGGCGACACGGCCGGTCCGCTGCCGATCGCCGTCGCCGTGTCCGCGGCGGTGACGACGCCGGCTCCGCCGCCAGCGGCCGACGGCACGACGCCGCCGCCAGCCGATGCGCCCAAGCCCGAGACGCGCGTGGTGATCGTCGGCGACAGCGACTTCGCCGGCAACCGGATGATGGGCATTCCCGGCAACCGCAACCTGTTCCTGAACATGGTGAACTGGCTGGCGCAGCAGGAGAACCTGATCGCGGTCCGGCCGAACAACCCGGGAACGACGCCGTTCGCGATGACGCTGGATCAGGCCAATCAGATCATGTGGCTGACCATCTTCATCATTCCCGGCCTGCTGCTCGCGTACGGCGTGCGCGTGTGGTGGAAGCGGCGGTAGACGCACGAGGACGAGACGATGCGTGGCGGACGATCTCTGCTGATTCTGCTGGTCGTGGCCCTGGGCCTCGGCGCTTACATCTACTTCGTCGAGGCCAAGCGCGACCCGAACGCGTCGACGACCAAGCGCGACAAGGTGTTCGCCGTCGAGCCGGGAACGATCGAAGAGATCGAAGTCCGATCGGAGTCCGGCCAGGTCACCCGGGCGAAGAAGGAGGGCGCCGACTGGAAGATCGTCGCGCCCGCCGAGCTTCCCGCCGACGCCGCGCAGATCGGCTCGCTCGTCACCGCGCTCGAGTCGCTCGAGTCCGAGCGCACCGTCGACGAGAACCCGTCATCGATGGCGCCGTACGGCCTGGAGCCGGCGCGCTTCTCAGTCGCGTTCCGCAAGAGCGGGGAGACGACGATGCACAAGCTCGACGTCGGCGCGAAGACGCCCACCGGCGGCGATCTCTACGCGCGCATCGAGGGACAGTCGAAGCTGATCCTGATCGCCTCCTACCTCGAGAACACGTTCAACCGGGCGACGTTCGATCTGCGCGACAAGACCGCGCTGAAGTTCACCCGTGACGACGCCGACTCGCTCAAGCTCGAGGCCACGGGCGTGCCGACCCGCACGCTGGTGCGCCAGGGCAACGAATGGAAGCTGACCTCGCCGGTCGAGGCGCGGGCCGACTTCAACGGCGCCGACGGCCTCGTCGGGCGCCTCTTCCAGCTGCAGATGAAGGCGCTCACCGCCGACGACGGCACCGCCGATCTGAAGAAGTACGGCCTCGACGAGCCGCAGGCGGTCGCGACCGTCGGCGCCGGCTCGAGCCAGGCGGCGATCGCCCTCGGCGGCAAAGCCGACGACACCACCGTCTACGCGCGCGACCTGTCGCGGCCGATGATCTTCACGGTCGAGTCGACGCTGCTCGACGACCTCAAGCGCGCCGCGGACGACTTCCGCATGAAGGACGTGTTCGACTTCCGCTCCTTCAATGCCACCGGCCTCGACGTGACCTTGAACGGGCAGGCGGCGTCGTTCGCGAAGGAGAAGCCGGCCCCGGCCGCCGATGCCAAGGACGCCAGCGCTTCGCCGATCGAGACCTGGAAGCAGACCAGGCCGGAAGCGAAGGACGTCGATCAGACGAAGATGAACGACGTGCTGTCGTCTCTTTCGAGCCTGCGCGCCTCGTCGTTCGCCGCCAAGGCCAACACCAGCGGCGACGAGCTCGTCATCACCGCGCGTTATGGCACCGCCGACAAGCCCAGCACCGAGACCGTGACCTTCCGCAAGTCGGGCGACGTCGTCCACGCCATCGTCGCCGGCCAGCCGGGCGCCGCGGTGATCGCAACCGCCGACTTCGACGCCGCGGTGACGAAGCTCAAGGACCTCGCCGGCCTCAAGTGACGCGCGCCGCGACCGCTCTCGTCGCGGCACTCTCGATCCTCGCGCCGCAAGCCGGCGCGTCGACGCCGCTCACCGCGACGCTCGACGGGATCTTCGCCGACCCCGTACTTGCCCGCGCGGTCATCGGCGTTCGCGTCGAATCGCTGCGCGACGGCCGCGTCATCTACAGCCGCAACGCCGCGACGCACGTGGTGCCGGCGTCGAACATGAAGATCGTCACCATGGCCGTGGCCGCCGAGCGCCTCGGCTGGGACTACACGTTCGAAACCCGCCTCGAGGCCGCGGGCCGCGTCGCCGGGGGCGTCCTGACCGGCGACCTCGTCGTCACCGGCAGCGGCGATCCGACCATCGTCAGCGGCGACGGCGGTCCCTCGCCGGTGTTCGACGCCTGGGCCGACGCGCTCGTTGCGGCCGGCATCAGGAGCGTCGACGGCCGGCTGATCGGCGACGACAACGCGTTCGACGACGAGGGCATCGGCGCCGGATGGGCGTGGGACTATCTCGGCGACGGCTACGCGACCGGCACCGGCGCGCTCACCTACAACGAGAACATCGTCACGGTCCGGACGCAGCCGGGCTCACGCGCCGGCGATCCGGTGTCGATCGAGGTCAAGCCGTCCGGACACGGACTGACGATCGTCAACCAGTTGACGACTGGCGCCGCCGGCTCGAGCGCGAGCGTGACGATGGCGCGACGGCCGGGCGACACGACGCTGACGATCCACGGCTCGCTGCCGGCCGGCGCGAAGCTGTCGACGCGCACCGCCGCGGTCGACAACCCGACGACGTTCTTCATCTCCGCGCTGTCGCTGGCGCTGGCGCGCCGCGGCATCGTCGTCCGCGACGGCGTGTTCGACATCGACGCGATCGCGACCCCGGTGACGGGCGCGCGGACGCCGATCGCGAAGCGTACGTCGCTGCCGCTCTCGATCGTCGGCGCCGAGTTCCTGAAGGTCAGCCAGAATCTCTACGGCGAGACGCTGCTGAAGACGCTAGGACGCAGGGACGGCGCGCCCGGCACGGCCGAAGGCGGCCGGCAGGTCGTGCGCGAGACGCTGGCCAAGTGGGGCGTGCCGGACGACGCGATCGTGATGTACGACGGTTCGGGACTCTCCCGCTACAACTACGTCAGCGCCGACGCCATCGTCGCGATCCTGCGGCACGTCTGGGACGACGCGCGGCTGCGCGGGCCGTTCCTCGCTGCGCTTCCCGTCGGCGGCCACGACGGCACGCTCGACACGCGCATGAAGAACACGATTCTCGACGGCAAGGTCCAGGCGAAGACGGGGACGATTGCGAACGTGCGATCGCTGTCAGGCTTTCTCGAGACCGCGAGCGGCGAGAAGCTCGTGTTCTCGATGATCGCCAATCACTTCACGGCGCCGGGTGCGCGGATCGATGCGGTGGTGGAGAAGGCGCTGGCGGCGATTGCGGGGGAGCGACGCTGACAGAGACCGAACCTTGGAGCGTAGTGGGGCGTCGTGGAGGTCTGCTCGTCGCAAGACCTTTGACGAAGAGATTTTCACCATGGAGGGCCATCGATCAGGCGAAGACGGCGACGGTTGTGAACTGCGATCGCTCTCGGGATTCGTCGAGCGGCCGGAAACGTGTTTTCGATGATCGCGAATCGCTTCACGGCGCCGAGCGCGCGGATCGATGGTGTGATGGAGAAGGCGCTGGCGGGAAATCGATAGATGCTAACCGTGAAGATACCGTGTTGAGTGTCAAGCCTTCGCGGCCTTGTACTTTCCCGCCCTGACCGCGTTACGGTACAACCCCTCCCTCGTCCGCTTCGCGGCGCGACTGCGTGCGACAGGCAAACCGCTGATGGTAATCGTCGCCACGGTCATGCGCAAACTCGTGCACCAGATCTACGGCGTCCTCAGCTCCGGCCAGCCCGACGACTCCGCGAAGGCTTGACACTCAACACGGTATCTTCACGCTTAACATCCGCTTCGGCGCATCCTTTCCCAGCTCTGAGTACTGAGTTCCAAGTTGCGCCAGATCCAAAAACAAATCGGGGAACCGGATCGCCTCCGATTCCCCGATGATGTCGGCCCGAAGATGGCGAGCGCGTCTTACTTCCCGCCGCCCCCGCTCGTCTTCTTCGACAGCTGCCGGTAGTACTCGCTGATCAGCGTCTGGAACGTCACCGGCACGTCATCCGATCCCGAAAGGAACAGCTGATCGTTGGTGGTGTCGACGCGCTTGCGCAGGTCGAACTCGAGCTTCTTGAGCTTCTCGAGCGCGGTAGCGCTGAGCTCGGCGAGGCCCTTCGGGTCCTGCTTCATCTGCTCCGGCGTCATCTGACGCAGCGTCTTGACGATCTCGTCGACGGCGCGCAGATCCTCGCGGGTGCCGCCCGACTGCTGCAGCGCCTGCTGCAGGCCGCGCGCGTCGTTGTTGAGCTGGCTCAGCGCGTCGCGGAGCTGACGGCCCGCCTGGGCGGCGTCCATTCCGGCCCGCGCGTCGCCGCCGCCTGAACCCGGCTGGCCCTGGCGTGCGTCGCCTTCGAGGCGCTGCTGACCGCGCTGGCCGCCCTGCCCTTGCTGCTGGCCGGCCTGCTGTCCCTGCTCGCCAGGTTGACCGCCCTGACCACCGCGGCCCTGCTGCCCCTGCTGGCCTTGCTGACCCTGGCCCTGCTGACCCTGCTGGCCCTGCTGACCCTGCTGGCCCTGGCCCTGCTGACCTTGCTGGCCCTGCTGCCCCTGGCCCTGTTGGCCCTGCTGACCTTGCTGACCCTGGCCCTGCTGACCTTGCTGGCCCTGCTGACCCTGGCCCTGTTGGCCCTGCTGACCTTGCTGACCCTGCTGACCTTGCTGGCCCTGCTGACCTTGCTGGCCCTGCTGACCCTGTTCACCCTGCTGACCCTGCTGGCCCTGCTGACCCTGGTTCAGCTGCTCGTTGAGCGTCTGGGCGCTGCGCACGAGGTCCGAGGCACGGCGTGCCGCCTGGTTGAGCCCCTGCGACTGGTCGGCGCGCTCGGAGGCGCGCACCGCCTCGTCGATCCGCTGGTTCAGCGTCTGCAGGTTCGAGCTGATCTCGTTCTCGACGTCGCGCGAGTACTGCGATCCACCGGCCATCGCCTGCTTCGAGTACTCGATCTTCTCCTTCAACATGCTCTCGCGGACCGTTGCGCTCGCTTCCTGGAGCTCGCGGGCGGCCTCGCGCTGGCCGTTGGCCTGCGCCTGGCGCGCCAGCTGATTGAGCGACTGCTCGATCTGGCCCGCGCTCGCGCGCATCTGGTCCTTCTCCTGCGACAGCCCCGACAGCTGGCGCTGCCGATCCGCGCCGGCGGCGCTGTCGAGCCCGGAAACGCGGCTCGAAACGTCCTTCTGCCGCTGCGAGAGCTCCTGCGCCTGGCGCTGGACGTCGCGGACGTTCTCGTTCGATCGCTGCGTCTGGCTCTGCTCGAGCAGACGCTGCGCTTCCTGGAGCCGCTGCTGCGCCTGCTGCGCCGCCGCGCCGGCATCGCTGCCGTTGGCCGCCGCCTGCCGCGCCGAGTTGGCGGCTTCCTGGAGCCGCCGCGCCGCGTCGGCGAGGTCCTGACGCTGGTCGCCCTGGCGCTCGGCCTCGCGGCGGAGCTGCTCGAGCTGCCGCGCGGCCTCCTCGAGCTCCTCGGCGAGCGCCCGCTGCGCCGATCCGCTGCTGCCCGACGACCCTTGCTGACCGCGGGCGCGGCGCTGCTGCTCGGCCTGCTCGAGCTGCCGTCGCGCCAGCTCGCGGAGCCGTTCCGCCAGCTCGTCGATCTGCTGCTCCTGATTCTGCTGCTGCGCGCGCTGCTGGGTCTCGTACTGGTTGGCCTGCCGATCGAGCTCGAGCTGGAAGAGGTCGGCGAGCTCCGACGCCGAGGCGCCGCCACCGCCGCCGCCACCGCCGCCATTACCCTGCCGCACTTCGAGCTCGTACATCTGCTCGGCATCCTG
>DASTCC010000178.1:0-5772 GCA_035711465.1 Vicinamibacterales bacterium
CGTCACTGGGTCGATCCGGCGATGACGCATCGCCTCATTTCGTAATCTGGGTGACCATGCCCATCAGGTAGTGCATGGTGACCTTGTCGCCGACGGCGAGGTTCTTCGGGACCGACTCGTTGCCGACGCGGGCGTGGCGCATCTCCTGTTCGGGATCTTCGGGATCGATCCAGAAGACGTCGAGAGAAATCTGACCGTGCACCGAGAGCGGCTGCACGCGCTGAATCACGCCCTGACGAGTGCCTTTCAACATGGAGGGTCTCCGGGGACCGACCGCCCCGCCTTCTGCCGCGGAGCGTACCACGGCTGGCGGTTCGGTTTCACGGCGACCGGCCCGGGTGAAACCGCTCTATCATCGGCAGGGAGGGATCTCGTGCCGAGAACCACTGCACGCTGGAAGAACCGGAGCCTCGTGGCGGGTCTCGCGATGCTGGCGCTCGTCGCCGCCGCGCCGTCCGCACACGAACAGACGCCGACCGGTGCCGAAATCGTCGCCCGTCACGTCAAGGCCATCGGCGGCGCCGAGGCGTACAAGAAGATTCAGTCGGTGAAGATCGAGGGCCGTTTCGAGATCGTCGCGCAGAATCTCGGCGGCACGATGACCGTGTTCCAGGCGCGGCCGAACCGGATGCTGGTGCGCGTCGAGATTCCCGGCGTCGGCAGCATCATGCGCGGCTACGACGGCAAGCACGGATGGTCCATCGATCCGCTGGCCGGCGCGTCGCTGCAGACCGGACGCGAGCTCACCGAGACCCAGGACGAGGCGTGGTTCGACGGGCCGCTCTATGAAGCCGGTCAGGTGAAGTCCTACGGTCCGGTGACGAAGCTCGATTTCGACGGCCGACCCGCGTATCAAGTCAAGATCACGTTGCAGTCGGGAACCGAGTCCACCGACTACTTCGACGCCGAGCACGGCTATCAGATCGGCAGCGAGAGCTCGCGCGCGACGCAGGTCGGCACCCTGCCGACGGTCTCGATTCAGCGCAACTACAAGCCATTCGGCGCGATTCAGATGCCGACGCTCCTCCTGCAGAAGGCGATGGGCATCGAGCAGCGGATCACGATCGACACGATCGAGTTCGACAAGGTCACGGCCGCCGACCTCGAGCCGCCGGCCGAGATCAAGGCGCTGATCAAAGGACTGGATCGCTAGGGTGCTCCTGAGACGCGGCCGTCGTCGGCTTGCCGCGATCGCGCTGGCGGTGGCTGCCGCCGGCGCGGCTGCGGCGGCGCAGGGGGACTGGCGCACGCTCGCGCTGCAGAGCTTCGACGAGACCTGGAAGACGGTCAACGACACGTTCTACGACCCGACGTTCGGCGGTCTCGACTGGCCGGGCGTTCGCGACGAGTATCGGCCGCGGATGACCGCGGCGGCGTCGCCGGACGCGGCGCGTGACGTGATCCGCGAGATGCTCGGCCGGCTCGGCCAGTCGCACTTCGGATTGCTCTCGGCCGGATCCGATCGCAACACGCTCCCGGGGGACGCCGCGCTCGCGATCACCGTGCGCGCGATTGCCGACGGCATGCTGGTGACGCGCGTCGAGGCTGAGTCGGCCGCCGCGCGCGCCGGTCTGGCCGCCGGCGATCTGATCCTCGACGTCGACGGCGACGCGCTCGCCGGCGCGGCCGCCACCGCCTCGCGGAGGCCGCTCGTCGAGGCCTGGCAGCAGGCCAATCGCGCGCTCCATGGCGCCAGCGGATCGACCGCGCGTCTGCGCGTGCGCGCGACCGACGGCCGCGTCCGGACCGTGGACGTCGTCCGTGAGGTCGCAAGTGGGCAGCCGGTGCAGCTTGGCAATCTGCCGATGCTGCGCGTCCACGTCGACGCCGAAGAGCGAAGCACGCCGCAGGGCCGTCGCGTCGGCGTGATCGCGTTCAATTACTGGATGACCGGCGTGAACGCGCCGCTCGCCAACGCCATCGATCGATTCCGGCACGCCGACGGCCTGGTCATCGATCTGCGCGGCAATCCCGGCGGCCTCGCCGACATGATGCGCGGCGTCGCCGGCCACGTCATGAACGACACCGATCTGCTCGGGCGCATGAAGATGCGCACGACGACGCTCGAGTTCCGCGCCAACCCGCGGCGATCGACCGCCGACGGACGCCTCGTCGATCCCTATGCCGGACCGGTCGCGATTCTGGTCGACGAGCTCTCCGGCAGCACCTCGGAGTGTTTTGCCGGCGGCCTGCAGAGTCTCGGCCGCGCGCGCATCTTCGGTCGGCAGACGATGGGACAGGCGCTGCCGGCGTTGACGAAACGGCTCCCGAACGGCGACGCGCTCATGTATGTGATCGGCGATTTCGTGACCAGCACGGGCCGCCGGCTCGAAGGGCAGGGGGTCATCCCGGACGAGGCGCTCCCGCTCACTGTTTCGGGGGTGTCCGGTGGCAAGGACCCGGATCTCGACGCGGCGCTGCGCTGGCTCGATCGGCGATAACAGGCGATAATAGGAAGACAATCGAGGACTTGCCCTGCAGCCGCCGTTGTTGTTATCCTCCGGTGACCTGCAAGATCGCACTTCCTACCGCTCGGAGTCACGTCTGACTCCTGAACGAGCGCGCCCCGAGCATGCACGGCCCGACGCCAGCTGCTGGTAGAGCGCGGAGAAGCGAATCGGAGATGAAGTTCCGTCGGGAGAACTGAATGGAGCAGCGCCCGCTGCGTCTCGGCGACATCGTGGACGATTACTGTCCACGGGAACGACGCATTACGAATCACGCCATTGTCGCCATCGTCGGTGAAGTTGTTCGGCAGACCCGGTGCACGACCTGTGATGCCGAGCACGTCTACAAGGAAGCCAAAGTGCCTCGACGCCGCAAAGGTGATGCGGGCGACGACCGCGCTGGCGACGGCACGCCCGGACAGCTGGTGACGCCAGCGGCCGAGGCGGCTGCTGTCCCCGCGCCGGTGCCAGAGCCCGAACCCGCCGCGAGGGTGGCCGCGCCCCCGGCGCTGACGAAACATGTCGCCGAGCCGGCTCCAGCCGAGCCCCCAGACGGCCCCGAGCCCGTTGCCGACGCGCACGTCGACGGCTGGCACTCGCACCGCCGGCTGATTCGCGCGACGCTGCCGCGCACCGAGGGCGAGCAGCCGCCGCCGCGGCCGATTCCCGAGTTCACGATGCATCAGCGCCAGAGCCGGGGCGGGCAGCGGCACGGCGGGCACTGGCACGTGCGCGGTGCCAACGGCGAAGTCAACGGCAACGTCGCGCCGCGCAATGGATTCCGTCACGGACGGCAGGGCCAGGGCCAGCCCGGACAGGGCGGCGGTCACGGCCAGCCCAGTGGACACGGCGGACACGGCGAGCAGGGGCACGGCGCCGGGCACGGACATGGCCGGCCCGGCCGCAAGAATCGCCATCGCCGCGGCCACAAGCGTCCGCGATAGTTCATGTCCCCGATCGGGCCGGTTCTTTCCAACCAGGTTGGTCTCGTCGTCGGCGTCGCCAACAAGCGCTCGCTCGCATGGGCGATCGCACGCGCCGCGGCGGGCGAAGGCGCCTCGATCGCGCTGACCTACCAGAACGAACGCCTCGAAGAGAACGTCCGCGAGCTCGCGGCCGCGCTCACCGATCCGATGATCCTGCCGTGCGACGTCAACGACGACGCGCAGCTGGACGCGGTGTTCCACGCGATCGCCGATCGCCATGGCGGCCTCGATTTCGTCGTCCACGGCGCCGCGTTCGCCGATCGCGAGGATCTGTCGCGGCCGTTCTACGAGACCTCTCGCGCCGGGTTCACCAAGGCGCTCGAAGTCAGCGCCTACTCGCTCGTCGCGATGTCACGCCGCGCCGTGCCGCTGATGGAGAAGAAGGGCGGCGGCCGCATCCTGACGCTGACATTTCTCGGCAGCGATCGCGTGTTCCCCAATTACAACGTCATGGGCGTCGCCAAGGCTGCGCTCGAATCGTCGGTGCGCTACCTGGCGTCCGAGCTCGGCCCGAAGGGCATCTCCGTCAACGCGATCTCGGCCGGCCCGGTGAAGACGCTGGCAGCTGCGGGGATCTCGGGATTTTCGACGTTCCTGAAGGAATATGCCGACCGCGCGCCGATTCGCCGGAACATCGACGCCAATGACGTCGCCGAAGCCGCGCTCGCGCTGCTCGGCCCGGCCGGAAAAGCCGTGACCGGCGAAGTGCTGATGGTCGACGGCGGCTACAGCATCATGGGAACGTAATGAATGTGCTGGGTGCCAGGTGCTGAGTGCCGGGTGCGACGAGGTGCGTGCACCCGGCACCCCAGCACTGAGCACCCAGCACTGAGCACCCAGCACTGAGCACCCAGCAGTGAGCACCCAGCACCCAGCACATACCTATGCCCCACCGCGCCCCAGGTTCTCCCGCACGCGGCCCGCGTCAGTATCTGAGCGGCCGTGCGATCACCTACTACCGGCCAACCGGCAACCCCGCGATTCGCCAGCTGATTGACGATGGGTTTCAGGCGTTCAACGCCGGCCGGCTCTCCGAGGCCTGCAAGATCTTCAGCGAGAAGATGCTCGCGCCGAAGAACGACACGACGATTGGATTGACGATCGCCGGCGCGATGACGCCGGCCGGGCTCGGCGGATGCGTCATCGAGATGATGTCGCGCGGTCTCGTCGACTTCGTGATCAGCACCGGCGCGAATCTCTATCACGACCTGCACTACGCGCTGAACTTCACGCTGCGCCGCGGCTCGCCGTTCCTCGACGACCGCGATCTCTACGCCGCCGGCGTGATCCGCATCTACGACGTGCTGTTCCCGGCGACGGTCCTGCTCGAGACCGACGCCTACATCCGCGAGTTCCTGGTTCGCTCCGGCATGAACGGGCCGGTGTCGACGTCGGAGTTCCATTACCGGCTCGGACACGATCTGATGAAGGTCCGTCCCGGCTGCGAAGAGTACTCGGTCGTCGCCAGCGCCGCGAAGTTCGGCGTGCCGATCTACACCTCGTCGCCCGGCGACAGCTCGATTGGCATGAACGTCGCCTGGCACGAGCTGATGAACGAGAGCCGACTGATGATCGATCCGAACCTCGACGTCAACGAGGTCTGCGCGATCATCCTGGCCGGGAAGAAGAACGGCTGCGTGATCCTCGGCGGCGGGTCGCCGAAGAACTTCTACCTGCAGGGCCAGCCGACGCTCTGGGAGGTCTACGGCATCCCCAAGGGCGGCAACGACTACTTCATCCAGATCACCACCGATCAGGTGGTCTGGGGCGGGCTCTCCGGCGCGACGCCGTCCGAGGCGGTGAGCTGGGGCAAGGTCAACCCCGGCGTCCTGCCCGACACCGTCGTCGCCTATTGCGACTCGACGATCGCGTTCCCGCTGTTCTGCGAGCACGCGGTCGGCAGCTCGAATGGGACGCGCAAGCGCAAGGAGTTGTACCATCAGCGCGAGCGGCTGGTCGCCGACTTGCGGAAGCAGGGGAAGGCCGCGGCCGCCAAGCGGAGCAGGAACGAGAAGAAGCGCGCTCGCTGATCGACGGAGGGCCAAGCGGTGGGGACTCTCGCCTCCGGGCTTCGGCCGATCGCCGCGAAACTCGCGGCGGCGCCCCGTGTCTATGTCGACGCCAATCTGCCGCTGCCGATCGTCTCGGCGATGCGGCACGAGCTCGGCTGGGACGTGCTGTTCGTGCTCGAGCACGACGAGCTGCGGCGCGCCGCCGACGCGCGCCACTTCGAGCGCGCGCGCGAGTTCGGCCGCACGCTGATCACGCTCGATCACGACTTCTTCGACGACCGCGCCTTCCCGCCTGCAGACAGCCCCGGCGTCGTCGTCTGCACCGCG
>DASTCC010000179.1:0-3749 GCA_035711465.1 Vicinamibacterales bacterium
TGAGGCCCGGCTCGGTCGCCGGCGACAACACCAGCGCGTTTTCCAGCGTGATTGTGACGTCGGGATCGATCGCCTTCACAGTGCCGGCCAGCGTGCCCTTGACGGTCAGACGGCCGTCGGCGGCGATGCCGGTCCCGACCGGCGCGTACGGCGCGAGCGTGGCAAGGTTCGCTCGTAGATCGATCGTGATGGAGCCAGGCACGGAGCGATCCACGACGGGAAGCGTGCCGCTGACCGCGAGCATCGAGTCGCGCGCCATCACCACGAGCTGCTCGATCGTCAATTGCTCGTCGGCGTAGCGCAGTCGTGCCGGACCCTCGAGGCTGAAGGGTTGTTGCTGCCACTCGCCGGCAAACCGCGCGATGGTCGCCGTAGCGCGTCCGGATCGCGGATTCGACAGCGGTCCTTCAGCAGCAGCCTCGGCGCTCAGCGTTCCCACGAGCGGCGTCTCGAGCTGCGCCGGCAACCTCGCCAGATCGAGATCGGCGACCCGGGCCGAGACGACGGCGTGATACGGCGCCGCGGTGGCGATCGTCGCGTTGGTCGTGAGCGCGTAGCGCGCCGCGGCGGCACTGATCGTAGCCTGCCGGTTCGCGAGGGAGGTCTTCGTCACGACGCCGCCGATCGTGTAGCTGCCGACCACGAGATCCTCGGTGGTGACAGCGATGGTTCCGGCGGGATCGTCAATGGTGCCGCTGCCGTTGGCGCGCATCTCGATGGCTCCCGTCACCGGCATGGCGTTTGGCAACACGAGGGTCGTGAGATGAATGTTGGCCGATCGCAGATCGATCGCGTACTGGCGAGTGGTCAGCTGATAGGAGCCGGTGGCGGTGATCCGGCCTTCGCCAGAGGGTTGCGGCTTGGTCAGCTCTAGAGCGGTGAGATCGATCCGTTGACCGTCGACGCGGCCATCGGCCGCGAGCGTGCCCAGGACTTCCTTGTAGGCGACCAGGTCGGTGCCGTGGAGCGACCATGTGGCCAGCGGCCGTTCAACGGTGCCGGCCACGCGCGCGCTCGCGTTCAGGACACCGTCGGCCGGAACATCGCCGCGGCCGATGGCACCAAGGACATCCGAAACCGGCACTGACTCGGCTCCGAGCGCCAGGTCCAGGGCACGGCGGCCGCGAAGACCCATCGTGCCACTCGCGTGCACCTGCGCCTGCCGCCATGCCACGTCTAGCCGTTCGATGGCGAGTGCATCGGGCCGATAGGCGACAGACGCGCCGGCCGCAACATCCGTGATTGCACCCAGCGACAGCACGGGTGCCTCAAGGTTCGCGGTCACCGACGGCGCGTCGACGGTTCCGGCAATTCGCGCATCCGCAGTGAGCGCACCCTGCACCGTCACGGGCATCAGCGATCCGGCCCGGCGTCCGAGGAATGCTTCGAGGCTGCTCACCGTTGCCTGCACGTTCTCGGCACGCGCTCGCAACGCGCCGCCGAGACGGCGGCGATCGGTCAGCTCAACGCGGCCGTCAACGGATGCGGCGGCGACGCGGACATTTCGAACCGTCGCGACGGCGCGCGAGCCATTCGCATCGATCGCGACCGAGCCCCCGACTGGAATCGCTGACGCGGCCGACGGCCGCGTGGGTGACAGCGTCAACCGACTGGTGCCAATCGCTGCCTCGAACTGCTGCCCGGGCCAGCTGGCATCGACGTCACCGGTGATCCACGAGGCCAGGCGATAGGGCAAACCGAACGCGCGCATGAACGGCTCGGCGTTCACGTCATGAAGCCGCGCGTGCACGCGTGAGCGGCCGGCGCCGCGCAACACCACCGTGCTATCGCCGTCGATGGAGCCGTCGGGGCTGCTCACCCTCAGACGCGATACGCGCACGACGTCGTCGCCGAGCCGATACTCCGCCGTGATGTCGGCGTCGATGCCGGCGAGCTCTCGCAGTTGCAGATCGTTACCAGTGACGCGCGCCCGTACCGCCACGGCATCAAGCGGGCCGACAACCGATGCCTCGAGCGCCACGAAACCCGAGATCCGGTCCTTCAGTCCGCCCGCTTCGGCCGCACGCGCGGCATCCACCGTCGCCTGCGCCGCAAGATCGAGGATGGGCGCCTCGAACGACGTCACGGTGCCACCGGCATTGATCGCGGCGCCCTCGGCCTCGAGCTCGGCGCGCTCGATCGAGGCATCATCGCGGCCGAGGTCCAGGGCTGCCGAAAAGCGATCCAGATGGACATCGCGGCCACGGAGACTGAGCTCGCCGCTCGCGGCATCGATGGTCACGTCGTGCCGGTCGGTGATCGCGTCGCCATCGACGGAGAGCGAGACGCTCGGCAGCGTCAGGTCGATAGCCTGGGCGCGGTTCTCATAGCGGATCCGCGCATTGGGTACCGACAAGCCAGCGATCAGGTAATTGATGGGCTGCCCGGGCTCGTTTGGGTTATGCGGTGGACGCGGCAGGTTGTCTTCGCCACTCTCGGAGACGAAGTAGTGCACACGCACACCGTCGATGCCGCCGGACTCGATGACATACCGTCCGCGTAGGACCTGCCAGGCGCTCAGATTCACGCGCAGTCGGTCGACCTCGACGAATGGCGGCGCGCCGGGAAGACGCGATGACGCCACACGCACGTTGCGCAGTTCGGTCGTTAGGCCGAGCAGGCTGTAGTCAAATGATTCACTGCTGAACGTAATGTCCTGTGCCGCGAGGAGCTCGACAATCTTGGCCTGGACCAACCGGCGCACCGGTCCCGATTGCAGGGCGACGATGGCAATCGCGGCGATCAGGAGGCAAATCGCGGCGGCAGAGCCCAGCCGTCGAAGCCAGCGGCGCGAGGCGATCGAACGCATGCGACGGGCCGCCGATGCACAACGCGCACCAGCTCAGTTCAGCCGCTTGCGGAGCTCGCGCCTCACCAGCTCGGTCGTGATCGCGTAGACGCAGTGCGACAGGAACCCGTAGGCGAGCAACCCGGCCGATGCATCGCGCGGACCTCGGGACAGGCCCATCGCCGGCACCATGCCTTCATCAGCCAGCGCCCACAGCGACGCCCCGAACGGAACGCCTGCCGCTGCCGTGACGCGCGGCTCCAACTCGGCCGCGGCGCCATAGAGCGCGCCGTTGGCAGCGCCGAATGCAAGGTGAACGAACTCGCCGGCGACCTGTTTCGCTCGCGCGTCTCGCAGTGGATATCCCGCCGCCGAGAAGGCCGCGTTCGCCACGCGCGCGGTCGCGTCATCGGAGGCGTTGCCGAGCGCCTGCGCCGGTTGGGGACCGCGTCCAGTCCGAGGGAGGCCGATGGTCGCGTCGTCCGCCTCGCGTCCGCCGCGGGCGGTGGCGGCGATGCGTTGGAATTGGTTCATGGCCAGCGCGCCCGCCACCCCGGCAATAGCGCCAGCGACTGCTCCGATGCAGACCGATCGCGTCATGCCCGCAGCCATTGCAACTCGCGAGCCGCGAAAGGGGTCGGGGGGCCATTCGCGGCATTTTTCGCTCTAATAGCCGCGTCGTCGACGCGGAGTCCCCACCCCTTCATCAGAGGACGATTTGCAGTGGGAGGCCGGTGAAAGAAAGGCGCTCGGTCGCGCCTCCAGCGACTCTGACCTCGATCGTGCGCGGCAGCGGCTGACGCCGGCGCGAGCCGGGCGCCAGGCTCACACTGAAGCGTCGCCGGCGATCATCCCAGGTCATCGCCGTTCGCATCCAGTCGCCCTGCTTGTGCGCGAACGAACGGCCGTCGTCTTCGTAGAGGGCGAAGCTGCCGTCGGCGCCCGGAAACACCGTGACGGT
>DASTCC010000180.1:0-19925 GCA_035711465.1 Vicinamibacterales bacterium
CCCTGCTCCGACCCTGCTCCGACCCTACTCCGACCCTACTCCGACCCTGCCCAAGCCTCCAAGCCTTCAAGCCTCATGTACAGCTATCATTGCGAAGCAACCGTTCTCCCAAGATGTCCCGCGACTCCCTCGTCTTCGCCCTCTCCGGTACGCTGTTCGGTCTGATCGTCGGGTGGATCCTCGGTAGTCAGTCCGCCGATCCCCGCGCGGCTGTCGTCGGCGCCGGGGTGCCGTCGGCGGCGGCGGCGCCGACGCCGGGCGGGCGGGGTGGTGCGCCGCCGGCGCGGCCGCTCGATTCGGCGAAGGCGGCCGAGCTCGAGGCGGTCGCGAACACAGACGCCGCCAACGTCGCCGTTCGCGTCGAGCTCGGCAACATGTATCTCGACGCCGATCGTCCGGACCTCGCGATTCCCTGGTATCAGGCGGCCCTGAAGCTCAACGCCAACGACGTCGACGTCAGCACCGACCTGGCGGTCAGTCTGTACTACGCGAATCGCGTCGACGAGGCGCTCGCCCAAATCGATCGCTCGCTCGCGATCGACGCCAAGCATCTGAAGACGCTGCTCAACCGCGGCATCATGCTGGCGTTCGGCAAGAACGATCTCGAAGCCGCGGCGGCGACCTGGCAGCGCGTCATCGATCTCGCGCCCGACAGTCTGGAAGCGCGGCGCGCGAAGCAGGGGCTCGACGGCATCGCGTCGCAGCATGGCGGCGGGGCCGGTGGCGCGCCGCCCGCGAGCGCCGGCGGAGGCTCGTGATGGTTCTGACCTGGATCATCCGGCTGCTGGTCGTGCTCTTCGTGATCCGCCTGATCGTGCGCGCGATCTACCGTTTCACCCGCGTCCAGCAGGCGCCGCGCCGCGGCGCGCGGCCGCTCGAGCGGGCCGGCGGCGCGCTCGTGCGCGATCCGCAATGCGGCACCTACATCCCGCAGTCGAACGCCGTATCGCTCCGCGACGGCGGCGGGACGAAGTTCTTCTGTTCGGCGGCATGCCGCGACACCTGGGCGGCGACGCATCGCGCGCCCGGCGTCAGAGCGGGCTGACGATGGCGGTCGATCTCGCGGCGCTGCGCGCGGACATCGTCGAAGTCGGCCGCCGGCTCTGGACGCGCGGCTTCGTCGCCTCGAACGACGGCAACATCAGCGTCAAGATCGGCCCCGATCGGCTGCTGATGACGCCGGCCAGCGTGTCGAAGGGCTTCATGACGCCGGAGATGATGGTGGTGACGGATCTGGCCGGGCAGGTGGTCGAGGCCGCACCGGGCCGGAAGCCGTCGTCCGAGATCCAGATGCATCTGGTCGCCTATCGCGAGCGGCCGGACATCGGTGCCGTGGTCCACGCGCATCCGCCGCTCTCGACCGGGTTCGCCGTGGCCGGCATTCCCCTGGATCGGGCGGTGCTCGCCGAAGTGGTGACGACGCTCGGCAGCATTCCGATTGCCGAGTACGCGACGCCGTCGACGAAAGCGCTGGCCGAATCGGTTGCGCCGTATTGCCGCGCCCACGACGGGCTGCTCCTCGCCAACCACGGCGCGCTCGCGCTCGGCAGGGACTTGTTCGCCGCCTATTACAAGATGGAGACGATCGAGCACTTCGCGCGCATCAGCCTGGTGGCGCGGATGCTCGGGCGCGAGCATCTGCTGTCGCGGGAGGAAGTCGAGCGGCTGCAGGGCCTGCGCGGCACGTACGGCATCGCGGCGCCCGCGCCGATTTGTCCGGATCCGTCGGCGCATGGCCGGGGCGACGTCTGCCAGGTGGTCGTCGCGCCGTCGGCGCCGGGCGAGCAGCTGGTTCCGGACAGCAGCATGGCGCAGCCGATCGCGGCGACGCCGGTAGGTACCGACGGCGAGATTCGGCTAACATACGCCGAACTGAACGCGCTCGTCGACGAGGCCGTGCGACAGCTGGCCGCGGGGCGCGCTTCGTAAGGGCGAAGACCGAGAGCGCGCGGAAGCGCGCTCCTCGCGAACGGCGCGGGGCGAAGGGCGCCCGCGAGTGAGCGAGTAGGGGAGTTCGAGGGGCGAAGCCCTTCGACCAATAAGGAGATCAAATGGGCGAAGCCCTCGGGATGGTCGAGACTAAAGGCCTGGTGGCGATGATCGAAGCTGCCGACGCCATGGTCAAAGCCGCGAAGGTCAACCTGGTCGGCTGGGAGAAGATTGGCGCCGGCTACGTCACCGCGATCGTGCGCGGCGACGTCGCGGCCGTGAAAGCCGCCACCGACGCCGGCGCCGCCGCCGCCCGACGCGTCGGAGAGCTCGTCTCGGTCCACGTCATTCCGCGCCCGCACGCCAACCTCGAGGACGTCCTGCCGATCGGCAAGGCGACGAAGTAAGCGCCCGAGGGGCGCGTCATGATCCTGGCGAAAGTCGTCGGCACGGTCGTCGCCACGCGCAAGGACGAGCGGCTCGAGAGCTCGAAGCTGCTGGTCGCGAGGCCAATCGACGCGGCCGGCAAGCCCGAAGGCAACTACCTCGTCGCGGTCGACACCGTCGACGCCGGTTTCGGCGAGACCGTGCTGATCGTCTCCGGGTCGTCGGCCCGCATGGCCGCGGGCCTCAAGGATTGTCCGGTCGACGCGGCCATCGTCGGCATCGTCGACCACGTCGAGATCGAGGACGAGGACCGCCGCGTCGCCGCGGCGCGCGCCTGATGCAGATCGCCCGCGTCATCGGCGACGTCGTCGCCACCATGAAGGACCAGGCGCTCGAGGGCCACAAGCTGCTGGTGCTCCAGCCGATCGCGCCCGATCGGACGCCGATCGGCCGGATGCTGATCGCCGCCGACTCGAGCGGCGCCGGCGTCGGCGAGCACGTCTTCTTCGTTCGCGGCCGCGAGGCGTCGTTTCCGTTCCTGCCGGCCGAGCCGCCGGTGGACGCCTGCGTCGTCGGCATCGTCGACAGCTGGGACGTCACGAAGTGAAGGCGCCCTCGTCCCTGACCGCACCCGTCGCACCAGGCGGCACCCGACCGCGCCAGCCATGGTCTTAGCTCGTGTCCTCGGTCCGCTCGTCTCGACCCAGAAGCATCGCAAGCTCGAAGGCGCGAAGCTGCTGATCGTCCAGCCGCTCGCGCTCGACGACACCGCGAAGGGCGCGACGCTCCTCGCCATCGACTCGGTCGGCGCCGGCGTCGGTGAAAAGGTGCTGGTCGTGATTGAGGGCAAGGCCGCAGGCGCTGCGCTGCGCCGCAAGGCCGCACCCGTCGATGCCGCGATCATCGGCATCGTCGACGAAGTGACGCTGACTGCCGGAGCTGCGGTATGACCGACGCGGAGCTCCGCGCGCTCGTCCGCGACGCCGTTGCGCGCCATCTCGGCCGGAGCGCCGAGCCTGCCGCGCCGCCGATGCCGTTACCGGCGCGCGCGGCGCCGGCGCCCGCGGCGCATCCCAGCCACGCGATGTACCTGACGCTGATCAACACCGGCGATGCGTGCATCATCGAGCCCGACGTCGAGTGCACGCACTGCGGCTACTGCAGGACGCACGGACATTGATGCCGGCTCGGAGCGCGGGCCTCGGGGATCGGGGTCTGGACGGCACGCACACTCCGATCTCGTCGCCGCACGACGTCATGACGCGTCTCGGCCGCGCCATTCGTGGCATGGACGAGCCTGCCGTCGAGAAGATCAGTATCGACACCCGCCAAGATCCGTTCAAGGTGCTCGTCGCGACGATGCTCTCGGCGCAGACGCGCGACGAAGTCACGCACGCGGCGTCGACGCGATTGTTCGCGGTCGCCGACACACCGCGGGCGATGCTCAAGCTGACCGCACGCCGCATCGAGCGGCTGATCTACCCGGTGAGCTTCTATCGCAACAAGGCGCAGCATCTGCGAGCGGCCTGCCGGATCCTGATCACTCGTTACGGGGGCGTCGTGCCGGCGACGATGGAGGAGCTGCTGACGCTGCCAGGCGTCGGCCGCAAGACCGCGAACCTCGTCCTCATCCTGTCGCACGCCAGCCGCCGCAACATCTGTGTCGACACGCACGTGCATCGCATCGGCAACCGGCTCGGCTGGGTGCGGACGCGCACGCCCGAGCAGACCGAGCAGGCGCTCTATCGCGTCGTGCCGCGACGCTGGTGGCCGCGCGTCAATCTCTATCTCGTCACCTGGGGGCAGAACGTCTGCCGGCCGGTCTACCCGCGATGCCCGGCCTGCGTGCTCGCCGACATTTGCCCCAAACGCAACGTCACTCGTGCTGGCGCACGGTCAATTGAGCCCGGCAGGGGTGAACCCGGGCCGGTCGTGCGTCAGCACGAGTGACGTTGCGGGATTAAGATCGGGGTCACGAAGGTGGGCCGATGACCAAGACCATCCGCACGTCCCTGATTGCGATTGCCACCGCCGCGGCGATGGCGTCGCCTGGCGTCGACGTCGGCGCCGCTCGGGCGGGGAATCCGATCCTCGACTTCGAAACCCAGAAAGGCACGTTCACCATCGAGCTCTATCAGGCCGACGCGCCCAAGAGCGTCGCCCACATCCTCGCTCTGGTGAAGAAGAACTTCTACCGCGGCCAGCGCTTCCATCGCGTCGAGGCCTCGCTCGCGCAGTTCGGCGATCCGGGGACACGCGACATGTCGCGCATCGACTACTGGGGCAGCGGCAACAGCGGCGCGCCGATCGGCGTCGCCGAGAATCTGAAGAAGTACAAGCACGTGCGCGGGACCGTGGCGATGGCCAACTCGGGCGACGCCCGGTCGTCCGACAGCCAGCTCTACATCATGAAAGCGGCCAGCCCGAGCCTGGACGGCAAGTACATCATCGTCGGACGCGTCACCAGCGGCATGGCGGTGGTCGACAAGATCGTCAAGACCGATCGCATCGTCAACGTCACCATCAAAGCGGCAGGCCAGCCGTAGTCACGATGCCGTCGAGCTGCGGGTAGCGGCTCACCATTTCCGGCAGATAGTCCGCGGGCAGGATCTGGCCGAGCTGGTGCCGCAGCACCGCCGCATTGGCCACCGCCTTCGCCGAGAAGTGGTTGTTCATGTAGAGCAGCACCTTGCGCTTGCGCGGCGGCTCTGGTTCATCTTCGACGTCCGCGTCTTCTGCGGCGCTCGCGACCGGCGCCAGCTCGTCCGGCGAGTAGAGATAGTTGTAGCGATCCTCGGTCGCGTCGGGCTCCCACCAGTTGGCGGCGTTGCGGCCGTGCAGGCGGATGTAGGTGAGCCGGCCGAGAGCCAGCGTCAGTGACTGCCGGATCGAATCGCGGAACTTCGGCTCGTCGATCAGCGCCCACGCCGCCCCGCGTGCGGCCAGTTGCGCGTGTGTCTCGGCCGCGGCGTCGCTCCACGACCGGTGCCGGAGCTCGACGGCGACGTCGTAGCCGGCGAGCGCCTCGAGGAGCCAGTCGAGGTAGTCACGCGTCTCCGGGCTGGCGTGAAAGCTCGCCGGGAACTGGGCGAGCAGGGCGATGAGCTTGCCGCTTTCGGCCAGCGGCGCGACGCCGCGGCGGAACAGGTCGACGTCGGTCGAAGACAAGTCCCAGTCGGTGACGCCAGGGCGCGACACGTAGAGATCCGGATGCGTGAACTTCTGAAACAGCTTCACCGCGAACTGAAATCGCGGCGGCGTCCGCCGTGCCCAGGCCTGGGACAGCGCCGGCTCGGGCATGCGGTAGAAGGTCGAGTTGACCTCGACCGTGTCGAAGCGCTCGGCGTAGTAGGCGAGCTCGTCGAATCCGCGCGGCCGGCGCGACGGATAGAACACGCCATTCCACGTGCCTTTGCCGCTCGGATAGCTCCACCCGGACGTGCCGACGAGAATCACGACACAATAATAGTGACGCGACGCCGATGCCGGTTGTCTATGAGATCTACGCTTCGCTGCAGGGAGAGTCGACGTACACGGGCGTGCCCTGCGCGTTCGTGCGTCTCGCCGCCTGCGATCTCCGCTGCGAGTGGTGCGACACGCCGTATGCCTTTACCGGCGGCCGCAAGATGAGCATCGACGAGATTGTCGCCGCCGTCCGCGACCTCGGCGTGCCGCTCGTCGAGCTCACCGGCGGCGAGCCGCTGCTGCAGAAAGAGACGCCGGCGCTCATGCAGGCGCTCATCGACGCGGGCCACAAGGTGCTGCTCGAAACCGGCGGACACCGGCCGATCGACGACGTGCCCGACGACGTCGTCACCATCCTCGACGTCAAGTGTCCGGGCAGCGGCGAGGCCGGCAGGATGCACTGGCCGAATCTCGACCAGCTGTCGCGCACCGACGAGGTCAAGTTCGTGATCAGGGATCGCGCCGACTTCGACTACGCCGTCGACGTCGTCCGCCGCCACGATCTCACCGCGCGCGTCGGCGCGGTGCTGTTCTCGCCGGTGCACGGTGTGCTCGAGCCGGCGGCGCTGGCGGCGTGGATTCTCGAGTCCCGATTGCCGATCCGCCTGCAACTCCAGGCGCACAAGTACATCTGGGGCGTGGAGGCCCGCGGCGTCTGATGCCGAACGCGGTCGTGCTGCTCTCCGGCGGCCTCGATTCGACGACGGCCGCCGCGCTGGCCAGGCGCGAGCATTTCAGCCTCTACGCGCTGACGGTGCGCTACGGCCAGCGCCACGCGATCGAGATCGAGGCGGCCCGCCGCGTCGCGCGCTGGCTCGGCGTCGTCAGGCACGTCGAGATCGACGTCGACCTCGCGGCGTTCGGCGGATCGGCGCTCGTCGGCGACGGCGAGGTGCCGAAGGATCGCGATCTCGATTCGAGTGCGGCCCCGACTGCGACGGCCGGTACGGCGATTCCGTCCACCTACGTGCCGGCGCGGAACACGATTCTGTTATCGCTGGCGATGGCTTGGGCCGAGGTCCTCGGCGCCGAGCGCATCGTCATCGGCGTCAACGCGCTCGACTACTCCGGCTATCCCGATTGCCGGCCCGAGTTCATCGCCGCGTTCGAGTATCTGGCGTCGCTCGCGACCCGTGCCGGCGTCACCGGCCGGCCGCTGCGGATCTGGACGCCGCTCCAGGACCTGACCAAGGCCGGCATCGTCCGGCTCGGCGTCGAGCTCGGCGTCGATTTCGGCCTCACGCACAGCTGTTACGATCCTGACAGCGACGGCCGTCCGTGCGGCCGCTGCGACAGTTGCCAGCTGCGCGCGCGAGGCTTTGCCGAGGCCGGCGTGGCCGATCCGCTGTTGTCTCCAGAACGTTGAGCGGCGGAGAATAGCCCACTCCTTCGTGGCGCGGCCGCTCCGAGAACAATTCGCCCTCGCGACCCTGATGCTGCTGATTCCGGTCAGCGCGGTGGTGATCTGGTCGGCGAGCACGATCTACGAACAACAGCTCCAGCAGCTGCAGCAGGACGCGACCCGCCTCGCCGCTACCATCGCCGCGCACGTCGATCAGACTGACGCCGCCGAGGATCAATTCCTGCGCGATTTCGTCAAGGCGATTCCGCTGCCCGACGGATCGATCGTGCGCGTCGAGGACGACCGCGGCAACGTCCTCGTTCGCCATCAGGCCGGTCCCGCGTATCTCGAGCTCGAGGCGCGACTGGGCGCCAGCCGGACGACCCGGCACCCGTGGACCGTCACGGTCGGGCTGCCGACGGCGCTCGCGCAGGATCGCACGTCGGCGGTCTATCGACGGATGATTCTCATCTCCGGCGTTGCCACCGTGGTGCTGTTGATCATGGAGGCGTGGTTTGCGCGCCGGTTCCTGCGATCGTTCTTCCGGCTCGAGCGCGCCGCGGATCGTGTCGGCGCCGGCGACCTCTCGACCCCGGCGCGCGAGCCGATGCCGACGCGCGAGCTCGAGCACCTCCGCGACGCGTTCCGCGAGATGGTCGTCAAGCTGCGCGACGCGCGCGAAGCGATCGCGCGGCAGGTCGAAGAAGAACGGCGGATGCGCCGCGAAGTCGAGTCGCTCCAGCAGCAGGTCATTCGCCAGGAACGGCTTGCGGCGATCGGTCTGCTCCTGTCGGGTATCGCGCACGAGCTCAACAATCCCCTCCAGGCGATCTCCGGATTTGCCGAGCTGCTGCAGCGCGATCGGGACGTCCGCCCCGACGTCCGCGCCGACCTGGCGCTGATCCAGAAAGAGAGCGCGCGGGCGAGCGGCATCATCCGCAACCTCTCGCGCTTCAGCCGGCAGCAGCATTCGGTGCCGACCACCGTGCTGCTCGGCGACGTCGTCTCTTCGGTGATCGAGCTCCGTCAGCGGCGGCTCCAGGAACAGGGCGTCACGTTCGAGATCGAGGAACGCGCCACCCGCCCGGTGGTCGCCGTGCTCACCGAATTGCAGCAGGTCGTGCTCAACTTCGTCGTCAACGCCGAGCAGGCGGTGGCGGCGGCGCCGCCGTCGGAGCGGCGGATTCGCGTCCGCACGTCGGACACGGCCGATGGCGTGATGCTCGAAGTGGAGGACTCCGGACCCGGCGTGCCGCCCGAGCACGAGGCCAAGCTGTTCCAGCCCTTCTTCACGACCAAGCCGGTCGGCGAGGGCACCGGCCTCGGCCTGTCGGTGAGCTATGGCATCGTGCACTCGTTCGGAGGCACGATTGGGTACAGCCGCAGCTCGCTCGGCGGCGCCCGGTTCTACTTCGAGCTGCCGCCGCTGGAAACGCCGCCGCGAACATGACCACACGCCTCTACTACACCGATCCGCTGCTGACCACGTTCGACGCCACCGTCGTCTCCTGTGAACCCGCGGCGGCCGGCTTCGACGTCGCGCTCGATCAGACGGCCTTCTATCCGACCTCCGGCGGCCAGCCGTTCGACACCGGCCGGCTCGGCGCCGCCAGCGTGATCGAGGTCGTCGATCGCGACGACGGCTCGATCGCTCACCTGGTGGACGCGCCGCTCGCCGTCGACACGCGCGTGCTCGGCCAGATCGACTGGGCGCGCCGGTTCGATCACATGCAGCAGCACACCGGCCAGCACGTGCTTTCGGCGGCCTTCGATCGCCTGTGCGGGGTGAGGACGACGAGCTTTCATCTCGGCGCGGACGCGTCGACGATCGATCTCGCGCGCGAGGTGACGGCGGCGGAGGTTGCCGCCGCCGAAGACGAGGCCTGCCGCATCGTCTGGGAGGATCGGCCTGTCGAGGTCCGCTTCGTCTCCGAGGAGGAGGCGCGGGCGCTGCCGCTGCGCAAGGAGTCGCTGCGCACGGGCGAGTTGCGGCTCGTTGAGATCGAGGACTTCGACCTGTCGGCCTGCGGCGGCACGCACGTGCCGACGACTGGCCGCATCGGCATCATCGCCGTGGCCGGGCGCGAACGGTTCAAGGGCGCGTCGCGGATCACGTTCGTGTGCGGCGGCCGCGCCTTGCGATCGCACGGGCGTTTGCGCGACATCGTCGAGGCCGCGTCGCGATCGCTCTCGGTGTCCGGAAACGAGGTCCCCGATGCGGTCGCCCGGCTCGGCGACGCGTTGCGCGAGGCGAATCGTCACAGAAAGGTCATGAGCGAGGAGCTCGCCGGGTTTCGCGCCGCACATTGGGCGTCCGAGGCGGAAACCATCGGGGCCCATCGCGTCGTCTTAAGGCACGAGTCCGACAGTGATGCCGTGATGCTCAAGACGCTGGCGTCGGCGATCGTGAAGGACGGCGGCCGGGTCGCCGTGCTCGTCGGCGCCGGGGAGCCGCGCGCGGTCGTCGCCGCACGGTCGTCCGACGTGGCCTGGGATGCGGGCGCCTGGATCAAGCAGGCGGCCGCGACGCTCGGGGGCCGCGGCGGGGGACGACCGGAGCTGGCGCAGGCGGGCATCGCGGCGCCGGCGGAGACAATTCTGGCGCTGGCGCGCGAGAGCCTGGCGCCATCGCCGGGCGCGCCGTGAGATCGCTGCGGACGCCGCGGGCAATGACGCCCGCGGGCCGGCCCCTATTCGGATACAATCGCGCTTTCCGTGTTCGAGACGCTGTTTTCGTACCTGTTCAAGTACCAGCGACTGGTCTTCGAGCAGGGTGAGTTCGTCTTCGGGGCGACCCGATCGATGTGGCTGACGGTGCTGGTCGTCAGCATCGCTGGCCTGTACGCGCTCTGGACCTACCGACAGCTCGTGCTCGTCCGCGGCCGCGATCGCGTGGTGCTGCTGGTCCACCGCGTCGCGCTCTTCCTCATCGTTGCCTTCGCGCTCTTGCAGCCGATGCTGCTGCTCAAGGTCGCGGTGCCGCAGCAGAACTTCGTCGGCATCCTGCTCGACGACTCGCGCAGCATGCAGATCGCGGATCACGACGGCGGCGCGCGCAGCGGCTTCGTCACCGATCAGTTCGGGCGCGTCGACGGGCCGCTGCTCACCGAGCTCGGCAAGCGATTCACGCTGCGGATCTTCCGCTTCTCGTCGGCCGCCGAGCGGCTGCAGTCGGCCTCCGATCTGACGTTCGAGGGCACGGGCAGCCGGCTCGGCAACGCGCTCGATCGGGCGCGCGACGAGATGAGCGGCCTGCCGGTCGCCGGCATGGTGCTGGTCTCGGATGGCGCCGACAATGCCGACGCGACCATCGACGATTCGCTCGGCGGTCTGCGCGCGCAGGCGATGCCGGTGTTCACCGTCGGCGTCGGCCGCGATCGCCTGGCGCGAGACGTGCAGATCACGCGCGTCGATCTGCCGCGGCGCGTGCTCAAGGGCACGGCGCTCGTGATCGACGTCGTCGTCACGCAGACCGGCTATGCCGGACAGCGCGTCCCGCTGCTTGTCGAGGATGCCGGCCGGATCGTGACCGAGCAGGAGATCACGCTGCCGCCCGACGGCGAGTCGGAGACCGTCCGCGTCCGGTTCAAGGCCTCGGAAAACGGGCCGCGCGTGTTCCGCTTCCGCGTGCCGGCGCAGAACGGCGAGGAGGTGCCGCAGAACAACCAGCGCGACCTGCTCACCGAGGTCTACGACGGCCGCCAGAAGATCCTCTATCTCGAGGGCGAGCCGCGGCCGGAGGCCAAGTTCGTCCGGCTCGCGGTCGAAGACGACGAGAACATCCAGGTCGTGCTCCTGCAGCGGACCGCCGAAGCCACCGTCAACGTCCCGGACAAGTTTCTCCGGATCGGCGTCGACGGTCCTGACGAGCTGATCAATGGCTTCCCGAGCACGCGCGAAGAGCTTTTCAAGTACCGCGGCATCATCCTGGGCAGCGTCGAGGCCGGCGCGTTCACTCCCGATCAGCAGCGGATGCTCGAAGACTTCGTCGACACCCGCGGCGGCGGCTTCATCGCGCTTGGCGGCCGCCGGTCGTTCTCCGAAGGAGGCTGGGGCGGCACGCCGCTCTCGAACGCGATTCCGGTGCAGCTCAACCGCAGCCTCCAGAACGCGCTCGATCCGCCGGCCGAGATCGTCGTCCGGCCGACGCCCGCGGGGCAGAGCCACCCGGCGACGCAGCTGGCCGACAAGGAAGCGGACAACGCCGAGAAGTGGCGCAAGCTGCCGCCGCTCACGTCGGTCAACAGCCTCGGCGCGATCAAGCCTGGCGCGAGCGTCATTCTCACCGGCATCGACGAGCGCGGCCGCGAGCAGGTCGTGCTGGCCTACCAGCGCTACGGCCGCGGCAAGGCGATGGTCATGCCGGTGCAGGACTCGTGGCTCTGGCGGATGCACGCCTCGATGCCGGTCGAGGACCTGACCCATTTCACGTTCTGGCAGCGGTTGTCGCGCTGGCTCGTCGACGGCGTCCCCGATCGCGTCATGGTGTCGACGACGCCGGATCGGGTGGAGCGGGGATCGCCGGTGACGATCTCGGTCGACGTGCTCGATCCGGAATACAAGGGCATCAACGACGGCCGCATCACCGCGCGCATCACCTCGCCGTCGGGCAAGAACGAAGACGTGCCGCTCGAGTGGACGGTGGAGCAGGACGGCGAGTACCGGGGCCGCTTCACGCCGACCGAGGACGGCGTCTACAAGGTCACCGTCGGCGGCGTCACCAAGGACGGCAAGGACACCGGCCGCGGATCGTCCAGCCTGCGCGTCGCCCCGAGCGACGCCGAATACTTCGACGCGGCGATGCGCGCGCCGCTCCTGCAGCGCATCGCCGAAGAAACCGACGGCCGTTTCTTCCGCGCCGCCGACAGCGGCTCGCTCGCCGACGCGATCAGCTACAGCGGCAAGGGCATCACCGTCGTCGAGGAGAAAGAGCTCTGGGACATGCCCATCGTGCTCGTGCTCCTGCTGACGCTGATGGGCAGCGAGTGGTGGTATCGACGAGCCAAGGGGCTCGCGTAGGGGGGTCGCATGCGGTTGCCCCGGATCCGGATTCGATGGACGGCCGCGGTCGTCGTCATCGTCGCCCTGCTGGCGGCCGCGGTGCCGTTCGCGCAGCGCGGCGGCTTTCAGCAGCCGTTCCGGGATTCCTACTCCGGCAACGTCCGCTACGACGGCAAGTTCGTGTTCGTCCGGATGAGCTATCCCTTCGGCGGCCGACGCGGCGCGCCGTGGGCGCACGATTACCCGGACGGCGAGGTCCACTTCATGCGGATCCTCAGCACGATCTCGAACGTCGCCGCGCACGTCGAGGAGACCAGCATCATGTCGTTCGGCGATCCGGAGCTGTTCAAGTTCCCGGTCGCCTATCTGGTCGAGCCCGGCTACTGGGAGCTGCGCACCGACGAGGTCAAGCCGCTGCGCGACTATCTGCTCAAGGGCGGGTTCCTGATCGTCGACGACTTTCCGAACTGGTCGTGGCAGAACTTCGAGCTGCAGATGAGCAAGGTGTTCCCCGAGCTGCGCTGGATCGAGCTCACGCCCGAGCACAAGATCTTCCACACCTTCTTCGAGATCAACTCTTTCGACATCATTCCGCAGGCCTACAACCTCGGCGGCCGGCCGGCGTTCCTGGCGCTGTTCGACGGCAACGACCCGAACAAGCGGATGTACGTCATCGCCAACTACCAGAACGACCTCTCGGAGTTCTGGGAGTTCTCGGAGACCGGCCGCTACATCGTCGACGAGAGCAACGAGGCCTACAAGATCGGCGTCAATCAGTTCATTTACGGCATCACCCGCTGAGCCGCGCGCCGCGGGCCGTTCCGAACAAGGAGTCAGTTGTGGATTCCACGCTTTCGCAGCAGCAGACCGTCACGATGGATTCGCCCGAGGACATCGCGCTCGCCGATCGCATGAACGCGGGCAAGCAGCGCATCATCGACGAGCTCGGCAAGCTCATCGTCGGCCAGGAGCAGGTCGTCCACCAGGTGCTGCTGACGTTGTTCGTCGGCGGCAACAGCCTGATCGTCGGCGTGCCCGGTCTCGCCAAGACGCTGCTGATCCGCACGCTCGCGCAGGTGCTCGATCTCAACTTCAACCGCATCCAGTTCACGCCCGACCTGATGCCGTCGGACATCACCGGCACGGATCTGATTCAGGAAGATCCGGCCACCGGGCGGCGCCAGATGGTGTTCGCGCCCGGGCCGATCTTCGCCAACATCGTGCTCGCCGACGAGATCAACCGCACGCCGCCGAAGACGCAGGCGGCGCTGCTCGAGGCGATGCAGGAGCATCGGGTCACCATCCAGGGCCGCACCTACACGCTCGAAGAGCCGTTCTACGTGTTCGCGACGCAGAACCCGATCGAGCTCGAGGGCACCTATCCGCTGCCCGAAGCGCAGCTCGACCGCTTCATGTTCCACATCGTCATCGAGCACCCGCCCGAAGACGAGGAATACAACGTCGTGCGGACGACGACGGCGGTGCTCGATCCGAAGTTCGAGCGTCCGGTGACCGGCCCGGATCTGATCGCGTTCCAGCGGCTGGTGCGGCGCGTGCCGGTGGCCGAGCCGGTGATGCGCTACGCGCTGCGGCTGGTGCGGACGAGCCGCCCGAAGGCGGCCGACGCGCCGGATCTGGTGAAGAAGTACGTCGCGTTCGGCGCCAGCGTCCGCGCGGCCCAGTACCTGATCCTCGGCGCCAAGGCGAAGGCGCTGACCGAGGGCCGGTACCACGTCGGCTTCGACGACATCAAGGCGCTGGCGCACCCGGTGCTGCGCCACCGCGTGCTCACCAACTTCCGGGCCGAGTCCGAGGGTGTCACGAGCGACGCGCTGATCGACGAGCTGCTGAAGACGGTGCCGCAGCCGAGGTCGGGCATGTAAGGGGTCTGGCCCGTTCGGCGAAAGCCGGGCCTGACCCCCTTCATCGGTCATGGAAACCCACGTCATCCCCGGCGCGCGGTTCGTCGATCCGAAGATCCTGGCGCGGATCAAGGATCTCGAGCTGCTGGCGCGCTCGGTCGTCGACGGCTTCATCAACGGTCTGCATCGGGCGCCGTACTTCGGCGCCTCGATCGACTTCGCCGAGCATCGCGGCTACGTCGCCGGCGACGACATCCGCCGCGTCGACTGGAAGCTCTACGCGCGCACCGACAAGTACTACGTCAAGCAGTTCGAGGCCGACACCAACGCGAATTTCTGCGCGCTCGTCGACGTCTCGAAGTCGATGGGCTTCGCGAGCGAAGGCAACGTCTCGAAGCTCGAGTACGGCAAGTTCCTCGCCGCCTGCCTGGCCTATCTGTCACAGCGCCAGCGCGACCGCGTCGGCATCATCACCTTCGACGAGGACGTCGTCGCCCACGTGCCGCCCTCGGCGAAGCACTTCAACACGCTGTTGCACACGCTCGATCGCGCCCAGCCGTCGAAGCCGGGCCGGCTCCTGAAGATGGTCGGCAACCTCGCCGAGCACTTCAAGCGCCGCAGCATCGTCGCGCTGATCTCGGATTTCTACGAGAATCCCGACGAGCTGCTCGACGCGCTCAAGCCCTACCGGTTCCTCGGCAACGACCTGGTCGTGTTCCACGTGCTCGACAGGGCCGAGATCGAGTTCCCGTATCGCGACGCCTCGCGCTTCCAGGACCTGGAAAGCGGCGAAGAGGTGCCGGTCGTGCCCGAGGTCTTCGCCGAGCAGTATCGCAAGATGATTCGCGAGCACATCGAGACGCTGACGACCAAGTTCTCCGAGTCGCGGATCGACTACGTGCAGTTGACGACGTCGCAGCCGCTCGACCACGCGCTGTTCACGTACCTCAGCAACCGCGAACGACTCATGAGGGTGCGCTGAGCCATGAACTTCCTCGCGCCGCTGTTCTTCGTCGGGCTCGCCGCGATCGCGGTGCCGATCATCGTGCACCTGATCCAGCGCGAGCGGAAAGACATCGTCGAGTTCCCGTCGCTGATGTTCATCCGCCGGATCCCGTATCAGTCGGTGGAGCGCCGCCGCATCCACAACTGGCCGCTCCTGCTCCTGCGCGCGGCCGCCATGGCCCTGGTCGTGGCGGCGTTCAGCCGCCCGTTCTTCACCGTCGATCCGGTCCGCGCCGCCGCGGCGCTCGACGGCGCCCGCGAGGTCGTGATCCTGCTCGATCGATCCGCGAGCATGGGCTACGGCGATCACTTCCAGCGCGCCCAGGACCAGGCGAAGCAGATCATCTCCGGCCTCGGCGGCGGCGACCAGGCGACGCTGGTGCTCTTCGGGACCGGCGTCGAAGAGGCGATCAGAGCGACCGGCAACAAAGGCGTGCTCACCGCCGGCATCGACGCCGCCAGGGTCAGCGCCGACAGCACCCGCTACGGCCCGGCGCTGCGCTGGGCGCAGAGCTTCCTGTCGCGCTCGCAGCTGCCGCGCAAGCAGGCGGTGCTGATCAGCGACTTCCAGCGATCGGGATGGGAGCGGCAGGAGGAGATCCGGCTGCCCGAGGGCGCCGAGCTGGTGCCGATCTCCGTCGCGACGCCCGAAGCGACCAACCTCTCGGTGACGTCGGTGGCGTTTCAGCGGGCGCAGTTCTCGGGCGAGGAGCGCGTCACCATCACCGCCGGCCTCTCGAATCGCAGCCTGCGGGAGGTCACGAACCTCCCGGTCAGCCTCGAGGTCGAGGGCCGCGTCGTCGACACGCGCAACGTCACGATCGCGCCCAACGCGTCCGGCTCGGTGACCTTCCCGCCGGTGACGGCGTCGGCGCCGGTCCGCGCGCGCGTGCTCGCCGGCAAGGACGAGCTGCCCGCCGACAACACCTTCCACTTCGTGCTTGCGCCGAGCCGTCCCGTGTCGGTGCTGATCGTGCAGGCCGACGGCGAGCCGGTGTCGGGACCCGGAAGTCCGAGTCTGTTCATGCTCACGGCGTTCGACGTCTCGACGGCGCCGCGCTTCACCGCCGAAGTCGTGCCGGTCTCGCGCGTCTCCGCGGGGAGCTTCAAGGGCCGGTCCGTGGTCGTCCTGAACGACACCTCGGCGCTCGGCAGCGAAGCGACCAACGCGCTGCAGCAGTTCGTCGAGCAGGGCGGCGGCTTGCTGATCGCGACGGCCGAGCGATCGCCCTGGAATGCCGAGAGCCGGCTGATGCCTGGCCGGCTCGGCCAGATGGTCGATCGAAAAGCCAGCCTCGGCACGCTTGGCTATCTCGACTACAGCCACCCGGTCTTCGAGCCGTTCCGCGATCCGCGCAACGGCACCTTCACCAACGTCCGCTTCTACCGCTACCGGCGCATCGAGCCCGCGCCTGACGATCGCGTGCTCGCGCGCTTCGACGACGGCGGCGCGGCGATGGTGGAGCGGCGGTTGGGCGGCGGCCGGATCGTGCTGTGGACGTCGACGCTCGACAACGGCTGGAACGACTTCGCGACCAAACCGCTGTTTCCGGTGGTCGCCCCGGCGGTGCTCAGACACCTCGCCCAGTACGAGGATCCGGAGGCGTGGTACACGGTCGGCCGCACGCTCGACGTCTCGGTGCCGCTCGCCGCGCTGGTCCGCGAGGGCGGCGCGGGATCGGGTGGGAGCGCCGGCGACAAGCCGTCAGGCGTCGTCCTGACGCCATCGGGGCAGCAGCTCGGGCTCGGTGGAATCAATGCGGCGGCGATGACGCTTTCGGAGCAGGGGTTCTACTCGGTGCGGATGCAGGGCGCCGGCGACCGAAAGCCGCTCTCGGTCGCCGTGAATCTCGAGCCCACCGAGTCGGATCTGGCGGCCATCGCGCCGCAGGAGTTCGCGACGTCGGCGACGGGTCGCGCCGCGGCGACCGCCTCGGGCCAGTCGCTGGAGCGTCCCGAGCTCACGGCCGCAGACATCGAGAAGAAGCAGTCGGTCTGGTGGTTCCTCTTTCTGGCGGGCGTGATGGCCCTGCTGGGTGAGGGCATGCTGGCCAACCGCTGGTCGCGGCGGTTCGGTCCGGGTCTCGGTCAGCCCGCCGACCGATAAATAGAGAACGGGCCGGTTTCGGCCGCCTGCGCTCGTCAGTTCCGGTGACGAGCCCGGTGCGCCGACCGGTTGCGGGCGCTTTTCCGGACCGGCCTCCTGGCCCGGGAATGCGTCTTAAGGATGCTAAGCTCAGCAGAAACAGGGAGATTTCCATGGCTGGTCCGCAGGGCGGCGCTCCTCACCAGGAACTCGTCAACGTCATCCGGCAGGTGCGCAGCCGCTGGCGCATGAAGCAGCTGCTGCGCGGCGCCATCATCGTCCTCTTCGGCGCGTTCGTCGCGCTGCTCCTGGCGTCGTGGGGGCTCCGGACCTACAAGTTCAGCCCCTCGTCGATCGTCGGCTTCCGCATCGCGATCTTCTCGGTGTTCGCCGTGCTGCTGGCGGTGTGGTTCTTCCTGCCGATGCGGCGTCGCGTCTCCGACATGCAGGTCGCGCTGTATCTGGAGGAGCACGAGCCGTCGCTCCAGGCGTCGATTCTGAGCGCCGTCGATCTGGGCGCGTCGGGCGCACCCGGCACGCTCGTCGACGTGCCGCCGGTCATCGTCGAACGGATGGTCGAGCAGGCCGTCGAGCGCGCCCGGGCGGTCAATGGCGGCCGGTCGGTCGGCCAGCGATCGATGCGTCGTCTCACGGTCGCGCTCGGATCGCTCGCCGCGGTCGCGGCGCTGCTGCTCGCCATCGGCCCCGAGTTCCTGCGTCAGGGCGCGTCGGCGCTGCTGGTGCTCTCGCGCAGCGCGGAAGCCGCGAGCCCGTACGCGATCACCGTCAAGCCGGGCGACGTCAGCGTGCCGAAGGGATCGGACCAGATCGTCGGCGCCAAGCTCGCCGGCTTCCGATCGACCGACGCGACGCTGATGATGAAGGCGGACGGCGCGGAGAAGTTCGAGCGCGTGCCGCTCGTGCCCGCCGGCGACGCGATGACCTTCGAAGGGATGATCTTCGACCTCAAGGCGTCGGTGCAGTACTACGTCGAGGCCGACGGCGTGCGCTCGCCGACCTACAAGATGGACGTGGTCGAGCTGCCGGCCGTCTCGAAGCTCGAGCTCGAGTACGTGTTCCCGGCCTACACCGGGCTGCCGCCGCAGAAGGTCGAGGACGGCGGCGACATCGCGGTGCTCGAAGGCACCGAGATCCGGCTGCGCGTCGCCTCGACGATGGCGACGCCCGGCGGCGCGGTGGCGCTCGATCCGGGCGACGCGGCGACGCTCACGACCGGCGGCGACGGCACGTTGACCGGCCAGTTCACGGTCAAGCAGGACGGCTACTACACGATCGAGCTGGTCGGCCCGCGGGGCGAGAAGGTCGCCGCGTCGCCGAAGTACACCATCGACGCGCTCGAGGATCAGCCGCCGACGGTCTCGTTCGAGAAGCCGCGCCGCGACATCCAGGCCAACCCGGTGGAAGAGGTCTACATCAAGGCCAAGGCCGACGACGACTTCGGCGTGCGGCAGCTCGATCTGGTGTATTCCGTCAACGGCGGCGCCGAGAAGACGGCGACGCTCTACGGCAAGGGCGCCAAGGCGCTGACGGAAGTCAGCGGCGCTCACACGATCTATCTGGAAGAGCTCGGCGTGAAGGCGGGCGACTTCGTGTCGTATTACGCCGTCGCGCGCGACACGGACACGGTGAAGGGCCCGAAGGCGACGTCGAGCGACATCTACTTCGTCCAGATCCGGCCGTTCGGCCAGAATTTCCGCGAGGCGCAGTCGCAGGCCGGCGGCGGCGGCGGCGGCGGAGGCGGTCGCGGCGGCCAGCCGGGCGCGCTCTCCGAGCAGCAGCGGCAGGTGATCTCCGCGACGTTCAACGTCAACCGCGACAAGGCGAAGAACCCGCCGGACAAGGTCAAGGAAGACACGAAGTTCGTCGAGCTGTCGCAGGAGCGCCTGCGCAGCGAGGTCGAGACGCTCGTGCAGACGATGCGCCAGCGGCTGGGTGGCGGCGCCGGCGAGAACATCCAGCGGATCGTCGAGCTCCTGCCGAAGGCGGCCGAAGAAATGAAGGCGGCCGAAGCGATGCTGCGCGATCAGAAGACCAAGGAAGCGCTCGCGCCGGAGCAGCGCGCCTTGAAGCACCTGCAGGACGCCGAGCAGTCGTACGAGCTCGAGGTGCGCCGGCAGCAGGGTGGCGGCGGCGGGGGCGGTGGCGGCGGCGGGCAGATGGCGTCCGAGCTGGCCGAGCGCCTGCGCGAGCTGGCGCGGCGGCAGCTGCAGCAGGCCGAACAGCAGCGGCGCCAGCGCGGACAGCAGCAGGCGTCGGGCGGCGGATCCGGGCAGCGCTCGATGGCCGACGAGGTCGAGCAGATGGCCCGCCAGCTCGAACAGCTGCGTCGTGACGCCGAACGCCAGGGCCAGCAGCGGCCGGACCTCGCCGACGCGGCGAAGCGGCTGCAGGAGTCGGCCAACGCGATGCGCCAGGCGGCCGCGAGCGGCCAGGACGGCGGCGCGCAGGCGCAGCAGGCGTACCAGCGGTTGCAGGACGCCGCGAAGCTGCTCGAGAACAACCAGGCGCAGCAGTCCGGACAGAACGTGAAGGACCTGCAGCGCAAGGCCGACGATCTGGCGCGCCAGCAGAAGGACGTCGCGCAGCGCGTCGCCGCGCTCGACAAGGCGGGCGAGCAGAAAGATCAGCAGGCGCGCCAGCTCGCGCAGGAAAAAGACGAGATGCGCGGCAAGGTCGCGGACATCGAGCAGCAGATCGGCGCGCTCGCGCGACAGGCGCTCGCGTCGAATCAGCGCGATTCAGCCCGCAAGCTGAACGAGGCCGCCGGCACGATTCGCGACAACATGCTCAAGGAGAAGATCGAGTACTCCAAGGGCGTCGTGGCCAG
>DASTCC010000181.1:0-2033 GCA_035711465.1 Vicinamibacterales bacterium
GATTTCACCAGCGGGCCGGCGACGCTGCACGAGAAGGCGATCTACATCGTCGAAGGCCGGCTGTATCAGGTCGAGCGCTTCGATCACGACAATCGCAAGGCGTTCGTGCGCGCGGTCGAGTGCGATTACTACACCGACGCGATCACCCACACCAAGGTCACGATCCTCGAGACCTTCGAAGGCGCCCATCTCGAGCGGCAGGCCGAGGCGACGTTGTCGAGCGCCGCGGCGCTTGCGGCGGGCCTCGACGACGAGGGATCGGCGCCGGCGTCGCACAGTCTCGAGCCGGTGCCGCCGCCGGAGACGGGACTCCGATCGCACGGCGAAGTGCACGTCGTCTCGCGCGTCGTCGGCTTCAAGAAGATCAAGTTCTACACGAACGAGAATGTCGGGTCGGGCGAGCTCGATCTGCCCGAGCAGCAGATGCACACGACGTCGTACTGGCTGATGATTCCGCGCCAGACGATGGCGAGCCTGCCGTACGGATCGGCCGACCGCCGCGACGGCGTCATCGGCCTGGCGCATGCGATGCGCAACGTCGCGCCGCTGCTGCTGATGTGCGACGGCCACGATCTCGGCCTCTCGATCGATGGCGTCAGCCTCGAGGGCGGCAATCGCCTCGGCGGCCGGTCGCGCGGGCAGGCGCCGGATCTGAACGCCGAGCCGATCGTGTTTCTGTACGACAACTACCCGGGCGGCATCGGCCTGAGCGAGCCGCTCTTCGCGATGCACGACGCGCTGATTGCGAAGACGCGCGAGCTCATCGACGGCTGCCCGTGCCATTCCGGCTGCCCGTCGTGCGTCGGACCCGAGGGCGCGAGCGGGCCGCTCGCGAAATCGGTCGCGTCGCATCTGCTCGAGCTGCTCGCCGGGCATTCGGTGCCGGCCTAGGTCCATGCGCGATCTCACCGCCCGCCTTCGCGCCATCGTTCGCACGCCGGCGGCGGAGTCCGCACGCGAGCTCACCTACGTCCCCGATCTCGGCATGCCGGTGCAGAGCATCGACGCCGGCGCCGTCGCGCGGCAGCTCGACGGCGAGGTTCGCACGCGCCGCGGCGGTTCGTTCGTCGCGATCGATCGCACGTGGGACGCGATGGATTTTCACGGCAAGCGACGAGTCGGCTCGTACGAGATCGTCCCGACCGCGCCGTTGACGCTGCTCGACCCGCGCCTCGCCGAGGTCGCCGACTGGGCCTCGCGGATCGTGTTCTTCGACATCGAGACCACCGGCCTCAGCGGCGGCGCCGGCACGATCGCGTTTCTCGTCGGCTGCGGCTGGTTCGAGGACGGCGGCTTCAAAGTGCGGCAGCTGTTGCTGACCGGACCCGCGGGGGAGCCGGCTCTGCTGGAGGAGCTCGGCGCCATCTTCGACGAGGCGTCGCTGCTCGTCACCTACAACGGCCGCACGTTCGACATTCCGACGATGGACACGCGCTGGGCGTTTCATCGTCAACAGAGCGCGGCCGAGGATCTGCCGCACTTCGACATGCTGCCGCCGGCGCGGCGGCTCTGGGGACGCCCGGCGCGGATGCCGGCGTCCGAACGCCTCTACGAGCTGCCCGGCGACGCCGGCGGCTGCACGCTCGGTGCGCTCGAGCGCTTGGTGCTCGGGTTCCACCGGCTCGGCGACGTCGGCGGCTTCGAGATTCCGGTGCGGTACTTCCAGTTCCTGCGAACGGGCGATCCGTCGGTGGTCGAGGGCGTGCTCGAGCACAACCGTCACGACCTCATCTCGCTCGCGGCGGTGACGTCGCACGCGCTGATGCTCGCCGCCGACGGCCCCGACGCTTGCCGCGACGCCGGCGAACAGCTCGCGCTCGGCCGCCTCTACGAGCGGGCCGGCGACTGCGCGCGCGCCGAGCATGCGTTTACGCTCGCCGGCGACGGCGACGACTCCGAGATCGCGGCGCACGCAAGCGCCCGGCTCGCGGCGCTGCTGCGCCGCGCCTCCCGGCACGACGAGGCGGAGCAGGCCTGGCGCCGCGTCATCGACGCCGCCGGCCGCCGCCGATCGCTCGCGCCGCTGGCGCGCC
>DASTCC010000182.1:0-14264 GCA_035711465.1 Vicinamibacterales bacterium
CCGCAGGCCATCGCCTCGACCGGGACGATGCCGAAGTCTTCTTCGGCCGGCAGGACCACGGCCTGCGCGTCGCGATACGCGTGGCGCAGCCGGTCGGCCGGCAGGTGGCCGCAGAACTCCACGTCGCCGCCGCCGAGCTCGCGCAGGCGCGCGAGGTCCGGTCCGGTGCCGACGATCTTCAACGGCACACGCGCTTCGCGGGCGGCGTTGATGGCGATGTCGATGCGTTTGTAGGGCACGAGCGCCGAGACGACGAGAACGTGGGACGCCGGTCGGACGTCGCCGGGCGTAAAGAAGGTGGTGTCCACCGGCGGATACAACACAGTCGCCTGCCGATTATAGTACCGGGCGATCCTGCCCGCAACGTATTGAGAATTCGCGAGAAAGCGGTGTACGCGGTGGGCCGTCGACCGGTCCCACCGGGCCAGCCAGGCGAGCACCGGCCGGAGCGCCGCGCTCGCGGCCGCGCCCACCCGTTCGGGGCCGAAGTAGTGCGGGAACTGGTCCCACGCGTAGCGCATCGGCGAATGGCAGTAGCAGACGTGAAACGCGCGTCCGTTCGGCACCACCGACTTCGCCGCGCAGTGGCTCGTCGAGATCACCAGATCGACGTCGTCGAGATCGAACGTCTCGATCGCGACCGGGAAGAGCGGCAGGTAATGACGGTAGAGCCGGGCGGGCGAGGGCAGCCGCTGCACGAGCGAGGCTTTGATGCGGCGTCGCTCGATGAGCGGCGACACCGATCCGCGCGCGTGGACCAGCGTGAAGAGCGGCGCGTCCGGAAAGATCCGGCACAGCGATTCGAGCACCTTCTCGCCGCCACGCATCCCGGTGAGCCAGTCGTGGACGAGCGCGACGCGCAATCCCGCCCAGGGCGGCGACGGCAGCGTCGCCTCAGGCACGCGCGGCTCCCTGGCAGATCTCGTCGTAGACCTCGCGGACGCGCTTGACGGATCGCGCCCACGAGAAGGTCTTGACGCGTTCGCGACCGCGCCGCACCAGCTCCGCCCGAAGGACCTCGTCGTCGAGGACGCGCCCGATTGCGCTCGCGATCTCGGCCGGGCTGAGCGGATCGATCAGGAGCGCCGCGTCACCGACCACCTCCGGCAGCGACGAGACGTTCGAGGTCACGACCGGCGTCCCGAACGCCATCGCCTCGAGCGGCGGCAGGCCGAAGCCTTCGTAGAGCGACGGGAACACGAACACCGAGGCGAGGCCGTAGAGCGCGGCGAGCGTGGCGTCGGGCACGAAGCCCAGGAAACGGACCTCGCGGTCGAGCTGGAACCGATGCACGAGACGGCGCAGCTGGGGGTACTTGCTGATCTCGTCGCCGATGATGACGAGCTTGAGGTCCTCGCGGCCGCCCTTACGCAGCAGCGAGAACGCCTCGATCAGCCGATCGAGGTTCTTGTGCGGCTTGATGTTGCCGGCATAGAGCACGAACGGCGAGGTCAGCAGGAAGCGCTGCCGCACCCGGTCGATGTCCTCGGCCGACGGCGCCGCCGCCAGCCGCTCGTCCAGGGCGTTGTAGATCACCTCCACCTTTTCGGCCGGCACCTGCAGGTAGTGCAGGATGTCCTGCTTCGAGGCTTCGGAGACGGTCAGGACCCGCCGCGCCCGTCTGGCTGCCATCCGCATCATCGCCAGGGCGTACGTGTAGGCCATGCGGTTGGGCAGGTACTCCGGAAATCGCAGGTGGATGCAGTCGTGAATCGTGACCACGTACGGGCAACGCGTCAGCGGTGAGACCACGTAGTGCGGCGCGTGAAAGAGATCGACGCGCGCGCGCGCCAGCGCGAACGGGATGCTGACCTGCTCGCGGAGCGAGTAGTTGCCCGAGGTCTCGACGAGGGCGCGGAAGCGCGGCCCGAGCGCCTCGACGAACGCCGTGTCGCGGCTGCGGCAGAGCAGCTGATACTCGACGCCGCCGTCCAGCCGCGCCAGCTCGGTGACGAGGTTGCGGACGTAGGTGCCGATGCCGAAGTCGTGCAGCTTGCGGGCGTCGATGGCGACTCGCAACAGGCGCTCCGCGACGAATTCTATCGGATGGCTCGGCCGCGCAGTCGCAGCGAGAGCCGCAGCAGCGGCGCCCAGCGCGGCACGTGCTTCTCGTAGAACGCCACGTGGCTGCGATCGTAGTGCTGGGGCCCACTCGCGGCCTTCGGCGACCGGCCGCGGCGATGGACGACCGTCGCCGCCGGCGTGAAGAGGATGCGGCCGCCGCCGGCACGGAGCGCGGCGCAGAAGTCGACGTCCTCTTCGTAGAGGAAGTAGCGCTCGTCGAACAGACCGGCCGCAAGGGCGGCATCGCGGCGGACGAGCAGACACGCGCCCGTGACCCAGTCGACGTCGCGCTCGGCCGCGAGATGTCGCTCGGTCGCGCGCACACAGAAAGACGTGCGGCACGCCGCCATCCGGCCGCGAATCATCTGCGCGAGCTCGGCCGCCGGGGACAGCATTCGTCCGAACGAGATCTCCGGATGTCCGTCGGCGTCGACGAGCCGCGGGCCCGCGGCGGTGGCGCCGGTCGCATCGATCCGCGCCGCGAGCGTCTCGATCGCGCCGGCCGGCACGATCGTGTCGCTGTTGAGCAGCAGCACCAGCCGCGCCGCGCCGCGGCGGATGCCGACGTTGTTCGCGGCGCCGAACCCGACGTTGCGATCGAGCGCGACGACGTCGACGCCGGCATGCGTGGCCCGAACCGCCTCGACGCTGCCGTCGCTGGAGGCGTTGTCGACGACGACCACGCGGGCGACGAGCGTCGATCCGGCGGCGCGAATCGAGTCCAGGCAGGCGAGGAGATCGGCCCGCGTGTTGAAACTGACGATGACGATGTCGATGTGCGCGCCGCTCATTGCGCGGCCACCGCGGCGAGCAGATGCGCGACCTTGTCGGCGCACTCCTCCCACGAGAAGCGCGAGATCGCGTCCTGGCCCTTGTCGACGACGCGGCGGCACGCGTCGGCGTCGCTGAGCAGCTCGATCATCGCGCGGCCGATCGACTCGGGGGTCGGCGGCACGAAGCGCGCGCCGCCGGCGTAGATCTCGTGCGCGACCTCCGTGTCGGCGAGAATCGGCGCGACGCCGCGCGCCAGCGCCTCGGCCGGCGTCAGCGCGAAGCCTTCATAATCGGACACGAACACGAACACCCGCGCGCGGCGGTACAGATCGTCGAGCTCGGCGTCCGACACGTAGCGGCGCCATTCGACCTGCGTCCCGACGCCCAGCGTCCGGGCCATCGCCTCGGGCTCGATCCGGGGGGACGTCCGGTTGTCGCCGACGAACACCAGACGCGCGTCGGGCACGACCTCGACCGCGCGCGCGAAGCCCTGGATGGTTTCCGGGACATGCCGCCGGTTGAAGAGCGAGCCGACGAACAGCACCAGCGGCTCGCGATCGCTCGGTGCGGCGTCGGCGTCGATCGGCGGCGCGCCGCAATACGCGAGATGCACGCGCTCGGCGGGCACGCCGAGGTAGCGCAGGATCTCGCGGCGCGAGAATTCGGAGATCGTGACGATCGCCCGCGACTGTCTCGCGCTCGCGCGCGTCAGGAGGCGGCGCCGAAAGCCTTCGCGCGGCCGATACCACTCGGGATGCGCGAAGAACGAGACGTCATGAACCGCGAGGACCAGCGGGCACGGCAAGGCCAGCGGAGCGGTGTAGCCGGGCGCGAAGAAGACGTCGGGCGCCAGCCGAGTGACGACTTGACGCAGCCGCGTCTGTTCCCAGGCCGTGCCGCCGCGTCCGGCGCGCTCGACGATCCATTCGACTTGCGGTCCGAACCGATCGGCGCCGGCGGGCTCAGCGCGCGGCACGATCACCTGAAACCGCGGCGCGTCGCTGTCGCCCCGACCCCAGCGCTCGAGCAACGCGCCGAGATAACGGCCGACGCCCGTCGGCGATCCCGTGAGCTCGCGCCCATCGACGGCGACCCGGAGCGGTCGATCAGCCACGGCGTCTCCGGCGCGCGTCCATGGCCGCCGACCACGCGTCGCGCGTCTGCCGCGCGGTGAGCGACCAGTCGTAGCGCCGCGCTTCGCGCCATCCGGCCTGGCGCATGCCGTCTCGCGTCGGGCGATCGAACACCACCGCCTCGAGCGC
This sequence comes from Vicinamibacterales bacterium, assembly GCA_035711465.1. Classification (GTDB taxonomy): domain Bacteria; phylum Acidobacteriota; class Vicinamibacteria; order Vicinamibacterales; family SCN-69-37; genus DASTCC01. Next base: position 4,101 of record DASTCC010000182.1, read on the forward strand.
GGCGGCCAGTGCGACGGGATCGTCCGGATCGATCAGCCGTCCGGCGCTGCCGACGACTTCTGGAAGCGCGCCCCGATTGGCGGCCACGACCGGCACGCCGATGGTCATCGCTTCGAGCGCCGGAATGCCGAACCCTTCGGTGTGCGACGGCATCACGAGGACGAGTGCGCCGCGGTAGAGATCCTCGCGATCGCGCGGGTCGATGTAGCCGGGCAGATCGACACGCCCGGCCACCGGCGGTTCGCTGACGCGCCGTTCGATGCTCTCCGCCGCCGGCGTCAGCCCGCCAGCCAGCATCAGCCGCGGGGTTTCCGGACGGCGCGCGACCAGATGCGCATAGGCGTCGACCAGCGTGCCGACGTTCTTGCGCGGTTCGAGCGTACCGAAGAACAGGATGTATCCGGCCGGCGGCTCGGCCTCGCGCCGCTCCCAGCCCGGCCGTCCCGGCGAGCAGATCGAGATGCGATCCGGCGCGACGCCAAGCCGCCGCGTCACCTCCGCCGCGGTGTGCTTCGAAACGGCGACGACGCGATCGGCCCGGCGAGCGTGCGAGGCCGCGAGCGCGGGGTAGTCGCGGCGGATCTCGTCGCGCGTGCGCTCGGGGTGGTCGAGAAAGTCGAGATCGTGGACGGTGACGACGGCCGCGGCGTTCCGAGCCGGCATCAGGAGCGGATGCGCCGAATGCGCGACGTCCAGACGCGCGCGGGCCAGCGAGCCCGCGTCGGGCCAGCCCAGCCGGTGCCACAGGAGGTTGAGCGCTTTCACGGGAATCCGCCGGTCGACGACGGTGACGCCAGGGATCACGTCCGGCCGGAGGCGATCCTTCCAGGACGAGGAAAACAGGAGCAGCGCCTCGTCTGGCGGCGACGACGCGGCCAGGGCGCGGGCGAGCTCGTGCACGTACTCGCCGACGCCCGTTCGCTGCCGCAAGGCGGGGCGGTAGTCGAGCAGAATCCGCACGGGCGAGGTGGCGCCGATGCTATCACGCGCGCGCGGCCTGGCGACGTGACGAAGCGTGCAACTCCTTATCCTGCAATCGGTTGACAGTATGAAAGGGCCAATGCTACCGTGAGGAGTTTCATCTGTCTGGAGGCGACGCGTTCATGAGGATTGCGGTCATTGGGACGGGTTACGTGGGTCTGGTCGTCGGTGCCTGCCTGGCGGAAACGGGCAACGACGTGATCTGCGTAGACAAAGACGCAGCGAAGATCCGCACCCTCAATCGTGGGCAAATCCCCATCTACGAGCCCGGCCTGAGCGACCTCGTGCGCCGCAACCGGCTCGAACGCCGGCTGTCGTTCACGACCAAGCTCGACGAGGCGGTGAAGAAGGCGGAGGTCGTCTTCATCGCGGTCGGCACCCCGACCGGGGAGGACGGCTCGGCCGACCTCAAGTACGTCCTGGCGGCGGCGAAGGAAGTGGCCGCCAACATCACCGGCTACACCGTCATCGTCGACAAGAGCACCGTGCCGGCCGGCACGTCGGACCTGGTCCGTGAGGTCGTCCGCCGCGAGACCACGCACCCGTTCAGCGTCGTCAGCAATCCCGAGTTCCTGAAGCAGGGCGCCGCGGTGGAGGACTTCCTGAAGCCGGACCGCGTGGTGATCGGCGCCAACGACAAGCGCGCCGCCGACATCATGACGGACCTCTACAAGCCGTTCACCCGCACCGGCGCGCCGATCATGGTGATGGACTGCGCGAGCGCCGAGCTGTGCAAGTACGCGGCGAACGCGATGCTCGCGACGCGCATCTCGTTCATGAACGAGATCGCCAACGTCTGCGAGCGCTTCGGCGCCGACGTCGACAAGGTGCGCCAGGCGATCGCGTCCGACAAGCGCATCGGTCCCGCGTTCCTGTTCCCCGGCGTGGGCTACGGCGGCAGCTGCTTCCCGAAGGACGTGAAGGCCGTCATCAAGTCGGCGGCGGACAAGAAGTACCGGTTCCGCATCCTCGAGTCGGTCGAAGCGGTGAACGAAAAGCAGAAGCTGAAGCTGCTCGAGCGGATCGACGAGCACTTCCGCAAGAAGTCGCTCAAGGGCAAGACGATCGCCGTGTGGGGGCTGGCGTTCAAGCCGCGCACCGACGACATGCGCGAGGCGCCGGCGGTGCCGATCATCGAAGGGCTGCTCAAGCGCGGCGCGAAGGTGCGGGCGTTCGATCCTGAGGCGCGTGAATCGGCCAAACGGATTTTCAAGTCGAAGATTCAGTACGCGAAGCTGGCGCACCAGGCGCTCAAGGACGCCGATGCGCTCGTGGTCATCACCGAGTGGAATGAATTCAGGGATCCCGATCTGGCGAAGATGAAGCGGCTGCTCAAGGAACCGGTGGTATTCGACGGCCGCAACATCTACGATCCGGCCGAGATGCGCGAGGCCGGGTTCACGTACGTCTCGATCGGGCGTCCATGAGCACGGTGCTCGTCACCGGCGGCGCCGGCTACGTCGGCAGCCACGCTGTAAAGGCGCTGGCCGCCGCCGGCTACGACGTCGTGGTCTACGACAGTCTGCTGGCGGGACACCGGGAAGCGGTGGCGCGTGTCGCCGCCGCGTTTCCGGGCCGATCGATCACGTTCTTCCAGGGCGACATCCTCGACACGCCGGCGCTCGAGCGCACGCTGCGCGAAAGCGGCGCCGCCGCGGTGATGCACTTCGCCGCGCTGCTCTCGGTCGGCGGCTCGGTCAAGGACCCGTTCGGCTACTATCGCGCCAACGTGACTGGCGCGATGAGCGTCCTCAGCGCGATGGCCGACGTCGGCGTCACCCGCTTCGTCTTTTCCTCGACGGCGGCGACGTTCGGCGAGCCGCAGCGCATTCCCATCGACGAAATGCACCCGCAGACGCCGATCAACCCGTACGGCGAGTCGAAGCTCGTCGTCGAGCGCTCGCTGCCGTATCTGGAGCGGGCGGTCGGTATCAAGTCCACCGCGCTGCGCTACTTCAACGCGTCGGGCGCGGATCCCGACGGGCTCATCGGCGAGGACCATCATCCCGAGGAGCATCTGATCCCGCGCGCGATCGCGGCGGCACAGGGCGGCGAAGGCCTGACGGTGTTCGGCGACGACTACGAGACGCCTGACGGCACCTGCATCCGCGACTACATCCACGTCACCGACCTCGCCGCGGCGCACGTGCTCGCCCTCCGCCGGCTCGAAGCCGGAGGCGCCTCGACCGCCTACAATCTTGGCAACGGCGAGGGCCTGTCCGTGCGTCAGGTCATCGACGCTGTCGCCCGGGTGACGGGGCGGCCGGTGCCGCACGCGATCGGGCCGCGCCGCCCGGGCGATCCGGCGCGGCTGGTCGCCTCGAGCGCGGCGGCGCGCAACGAGCTCGGTTGGAAGCCGGCCTACTTCGCGCTCGAGACCATCGTCGAGACGGCGTGGCGGTGGCACGAACGGCATCCGGACGGGTATCGGTCCGCCGGGCGCGGAGGGAGTCGATGAGTCGGCTGAAGGGCGCGCTGACGGACCCGCTGTTGTCCGTCGTGATGCCGGTCTACAACGAGAAAGACACCATCGCCGAGATCATCCCCCGCGTGCTGGCCGTGCCCGTGCGCAAGGAACTGATCGTCGTCGACGACGGATCGAGGGACGGCACGCGCGATATGCTGCCGGAGCTGCAGAAGCAGTACGGCTTCAAGCTGATCCTGCAGCCGCAGAACGGCGGCAAGGGCGCGGCGCTGCGCCGCGGCTTTCAGGACGTGACCGGCGACCTGGTCGTGATTCAGGACGCCGACCTCGAGTACTCGCCGGAGGAATACCCGGAGCTGATCGCGCTCATCTGCCAGGGCCGCGCCGACGTCGTCTACGGTTCGCGCTTCCTCGGCCGCCACCGGGTGTTCCTGTTCACGCACTACGCCGGCAACCGGTTGCTGACGCTGATCACCAACGTGCTCTACAACACGATGCTGACCGACATGGAGACCTGCTACAAGGTGATGCGCACCGAGGTCCTCCGTTCGTTCCAGCTCGAATCGAACGGGTTCGGGATCGAGCCCGAGCTCACGGCGAAGATCTTCAAGCGCGGGTACCGGGTCTACGAAGTGCCGATTACCTACGACGGGCGCGGCTACGAGGAAGGCAAGAAGATCACGTGGCGCGACGGCGTCGTGGCGCTCTGGGTCCTGCTCAAATATCGGTTCACCGAGTGAACGAGTTCCAACGCCTGCTGCGCCAAGCGGCGCCATACCGCGGGCGGCTCCTGGCCGCCGTGGCGGCGATGCTCGCCTACGCGGCGGGGCAGGCGGGACTCGGACTGCTGGTCAAGCCGATCTTCGACGACGCGCTGGCGCTCGGCCAGCCGGATCGCGTCGGCGCCTGGACGGTCCAGGCGCTCGCCATCGCCATTCTGGTCACCTACGTCCTCAAGGGGCTCGGCGCGTATCTGTCCGGTTACTGGATGACGGACGTCGGGCAGCGCGTGGTGCGCGACCTGCGCAACCGGCTGTTCCGGCACATCCTCGATCAGTCAGCCGCGTTCTTCTCGCGTCGATCGACGGGGCAGCTGCTCTCGCGCATCACCAACGACGTGATGCAGGTGCAGGTCGCGGCATCGGAGACAGCCGGCGATCTCATCCGCGAGTCGCTGACGCTCATCGGCTGGATCGCGTTGATGTTCTATTACGACTGGCGGCTGGCGATCGTCTGTCTGACAGCAGCGCCGCTCGTCGTCTATCCGCTGGTCCGCCTCGGGCAGCGCGTGCGGCGGACCACCCGGCGCAGCCAGGAGGATCTGGAGCACCTCACGCACCGCACCAGCGAAGCGTTCTCCGGCCATCGCATCGTCAAGGCGTTCGGGGCGGAGGCGCGCGAGGAGCGCGCCTTCGCGGAAACGGCGCAGCAGCTCTACCGCACCAACATGCGGGTGACCAGCGCGGTGTCGGTGCTGCCGCCGCTGATGGAGTTCATCGGCGGTCTGGCGCTGGTCGGGGCGCTGATGTACGGCAGCAGCCGCATCGGCGCGGGCACGCTCACGCCAGGGCAGTTCTCCGGGTTTCTGTTCGCGGCGTTCATGATGTACGCGCCAATCAAGAAGCTCAGCCGCGTCAACGCCAGCCTGCAGCAGGCGATGGCCGCGGCGCAGCGGATCTTCGAGATGCTCGACACGCATACGGAGGTGCACGATCGTCCCGGCGCGCCGGCGCTGGCGCGGCTCACGAAGAGCGTCGAGTTCCGCGACGTCGGCTTCGCTTACGAAGACCGGCCCGATCAGTTCGTGCTGCGTGGCGTCTCGTTCACCGTGCCCGCCGATCGCGTGGTCGCGATCGTCGGTCTGAGCGGCGCCGGCAAGACGACGCTGGTGAACCTGATTCCGCGGTTTTTCGACGTCACCGAGGGCGCGATTCTTTTCGACGGCGTCGACGTGCGCGAGCGGTCGCTGGCCTCGCTGCGCGCGCAGACGGCGCTCGTGACCCAGGACACGGTGCTCTTCGACGACACCATCGCGGCGAACATCGCCTACGGAAGGCCGACGGCATCGCCGGCCGAGATCGAGGCGGCGGCGCGGGCGGCGCATGCGCACGAGTTCGTTCAGCATCTTGACGGCGGCTACGGCGCGCGCATCGGCGAGCGCGGCCAGCGGCTGTCGGGCGGACAGCGGCAGCGCATCGCGATCGCGCGGGCGCTGCTCAAGGACGCGCCGGTGCTGCTGCTCGACGAGGCGACGTCGGCGCTCGACGCCGAGTCCGAGATGCTGGTGCAGGACGCGCTCGCCAACCTGATGCGCAACCGCACCACGTTCGTCATCGCCCATCGGCTGTCGACGGTGCGGCGCGCGGACATGATCGTCGCGCTCGAGCAGGGCCGGGTCGCCGAGATCGGCACGCACGAGTCGCTCGTCGGCCGGCCCGGCGGCGTCTATGCGAAGCTGTACGCGCTGCAGGCGTTCGACGACAAGGACAGCGCTCGCGGCGCCGCGGAGGGCGGCGCTGCCGTCCGGGAGAGACACGCGTGATTCGTTCGATGACGGGTTTTGCGTCGGTCAGCCGCGAACAGCCCGCGCAGCGGATCAGCGTCACGGTCAAGTCGGTCAACCATCGCTTCCTCGACATCGCGCTCAAGTCGTCGTCGGTGCTGGCGCCGATCGAGAATCGTCTGCGCGCGCTGGTGCAGAAGCGGCTGACGCGCGGCCGCGTCGAGATCGCCGTCGCCGTCGAACTCGACGAGACGCCCGAGCGCGAAGTCGTCGTCGACGAGGCGCTGCTGGAGCGGCTGTCGGCGGCGCTCGACGGCGCCCGCGCCCGCGGGCTCGTCGCCGGCAGCTTCACGGCGTCCGACGTCCTCCGTGTTCCGCAACTGGTCGAGATCCGCGCCCGCGAGCTGGCCGGCGAGGCGCAGCAGGCGCGCGACGCGGCGCTCGGCGACCTCGCCGAACAGGTCCTCGGCGAGGCGCTCGATGCCCTTGTCGTGATGCGCGAGACCGAAGGCCGATTTCTCGCGCAGGACCTGACCGCGCGCGTCGGCACCATCGCGGAGATCGTCCGTGTGCTCGAGGTGCAGTCGCGCGAGGGACAGGCCGGTCTGGACGCGCGGCTGCGGGAACGTCTCGCCGAGCTGCCCGCGGAGCTTCAGGGCGATCCGGCGACGCAGGCGCAGGAGATCGTCCGGTTCGTCGCCCGCTCCGACGTCGACGAGGAGATCGTACGCCTGCGGGCGCACGTGGAGCACTGGCAGGCGCTCGCCGCCAGTCCCGAGCCCTGCGGCCGCAAGCTCGACTTCCTGGTGCAGGAGATGAACCGCGAGATCAACACCGTCGGCTCGAAGATCGAGGGCCCGCGCGTCAGCGAGCAGGTGATCGCCGCCAAGGCCGAGCTCGAGCGCATCCGGGAACAGGTGCAGAATGTCGAGTAGCGTCCCGGCCGGACCGGGTCTGCTGTTCGTCGTGTCCGCGCCCTCGGCGACGGGCAAGACCACCGTTGTGGAGCGGCTCGTCCAGGTGGTCGACGGGCTCGTCCAGTCCCGCTCCTACACCTCCCGCCCGGCCCGGGCCAACGAATCCGACGGGGTCGACTATAATTTTGTCAGCCGGTCGACGTTCGACGCGATGGCCGCCCGGGGCGAGTTCCTCGAGTGGGCCGAAGTGTTCGGCAACTGCTACGGCACCCGCAGACAGGACACCGAAGCGATTCTGGCCGGAGGCGCGGACGTCGTCCTGGTGATCGACGTCCAGGGCGCCCGGCAGGTGCGCCGGCAGGTCGCCGGGACCGTCGGCGTCTTCGTGCTGCCGCCGTCGTTCGAAGTTCTCGAGCGCCGGCTCCGGGCCAGGAGTCAGGATCCGCCCGAGGCGATGGCGCGCCGGCTGGCGACGTCGCGCACGGAGATCGACGCCGTCGACGAGTACGACTACATCGTCGTCAACGACGAGCTCGAGCGGTGCGTCGCGGAGATCGCGGCCATCGTCGTCGCCGAGCGGGCGCGGAAAGCCCGGCGGCGGCCGCTCGTGGAAGGCATCGTGAAGACCTTTCGATCGCAGTAGAGGAGATGAGAGCGATGACGGAAACCAGCCGGCCGACGGTTCGGCCGAAGAATTCGTTCGAGTTCGTGACCGTGGCGTCGGCACGTGCGCGGCAGCTGCTGCAGGGCTGCGTACCGAAGGTGGAAGGCTCGGCCAAGCCGGCGCGCCGTGCGCTGCAGGAAGCCGCGGCTGGCGTCGTGACCAAGGTCGATACGTCCGCCGCCGACGACGAGTAGGATCGAGTTCGTGGCCTCGATCGGCCTCGGCGTGACCGGCGGCATCGGCGCCTACAAGGCGGTCGAGGTGGCGCGGCTGCTGCAGAAGCGCGGGCACGACGTGCGCGCGATCATGACGCGCTCGGCCTGCGAGTTCGTCGGCCCGCTGACGTTCGAGGCCATCAGCCGGCATCCGGTCATCACCGGCCAGTTCACGCCTGGCATGAACGCCGAGATCGAGCACATCGATCTCGCGTCGTCGATCGACCTGCTGCTCGTCGCCCCGGCCACCGCCAACATCATCGGCAAGTTCGCGTCGGGCCTCGCCGACGACTTCCTGTCGGCGCTCTATCTGGCGACCCGGGCACCGGTGCTGATGGCGCCGGCCATGAACACGAACATGTGGGATCACGCCGCGGTGCGCAAGAACATCGCGACGCTGACGGCGCGCGGCGTGCGCTTCGTCGATCCGGGCGATGGCTATCTGGCGTGCGGGTGGATCGGCAAGGGACGCCTGGCCGAGCCCGACGCGATCGTCGAGGCCGCGGCGCGTATCCTCGAGCCCCGGCAGTCACTGAAAGGCCGGCGGGTGCTCGTCACGGCCGGGCCGACGCTGGAAGACATCGACCCCGTGCGATTCGTCGGCAATCGCTCGAGCGGCCGCATGGGCTTCGCGGTCGCGGCGGCGGCGCAGGCGCGCGGCGCCGACGTCACGCTGGTGGCCGGGCCGACGACGGTCGAGCCGCCGGCGGTGACGGAGGTGCTTCGTGTCCGCAGCGCCCGCGAGATGCACGCGGCAGTGATCGCGCGCGCGGCGGCGGCCGACGCCGTCGTCATGGCCGCCGCTGTCGCCGACTACACGCCGGTCGACGGCGCCGCCGACGGCAAAATCGAAAAGGGCGGCGCGCTGACACTGCGCCTGGAGCGGACGCCGGACATTCTCGCCGAGCTCGGCGCCTCGCGGCAGGGCCGCTCGCGTCCGGTGCTCGTCGGGTTTGCCGCCCAGACCGGCGATCCGGTGCCGGCCGCGAAGCGGAAGCTGATCGGCAAGAACGTCGACCTGATCGTCGCCAACGACGTCTCGGCGCCCGGCTCGGGCTTCGACGTGCCGACCAATCAAGTCACGTTCGTTTCGCGCGACGCCGCCGAGGCCCTGCCGCTCATGGCCAAGACGGACGTCGCCGACGCGCTCGTCGATCGTCTCGAGCGCCTCCTCACCGCGCAGCCCGCCATTCCTGCGTCGACATGACCGACCGATCGGACCTCGCGAGACATCTCGCGTACTACGCCGAGCTCGGCGTCACCGGCGTCTCGCGCGACAAGGCGTGGCGTTCGCGTCGCGCGGCGAGTGACGGCTCTGGTGACGTGGCGGCTGAGATCATGGAAGAGAACGCCGTAAGCATCGACACTGGATCCGAGTCCGGCGGCCATCCGCCGCAGGTTTCGCTCGAGGCGCTGAAGGAGTACATCGGCGTCTGCACGCGGTGCAAGCTCTGCACGCAGGGACGCAAGCAGGTCGTGTTCGGCGTCGGCAGTCCCGATGCCGATCTGATGTTCGTCGGCGAGGCGCCGGGCGCGGACGAAGATCAGCAGGGCGAGCCGTTCGTCGGCCGCGCCGGGCAGCTGCTGACGAAGATCATCGAGGCGATCGGGCTGTCGCGGTCCGATGTCTACATCGCCAACGTCATCAAGTGCCGGCCGCCCGGCAACCGCAATCCGGAGCCGGACGAGGTCGCCGCGTGCGAGCCGTTCCTGTTCCAGCAGATCGATCTGGTCAAGCCGAAGGTCATCGTCGCGCTCGGCACGTTCGCGGCGCATGCGCTGCTCAAGACCGACGCGCCGATCTCGCGGCTGCGCGGCCGCGTCCACGACTACCGCGGCGGATCGAAGCTGATCCCGACGTTCCATCCGGCGTTCCTCCTGCGCAGCCCCGATCGCAAGCGCGACGTGTGGGAGGACATGAAGAAAGTCCGTGCCCTCCTCGCCGGGCAGGACTGATCGCGTCGTCGGCGTCGCCGTTCCCGTTCCGGGACTCGGCCTGCTGAGCTACGGCGTGCCGGCGGGCGCCGCCCCGCCGCCGAAGGGCGCGCGCGTCAACGTCCCCCTCGGACCGCGCCTCGTCACCGGCATCGTCGTCGATCCCGACGCCGACGTTCCCGAAGGCGCCGAGCTCAAGGACATCGTCGAGATCCTCGACGTCGACCCGTTCCTGCCGCCGGCCATCGTCGATCTGGCGCTCTGGGTCGGTGACTACTACGCATCAGGTCCGGGCGACGCCCTGACGGTCGCGCTGCCGCCGGCGGCGAGGCGCGGCGCGCGACACGCGTTCCGATCGGTGTCACGGGCGACGCTGACGGACGCCGGCCGCGCTGCGGCCGCGAAGGGCGCGAAGCAGCGCGACGCGCTGTCCCATCTGGCCGCACGCGCCGAGGGGCTGACGCTGCCCGAGCTCCTGAAGCTCGGCGTCAGCACGGCGACGGTCCGATCGCTCGCCAGGGGTG
>DASTCC010000183.1:0-24620 GCA_035711465.1 Vicinamibacterales bacterium
CAGCGGCGACATCCGCGCGCTCGTGCTCGAGCTGGTCGACGGCGACACGCTCGACGAGTACCTGGTGAAGCATCGGTCGGCGACCCGGCCGGGGCTGCCGATCGCCGACGCCGTGGAGATTGCCGGCCAGCTGCTCGCCGCGCTCGAAGCCGCCCACGCGCGCGGCATCGTCCATCGCGATCTGAAGCCCGCGAACGTCAAGATCACTTCGGATCGGCGCGTGAAGGTGCTCGACTTCGGCCTCGCGCGGGCCGTCGAGCGTGACGACGCCGCCGCGGCCGACGCCGTCGGCAGCGACGCCCACAGTGCGCCTACCAGCGCGTTGATCGGCACGCCGGCCTACATGAGTCCCGAGCAGGCGCGCGGCCGGATCGTCGATCAGCGCGCCGACATCTGGGCGTTCGGCTGCGTGCTGTTCGAGATGTTGACCGGCGCGCAGGCGTTCGCCGGCGACGACGTCGGCGCGGTGCTCGGCCGCGTCATGGGCGCCGAGCCGCCGTGGTCGCGGCTTCCTTCAGATACACCGGCGTCCGTTCGCCTCGTGCTGCGACGCTGTCTCGCGAAAGATCCGGCGCAGCGCTTCCATCACGTCGCCGACGTCCGGCTCGCGCTCGAAGGCGCGTTCGAGCCGGCGCCCGGGGACGGCCACGCCGCAGCCGCGCGCGCGCTTCGCCAGACCCGCGTGACGTGGGCGGCAGTGGCGGTCGCGATCGGCGTCGCGTCCGTGGCCGTCGGGTCGTACATCCGTCGGTCCGGCGCCGCGACGCCTCCCGCGCCAGCCACGCCGCCGGTGATCGTCAAGCCCGGGATCGGCGGCGGCGGCACGGCGACGGCGCCGACGATCCAGCAGGCGCTCGAAAAAGCGGCGCGCGGCGCGACGGTCTCGATCCTTCCAGGCACCTATACCGAGCGCCTGATGATCACGAGAAGCGTCACCCTCGTCGCGACGGGCGAACGCAGCGGCGCGGCGATCCTCTCGCCGCCTGACTCGAGCGGGCCGACGATCGAGATCGCGACCACGGACCCGGTGGTGATTCGCGGACTGACGGTGCACGTCGCCGGCGAGCACGGCATTCGCGCGATCGGCGCCGTCGACGTGACGTTGGAGCGCCTCTCGGTGCTCGCCCAGAACCCGCAGCCCGGCAAGCAGTCACTGATCCTGATCGGCAACGACAGCCGCGCCAGCGGCGGGCGCGCGCGGGCGAGGGTCGTGCGGAGCCTCGTCGACGGCGGCATTGCCAAACTACCGACCGGCGTCCCGCGCTCGCAGAATCACGCCATCCAGCTCGTCGGCGATCTCGACGCGGTCGTCGAGGGCAACATGGTGCGGCGCACCGGCGCCATCTGCATCGTCGTCGACACCCGAGAAGACTTCGGCGGGCAGACCAACGTCGACATCGTCCGGAACGAGATCGACGAGTGCCACCCGGTAGCGCGCGTCGGCGCGATCAAAGTCGGCAGTCCCTCCGTGGCGTTGCTGTCCCCGAAGATCCCGATCACCGCCACCGGCGTCGTCAACATCCTCGAGAACACGATCCGAAACACCACCGAGGACTGCCTCAACAACGCCATTGCCTACGACGTCTTCACCGGCCGCATCGAGCGCAACCGCATCGTCGATTTCGTCAAGCCGTGCGCGAAGCCGACGCCGCGCAACATGCCTGGCGCGATCTGGATCGGGCTGCGCGTCACGGGACTCACGAAGCCGGCGGCGACGCCGCTCATCCGATTCAACGACATCCACGGCAACGCGCACGCCGGACTTGCCATCGGTCCGGATCAGGCCGCGCCGGTCGACGCCTCCTGCAACTACTGGGGCAGCGAGCGTGGCCCGTCCGGGCACGTCGATGGCGACGGCGACAGGATCGTCGTCGAGCCCGGCGGCCGGGCGCCGCTGGTGAAGGCGTTCGCGCGCGCGCCGATCGCCAGGACCGAACACCCCTCCTGCCGCTAGCGGCCGTCAGCCGGCCGATGTCGGTCTCCGGCAAGAAATCTCGCGTCTCGTGCAGGGCTCGTCCCTTTCACGAAAGCGAGGTTGAGCATGCGCGTCTGGAACATCGCCGTCCTGGCTGTCGCGGGCGCCGCGGCGGTCGCGAACGCCCCGCGGATCAGCGCCGAATCCGTCATCGAGCACGATGCCATCGACGTCCCGGGCGCCCGGCACACCCGGCCGATGGCCATCAGTCCGACCGGTGCCATCTCGGGCGTCTACGTCACGAACGACAGCCGCACTCATGGCTTCCTTCTCGACCTCAATGGCCTGACGACGTTCGACGTGCCGGGTTCGGTGTTCACGTCGGCGCAGGGGATCAACCCCCAGGGCGACGTCGTCGGCCTCCACTCGCCCGGGTCGATGAACTTCAGGGGCTATCTCCTCCGCGACGGAGTCTTCGCGGACATCGAGATCCCCGGCGCCATCAACGTCAGGCCCTTCGGCATCAACGCGGCCGGCGACATCGTCGGCGGCTACGTCGGCACCGACAACCGCAGCCACGGCTTCCTGCTGCGTGCCGGCGAGATCACCACCTACGACGTCCCGAACTCCACCGACACGACGCTGCTCGACATCAACGCGCGCGGCGACGTCGTCGGCCGGTATCAGGCGCCGGCGGGCGTGTTTCACATGTTCATCCTGTCGAGCGGCGGCGACTTCCGATCGATCGACGTGCCCGGCGCGCTCTCGACCGGAGGCCCGGGCAGCCGTTCGGGCCTCTCGCCCTTCGGCGTCGTCGCGGGCACGTATCGCGATTCGCGCGTGCGCGGATTCCTCTTCAATGGCTCGGACTACGAGACCATCGACTTTCCGGACTCGCAGTTCACGATCGCGAGCGGCGTCAATCCGCAGGGACACGTCGTCGGTTGGTATCGGGACGCGGCGGGGTTCGACCGCGGGTTTCTGATTCGACGATGAGCGCCGGGGTTACGGCCGTCCGAATTCGACCGCGTCGATCGTCTGACGGCCGTCTTCCTCCGCAAAGGCGCTGACGATGATCGCCTCCGAGTAAATCGGTCCGCCGAGAGAGACGTACACGAACAGGTCGTCCCACGACGGATCGGTCACGATCTCGATCGGCGCGACATCACCGAAGTCCAGCGGGATCATGAATTCGAACCGCTCCTGCATCGCGTCGGCGGTGAGCGCGGATCGAAGGTTGGCGCTGAGCATCGTGTGCGCGCGGGCGTAGTCCCGGGCCGCGAGCGTGCGGGCGAAATCCACGGCAACAGCCTTCTGGGCGGCGTCGAACATGCCGAGATGTTACCCGAGGCGCGCGACAGCCACGTCTGGGCCGAGTCGTTCACGCGCGGTCTGACCAACGTCGTCGCTCTGCAGAGCGACCTGGCGCTGGCGGTGGCGCATGAATTCGGCCGGCAGGTGTCGCCCCGCGATCGCGCGCGACGGACGCAGACGATCGATCCGGAGGCGTATCGCCTGTACGTGCTCGGCGAGCAGCTGCGGAAAAGACATGCGGAGGCGGATCTCTTTGCGGCGCTCGATCCGTCGCTCGGCGAGGCGAGGAGCGCGATGGCGCCGTCACCGAAGTATTCGAGTGGAATCTGCGCGGCGCCGACGCGCTCTAGCGACGCGCGCTCGAGCTCGCCCCCAACGACGCGCTCACCCAAGCGCGCTACAGTCTCCACCTGGCGCGCACACGGCGACTCCAGGAGCAAGCCCGACGAGGCAGTTCTTTCACATCGCGCAGGCTGCCAGGACGTTCGATCCCATCCGCTCCGATCCGCGGTTGACCGCGCGCGTCGGCTGCGGCCGCAACTGATCGCGCCGCGGCGCCGGCGTCACTTCACGTCGGCGTAGAGCGCCGTGTTCCCGAGCAGCCAGCGCTCGAACCAGCCGCTGATGTGGCGCAGCCGCTCGAGGCGATGGCTCGGCTTGCCCGAGCGCGACAGCTCGTGCGTCTCGCCCGGGAAACGCACCATCACCGTCGGCACCCGCAGGTACTTCAGCGCCCGGAACATCATCTCGCCGCCCTCGCCTGGCGGCGTCCGCAGGTCGTCGTCGCCGAGCACGAACAGCATCGGCGTCTTCACCTTGCCGACGTGCGTGATCGGCGAGCGCGCCGCGTAGTCCTCCGGGTCCTCCCACGGCGCCTTGCGGAACCAGGACGGCGTGAACTGCGCGAAGTCGGCGGTGAACCAGAAGCCGTACCAGTCGGCGATGTCGCGCTGCGACACCGCGGCGGCGAAGCGCGTCGTCTGCGTCACCACCCAGTTGGTGAGCAGGCCGCCGCCGCTGCCGCCGGTGACGCCGAGCTTCGCGGTGTCGATGTAGCCGCGCTTGATCACGTCGTCGACGCCCGCCATCAGGTCCTTGTAGTCGTCGCCGGGATAGCGGTACTGAATGATGTTGCCGAACTCCTGCCCGTAGTTGCTGCTGCCGCGCGGATTCGGGAACAGCACCACGAAACCCTTCGCGGCGAGCATCTGGAACTCGTGCGTGAAGACGTTGCCGTAAGCGCTGTGCGGCCCGCCGTGAATTTCGAGGATGAACGGATACTTCTTCGACGGATCGAAGTCGGGCGGCTTCAACAGCCAGCCTTCGATCGGCCGGCCGTCGAAGGACTTCCACGTGATCGTCTCGGGCTCTGACAGCTTCAGGCTCGAGAACAGCGGCTCGTTCAGCCGCGTAATCTGTCTCGGCGTCGTCGCGGCGCCGAGATCGAACGTGAACAGATCGCCGACGGCGGTCTGCGTCGAGACCAGCCCCACGAGCGTCCGGCCGTTCGACGAGGCCGTATAGGACTGCACCGTCTGCGCGCCTTTCGAAATCGGCGTGACGGCGCCGGTGGCGGCGTCCACGCGCACGAGGTTCGCGTTGCCGCGCTCGCCGGCGACGATGACGATCGACGCGCCGTCCGCGGACCAGATCGGTCCGGCGCTGCGCCCGCCGCGCGGCGGCGCCGCGTCGCCGCCGACGCCGCCGTTGATGTCGAAGTCGTAGGCGGCGGTCAGGTTCTTCGGCGTTCCGGATCCGTCCGCGTTGGCGACGCACAGATCGGGCTGATCGTACGAGCGCTCCGGATTGCCGTTGAACGTACACGAGAACGCGAGCCGCCGCCCGTCGGGCGACAGCTTCACGCCGCCGATGTTGCCGTCGATCGACGCGACCTTCGTCAGCTCGCCGCCGCTCGCCGGCACCGAGAAGAGCTCGGTGCTCGTCTGCTGATAGTACGGCTCGTCGACCCGCGACGACGTGACGTAGAGCCGGGAGCCGTCGCTCGTCCACGCCGCCAAGCCTTCGCTGAAACGGCCGCTCGTGACCTGCCGCGCTTTCGCCAGCGGCCTCGCCGGCGTGGCGTCCGTCACCCAGACGTGCGACGGGCGATCCGGGTCGGTCCATCCGCCGCCGTTCGATCGATACGTCGCCGAGGTGATGACGCGGACGTCGGACTTCGGCGCGCCGTCGGTCTTCGGCGTGAAGTCCTCGTCCTTCGTCGAGCTCGAGAACGCCATCTGCTTTCCATCCGGCGACCACAGCGGCGCGCCGGCGCCGCGCGGCAGATCGGTGATCGGCCTTGCCTCGCCGCCGGCAAGCGAGATCACGTGAATCTG
Source organism: Vicinamibacterales bacterium (assembly GCA_035711465.1). Taxonomy (GTDB): domain Bacteria; phylum Acidobacteriota; class Vicinamibacteria; order Vicinamibacterales; family SCN-69-37; genus DASTCC01. The sequence goes on from DASTCC010000183.1 coordinate 5,566, forward strand.
CGGCGGCCCGCCGGCCGCGCGCACGAACGCGAGCCGCCTGCCGTCGGGCGCCCATCGCGGCGCAGAGTCGCGCGTGCCGATGGTCAGCTCGCGCGGCGCCTCGCGGCCGTCGGCAGGCACGATCATCAGGTTGGTGTCGTAGTCGTCGCTCTTCTCGTTGACGACGACGCGCACGAAGACGACCTGAGTGCCGTCCGGCGAGACCTGCGGGTCGGCGGCCCAGACGAAGTTCAGGAGATCGGTGTCGGTGATCGGCCGATTCGGCTGGGCGGGGACCGCAGTCGCAGAAACGATCAGCAGGGCGGCGAGGATTGGAAGGCGAAGCCGGGTTCGCATGGGTAGATGTTAACGCTCCCGCTGCCGGTATACTTCGGCCGCTCCTCCAAAGGTCGTCCTCGAAGCGTTTCTCGCCGACCGCGATCGGCTGCTGCGCCTCGAGCGCGAAGCGAGGGCGCTCGCGGCGATGAACCATCCCAAGATTGCGACTCTTCACAGGATGGAGGAAGCCCGGCCGTCACTTCCTCGTGATGGAGTCAGGCTCGTCGACACGAGACCGACCAACTAGGCGGGCTGGCTTGCATTAGAGTGAAGCCATGACACGCCTTGCCCTCGCGCTCGCCCTCTGCGCTGCCGCCGCCACGGCCGTGGTCCTGGCCGATGAAGGTATGTGGACCACGCACAACTTCCCGCGCGAAGCGGTCAAGCAGAAGTACAACGTCGACATCGACGACAAGTGGCTGCAGACGCTGCAGCGGTCGATCGTGCGGCTCGAGACCGGCTGCACCGGATCATTCGTCTCGCCCGACGGCCTGATCCTCACCAACCATCACTGCGCCCAGACCTGCATCGCCGAGAACTCGTCGGCCAATCGCGATCTCGTCGCCAACGGCTTCGTCTCGCCCGATCGCGCCGAGGAGATCAAATGTCAGGGCGAAGCGATCTCCGTGTTGATCGACGCCGAGGACGTGACCGCGGCGGTCACAAAGGCGATGACCGCCGCGTCGGCCGCCGACGCGGCGCGGGTGCGGAACGAAACCCTGACGACGCTCGAGAGCGGATGCGAGGAAGCCGCGAAGAAGTCGGGTACGCCGCTGACCTGCGAAAGCGTGTCGCTCTATCAGGGCGGTCAGTACTGGCTCTACAAGTACAAGCGCTACGACGACGTCCGGCTGGCGTTCGCGCCGGAGCAGGCGGTCGCGGCCTTCGGCGGCGATCCGGACAACTTCCAGTTTCCGCGCTGGTGCCTCGACATGTCGCTGCTGCGCGCCTACGAGAACGGCAAGCCGGCGGTGACGCCGTCGCACCTCAGGTTCAACTGGGCCGGCGCGCGCGAGAAGGATCCGGTCTTCGTCGCCGGACATCCCGGGACGACGCAGCGGCTGCTGACGGTGGCGCAGCTCAAGACCGAGCGCGACCTGGTGATTCCGTTCTGGCTGCTCCGATTCAGCGAGCTCCGCGGCCGCCTGATCCAGTACTCGAAGTCGTCGCCCGAGGCGGCGCGGACGGCTAAGGACTTCCTCGACACCATCGAGAACAGCATCAAAGTCCGCCGCCAGCAGCTGTTCGCGCTGCTCGACGATCGGCTGATGGATCAGAAGGCGGCTGAAGAACAGAAGCTGCGCGCGCTGGTGAAGGCCGACCCGGCGCTCGCCAGCCGCGCCGGCGGCGCGTGGGACGACATCGCGCGCGCCCAGGCCAAATGGCGGGACATCTACATCCCGTACGTGTGGCTCGAAGGCGGCGCCGCCTTCAACAGCGACCTGTTCGCGCTGGCGCGGCAGATCGTGCGCGCCGCGGACGAGCGCGCCAGGCCCAACACCGACCGGATGCGCGAGTACACGGAAGCCCGCCTGCCGGCGCTCCGGCAGGCGATCGCCGCGGAGACGCCGATCTATCCCGAATTCGAGCAGGTTCGACTGTCGTTCTCGCTCGAACGCATGCGCGAGTGGCTCGGCCCCGATCATCCGATGGTCAAGGCGGTGCTCGGCACCGCCTCGCCCGACGAACGCGCCCGAGCGCTCATCAGCGCATCGAAGCTGGCAGACCCGAAGACGCGGCTGGCGCTCTTCGACGGCGGCCAGAAGGCCGTGCAGGCGAGCACGGATCCGATGATCCAGGCCGCGCGCACGATCGACGCCGAGGCGCGACGGCTGCGCACGATCTTCGAAACCGAAGTCGACGGCCCGGTGCAGCGGGCGCAGCAGTTGATCGCCGAAGCGCGGTTCAAGGCGCTCGGCACCAATCTGTACCCCGACGCCACGTTTACGCTTCGCGTCACCTACGGCGCCGTCGAAGGCTGGCTCGAGAGCGGCGCGCCGGTCGAACCGTTCACGCGCCTGACGCGGATGTACGAGCGCACCACCGGCCAGGCGCCGTTCGCGCTGCCGAAGCGCTGGCTCGACGCGAGAGCGAGGCTCGACCCGGCGACCCGCGCCAACTTCGTCGCCACCACCGACATCGTCGGCGGCAATTCCGGCAGCCCGATGGTGAATGCCGCCGGCGAGATCGTCGGCCTCGTCTTCGACGGCAACATCCACTCGATCGCCGGCTCGTACTGGTTCGACGCCGACAAGAATCGGACGGTGGCCGTGCACCCGGATTTCATCCGCACGGCGCTGTCGCAGATCTATCCGTCGAAGGCGCTCGCGGCGGAGCTGGGGATTCGCTGAGGCTTGGGGGCTTGGAGGCCCTTCACGCCTTCAAGCCCCAAGCCCCAAGCCTCCAACCTACTCCGCCCGGATCGCCGCCAGCGGCTGCACCGACGTCGCCCGTCGAGCCGATGGGAACCCCGCCAGCAGCGCGACGCCGATCGCGATCGCCGAGGCGGCGGCGTAGATCAGCGGTTCCATCGCGCCGAGCCGCGTCGGCCCGACGGAGAGCGGCGTGCCCATCACGTTGTCCATGGTGCGGATCAGCACCGCCGCGAGGAGCAGGCCGCCGGCCACGCCGGGGATCACGAGCTTGGCGGTGTCGCGCAGGATCAGGCCGAACACGCGAAGACGCGACGCGCCGAGCGCCATGCGCATCGCCAGCTCGCGCGTCCGCGTCGCCACCATGAAGCCGATGACGCCGACGATGCCGAGCGCCGCCAGTACGAGGACGACGCCGCCGGCGAACGCGACCGCCGTCGATTCGGCGACCAGATCGCCGAGGCTCTTCTCGACGAGATCGGCGCCGGTGACGATGCCCTCGAACGCGACGCCGGGCTGTGGCTCGACGCCGAGCTCGCGCAGCACGTTCTCGAGCGCGCCCTTCAGCTGCGCTTCCGATCCAGGCGCGCCGCGGACGATGAGGAACATCGTCTGCTGCGGCGTCTCCTCGCTCGCCGCCGCGCCGGCGAACGAGTCGCGCATCGGCAGCAGGATCTGCGGCCGTTCGGTGGTGAGCTGCGAGGTTGCGAAATCGGCGGTGACGCCGACGACCGTGAACTCCTGCTCGTGGCTCTCCTCGAGCGCGACCTTCACGCGCTCGCCAATCGCGTCCCGATCGGGAAACAGCTGGTCGGCGAGCGGCGTGGAGATCACCGCGACGGCGGCGTCGGCGACGCCGTCTTCCGCCGTGATCGTGCGGCCGCTCATCAACGGCGCGCCGATGGTCTCGAGAAAGTTCTCGCCGACGCGCGTGACCTGGCTGGTCACGTACTTCGCGCCGTCGGCGTTGCCGACGCGGAACAGACGGTAGTCGAAGTCGACCGGCATGCCTTCGGCGATCGCGACCGAGCGCACGCCGTTGACCTGACGCAGTCCGTCCCGCACGCGGCGGATTGCCGCGGCGGCGTCGCGGTCCCCGGCCGCGCGCGCCGGCAGCCGCGCCGCCGCGAGCCCGTCCGTCGGAAAGCCGAGATCCGCCGTCCGGACGCGATCGAGCATCACCCCCGCGATCACGAGAAACGGCATCGCGATCCCGATCTGCACCATCGCGGCGATGCGATGCACGCGAATCGTCTGCCGGCCGCCGCCGCCGACATCGTCCTTCAGCGCCGGCGCCAGATTGGGACGGCTGAAGCGCAGCGCCGGCAGCAATCCGAACAGCAGGCTGACGACGAGGCACAGGCTGACGGCGATCGCAACGCCGGTCGCGTCGAGATCGATCTCCTGCGGCACCGGCGCCTGCAGATACCAGCCGGCGATCGCCGGGATCCCGAACAGCACGAAGCCGCTGATCGCGCCGCCGACGAATGCGAGCAGCACCGCCTCGAAGAGCAGGTGCTGGATGAGGCGGCGCCGATCGGCGCCGAGCGCCGCACGGATGCAGATCTCGCGCTCGCGGCGCGTCCCGCGGACGAGCATCATGCCGGAGATGTTCAGGCAGACGATCAGCAGCACCACGGTCGCGAGGCCGACGAGGACGCCAATCACCCGCACCGACTCGGGACGGCCCGCCGCGCCCATCGAGGCGTACGGCTCGACGGTGGCGCCCTTGAACTGGTTGGTCGCCGGAAACTGCTGCGCCAGGCCCGCCATCGCCGCCGCGACCAGCCCGTTCGCGCGCGCCCGATCCACGCCCGGCTGCAGCCGCCCGTAGAGGCGCAGCCAGTCCGCGGTGCGGTCGCCGCGAAGATTCGCGTCCGCGCGCAGGCGCGGATGCCGCTCGAGCGGCACGAACACCAGCGATCCCGGGGACTGAAAGAAATGAAAGTGCCCGTGAAAGTCGGGCGGCGTGATGCCGACGACCACGTGCGGGACGCCGTCGAGGATCACGGTCGTGCCGATGACGTCAGGATCGGACGCGAGCCGGCTCCGCCAGAAGTTGTCGGTGACGACGACGCGCGCCTCGCCAACGGGCGTGTCGTCGTTCGGCGAATCGAATCCCGATCCGCGCGCCAGCGCGATGCCCATCGTGCTGAAGTAGTTCGGCGACACGTACAGCGTCGCCACGCGCGGCGGCGTCGCGCCGTCCGCCGGCCGCTCGCCGACGTCGCTGAACTCCATCGTCCATGCGGTGATCGCCATCCCGGTGTCAGCGGCGCGCAGCGCCTGGTAATCGGGATACGACCATCGCTCGAGCGCCCACTCGCCTGCCTTCGCGCGCAGCGGACCCTCCGGCAGGATCAGGATCTCCGTCAGGCCGTTCGTGTCGATACCGCGCGCCGGCGACAGGATCGCGCGGCTGAACGTGGACAGCGCGACGACCGCGCCGAGCCCGATCCCGAGCGAGACGACGCATACGAACGTGAACGCGCGCTCCTTGGCGAGCGAGCGGATCGCATGCGCGAGATCGCGGCGGATGGATTGGAGGGAGTTCAGAAAGCGATCGGACGTCATCGGCGATCACTTTACACTACAAAGTTACCCCTCACAAACGGGCGCGCGGCCGCGATCGATGGCTTGCGCGCTTTGCGATTGCGCCGACACACAGCCCGACGGCGAGGAGCGTCCAGGTCGACGGCTCGGGAACAGTCGCGGCCGGCTCGACGTGGAATCGCAGTTCACGCTCGAAGCCGTCGGGACCGCCGGGAAGCAGCGCACCGCCTCCGGCGTAGAAATCGCCGAACGCCGACTGCACTCCCCATTCGAACGTGTCGTTCGTGACGATGATCGAATAGATCGAGCCGACGGCCAGCGGCGGCGTTCCCGCAAACGAGACATCGGCGAAGGCGCCGAATCCTTCGAACAGACCGGAGAAGGTCCGCGTGCCGAGCAGCGTGCCGGACGGTCCGCTGCCCTCGCGCAGCTCGTAGACGATCGTCGAGTCGGTCGCGGTGGCGGCGAACGTGAAGTCCACCACGAAGACGCCGACGATGTCGATCAGGGCATCCTCGGCGGTGAAGGACTGCCCGACCCACGGACTGATGGTGCGCGCTTCGTTCGTGAAATTCTGCAGAATCGTGCCCGCGGCCGCGGCCCGGGTCGCCGCCGGCGCCAGCAGCGCCAGGACAACCATCAAGTGTACCAGGCGGGCGTGAAGGAATCGCGCCATGGCCGTACTCCTTTGAGGAGGCTGGGGGCGACCATGATACGCCCGCGGCCGCGGCCCGGGGACGGGCCTCGTCCCCCTACCGCGGCGGCTCCCGATACGGCTCCACGGGGATCGGCGCGTAGTCGACGTCGACGATCTCGAGGCGTTCGGTCTTGCCGGGTGCGCGCAGCGCGACGCGGTCGCCGGCGGCCGCTTTCATCAGCAACCGGATGCGTGAATCGATCTGCCCCAGCCGGCGCTTGCCGTAGAGATAGTCGGCGTTCTCGCTGCGATCGCCGTTCCCCGCCGCCCAGGCCACGACCTCGGTGACCGCGGGCCGCTCGCGATTCAACGGAAACCGATGCCCGTCCTTGAGCCGCTGCAATCCGGCCGGCGTGATGTAGTTCTTCAGCGTCGGCCGAGGCGCATCACGCACCGGTTCCCGACGCGGTCGTTTCGTTCGCATCTCCCGGAATCTTGGCGCTGCGCCGCGCTTCTCGTTTTCAGGATCGGCGACCTCTCAGTGCGGCGCCTGGATCTTTCCGGTATCAGAGCTTTCACCATAGAGGGCCATGGAGGGCCATGGAGTCAAATACTTCTCCGCGGTTCCCCACGGTCTCCAAGGTGAAAGCTCTGATCTTGATCTACTCCGCCCGCAGCGCGATCGTCGGCCGCACTCGCGCCGCTCGCCGCGCCGGGATGTAGCACGCGGCCGTCGAGACGATCATCAGCGCCGCGATCGCCGACCAGAACGCCAGCGGATCCGTCGGCGCGACGTGGAACAGCAGGTCCTCGACCAGACGCGCCAGCGCCATCGCGCTGACGATGCCGATGACGACGCCAATCGCCGTCGTCGCCGCGCCCTGACGAAGGAACAGCCGAATCACTTGCGGACGCGTCGCGCCGAGCGCCATGCGGACACCGACCTCACGCGTGCGCTCGACGACGCCCTGGGAGATCACGCCGTAGAGCCCGACGGACGCGAGCACCAGCGCGACGATCGCGAAGCCGCCGAAGATCACCATCGTCATCGTCCGCCGCGTCACCGCGGCGCGCATCATGTCGTTCATCGTCTGGACGCCGAACACCGGCAGCATCGGCTCGATCGCATGAATGGCAGCCGCGATCGGCCGGGCCAGACTGGCGGGCGGCGTGGACGAGCGAACGATGAGGGCGATCGAGGGGTTGGGCTCCTGCGGGTACGGCAGATACACCTGCAGCGGCGTGTCGGCTTCGACGCCGTCGACCTTGACGTCGTTGACGACGCCGACGATCTCGCGCCACGGCGTCGGCTCTTCGGGCCAGCTCTGCTTCAGCCGCTTGCCGATGGCGCTCTCGTTCGGCCAGAACCGCCGCGCGAACGACTCGTTGACGATCGCGGTCTTTGCCGCGGCCGGCGCGTCGATCGCATCGAAAAAACGCCCGGCGCGAAGCCGCATCCGCAGCGTCTCGAAGTAGCCGGCCGACACCGGCTGAAAGGCCGCGATCGGCAGCGCTTCGCGCGCCGGCACGGGCTGGTCGGCGACGATGAAGATCGAGCCCCACTGAGAGCCCTCGATCGGCAGCGACATCGCCAGCGCGGCGTGCTCGACGCCCGGCAGCGAGCGCACCCGCGTCAGGACGTCGTCACCGAACCGGGCCAGCCGATCGTCGAAGGCGCGCTGGAGCGCCTCGCTGGAGCGATCGCCGGTGACGTTGACACGCATCGTCAGCAGGCTCGACGAATCGAAGCCGGGATCGATCGCGGCCAGCGCGAACATCGTGCGCGTCATCAGGCCGGCGCCGGTGACCAGCACGATCGCCAGCGCCACTTCGACGACCATCAGCAGCCGGCGCATCCGATGCGCCGAGCGCGTCGGCGTGTTGCCGCGGCCGGCGCGGACGAGGGCGCTCTGCCCGCGCAGGCCGGAGCTCTGAACGCCGGGCAGCGCGCCAAGAAGCAGGGCCGCCGCGGCCGACACCGCGAGCGCGAAGCCCCAGACGGTCGCATCCATTCTGATGCTGGCGAGACGTGGCACGTCGTCGGGCGCCGTCGCCAGAAAGAGTTGAATCAGGCCGGCGGCGAGCGCGATCCCGGCGAGACCGCCCGCGAGCGCGAGCAGCGCGCTTTCGACGAGCAACTGACGCATGAGCCGCCACCGGCCGCAGCCGAGCGCCGCCCGCACGGCGAGCTCGTGCTGGCGGGCGACGCCGCGCGTCACCAGGAGACTGGCGACGTTGACCGTCGCGAGCAGCATCAGCACCGCGACGGCGCCGAGCAGCGTCATCAGCATCGGCGTCACGTCGCCAATCAACCGCTGCGCCAGCGGCTCGAGGTGCGCATACGTATTCGCGTTGGTAGCGGGATGCGCCTGTCGCAGCGCGGCGGCGATGCCGTCGAGCTCGCTGCGCGCCGCCGCCTCGGTGACGCCGGCGCGCAGCCGGCCGATCGCCGACAGGCCGTTGTGGTTGCCGCGGTCGAGCAGGCCTGATTCCGGCACCGCCTGTTGGCCGAGCGACCCCAGCACGTCGTCGTCGGTGATGAGGTTGTAGCTGAAGCCGGCGGGCAGCACGCCGATGATCTCGTGCGGCTGTCCGTCGAGCGTGATCGTCGTGCCGACGACTTGTCGATCCGCATTGAACCGCCGCCGCCACAAGCCGTCGCCGATGAGCACGACCCGCGGCGCGCCGACGCGGTCCTCGTCGGCGGTGAACATCCGGCCGAGCGCCGGCCGAACCCCGAGCGCCTGGAGGAAGCTCGCGTTCACATAGCGGCTGACCAGCCGCTCCGGCTCGCCGGGCGCGGTCAGGTTCGTCAGTCCGCGGCGGATCGCGGCGAGCTCTTCGAACGCGGTCGCACGCTCGCGCCAGTCGAGGAAGTCCGGCCACGCGATCGAGATGACCGAGCCGTTCCCCGCGGCTTCGGTGATCCACATCAGCCGATGCGGTTCCGCGTACGGCAGCGGCCGCAGCTGCACCGCGTTGACGACGGAGAACACGGCGGTCGCGGCGCCGATCCCGAGCGCCAGCGTGAGGACGGCGGTGACCGTGAATCCCCTCGCCTTCAGCAGCGAACGTGCGGCGAACTTCAGATCGTGGCTCAACGAGTCCATGAGCGGCGCCCTCCGGGTCGACGTGTCGTTGGCGCCTCGGCGGACGAGGGCATCGAGCGCAATCCGCGACGCCTGCGCCCAGTACCACCGACGGGCGGCGCGCGGCGAAGTCTGCGCGGCGCGCACCGACATCTCTTCGAGCAGATCGCCGCGGATGCTGTCGCCGCGGACGCCGGGCGGCAGGATCCGTTCGAGGAGCCAGCGCGGAATCCGAGGCGGCGAGAGGGCGGCCATCGGATTACGAGCCTGGCTCCTCGAGCAGTTGCTCGAGACCGTCGGTCATCTTGCGGAACATGCGCTGCGCGGCCCGGATCGACGCGAGTCCGCGCGCGGTGACGCTGTAGACCCGGTGCGGCAGCCGGCCGCGTTCCTCGCCGCCGACCGCGATCTTCCAGCGCACCAGCTGCTTCTGCTCGAGCCGGTCGAGCGTCGTGTAGAGCGCGCTGCGCGACACGGACCGGCCGGCCTGCGCCTCGAGCTCGCGGCCGATGGCGACGCCGGTGGCGGTGGCGCCGAGCCGCAGGATCGCCAGGAGCACGAGCTGTTCGAATTCGCCGAGGTAGCTGGAAGGACCTGGAGCCATGTCTACTTTGTAGACTAAGACGACATTGTCGTCAAGGAGGTTGGCCGGGGACCGGCTTGCGGCGCGCCGTGATCGTCAGCGCAGCTTCGCTTGCCAGTTGACGATGACCTGCAGCGGCAGGAAATCCGACGGCGGGCTCTGGCGCACCAGAAAACGCTGGCCGTCAGGCGTGACATCGAAGTCTCGAACGTCCCGCGTCAGAGAGAGCACCAGCTCCGGCGCGCCCGCCACGAAGCCGCCGCCCGCCGGCGCCTGATTGCGGACGACGAAGATCGAATTCTGCCGGCTGTAGTACAGCGATCGGCTGTCACGGGACCAGATCGGGTTCCCGCCGCCGCCGGACGACACCATCATTGGGGAGCCGGGCCGGCCCAGCGGCTGGACGGACAATTCGTTGAACCCGGTGGACGCATTGGCGCCGACCGTCACCAGCCAGTTGCCATCTGGTGAAGCGAGGCTGACCGCACGAGGCAGGCCGGTGACGCTCTCATCGACCACACCATCCATCCCGACCACGCGTGTGCCGACCCCGGACGTCGTCACCAGCAGCCGGTTCCCCGGGAGCCATGCCCAGGGGTAGTCCACCGTGGGCGTGCGGTAGACCAGCTGCGCCGCGCCGCCGCGATCCACATCGAGCCGATAGACGTCCGGGGGACCGTTGCGATCCCAGCCATACACGATCGACTGACTGTCCGGCGACCAGACGATGTTGGATTCGGAATACTCGTCGTTCGTCAGCCGCGTCATGTTGTTGCTCGCCAGATCGCGCAGCCATAGATCGCCGGTCCCCTGGCGCCTGTCGATCTGATAGATGACCGCGCGCCGCCCGTCGGGGGAGATCCTGACCTCGTCGTAGAGACCGGCCGATCCGAGCCGGCCCACTTCCGCGCCGTTGCGGCCGACCCATACCGGGGCGTCGTCGGGTTCCCTCGCGAAATATGCGATCGTTCCCTCCGCGGCGTCGAGATTGGAGCGTCCATTGGGCAGGAAGTACGTCGAGCCGTCGGCGATCGCCTTCGGCTCGCCGAACGGCTCACCGCGATCCGCGTTGAACGGCTGCGCGAAGATCACACCGTCGCGAACGAACAGCAGATGTCCCGCGGCGATCCTGACTATCGATCGGAACGACGCCACGGGCTGCTGGGCCGCGGGCGCCTCGAGCGACGTCAGGTAGATGCCATCGGGGTTCCCCGAGTCGGCCTTGCGTCCGACGTTCAGGAATCGCCGTCCATCGGGCAGGAACGTCGCGCTGATCGTGAAGAGGTCGGGCAGGGGCGTGAGCTGGCCAGTGGCGACGTTCAGGATCCGGAGGGTGTCCTGCTGTCTGCCCAGCATCACGCCCGCCGATCCCCAACTGGAGGGCGTGAAGGGCTCGGACGTCAGCGATCGGACCACGCCGCCGTCGACCCGCACGGCGACGAGGCCTCGCGCGGTATTCACGGCCAGTTCGCGTCCGTCTGGCGACCACACCACGGTGGCGGTCGCGGTGACGCCGGCGACGGCGAGCGGATCGGCCTGCCGCTGGTCGAGCCGCTTCAGCCACAACCCCATCGCCGAGTCGGCACGCTGACCGACGAGCGCGATCGTGCGGCCGTCAGGCGACACGGCTGCCTGAGTCAGCGTCGCTCCTGGCACGCCCACCTGAAAGTGCACCGCGCCGTCATCGACCGCGGCACTCGCGGCCGGCCGGTTACCGAGCATCCCCAGGGTGCCGAAGTAGCCGCCGAACACGAGGGTTGCGATCGTGACCGCCGCGAGGGGCCATGCGTAGTGCCGGCGAGGCCGCGGCACTTCCAGGTCGCCGGTTCGAGGCAGGCCCGCCGCGTTCGATGACGTCGAGATGCTCGACAGGTTCACTGCGGCATCGGCGCCAGCGCTCGACCGCGACGATTCGGTCTCGGCCGAAAGCCACCGCAACTGTCGTGCGATGTCGCTCGCATGCTGCCAGCGATCGTCCGGATCCTTTTCAAGACAGGTCCGGACGATCCGATCGAGGCCGGCCGGCGCGACGGGCTGGAGCTCCGCGATCGGCGTCGGCTGCCGCTCGAGGATCGCGGCGATCAGACTCGCCTGTCCCGTGGCGTCGAAGGCTCGCCGGCCCGTCGCCATCTCGTAGATCACGGAGCCGAGGGCAAAGATGTCCGACCTCGCGTCGACCTCCTTGCCTTCGACCTGCTCCGGCGACATGTACGGCAGCGTCCCGAGGAGCATGCCGACGCCCGTGAGCGGCACCATGCCCGTCATCGTCGCGCCGCCGGCGCCGGGATCGCGACCCGTCATGCGGGCCAGCCCGAAGTCGAGAACCTTCACGCCCGTACGCGTCAGCATGATGTTCCCGGGCTTCAGATCGCGATGGACGATGCCGGCCCTGTGCGCAGCGGCCAGGGCCTCGGCCAGTGCGGTCGCGATGCGAAGCGTTTCTTGAACCGGGAGCGCGTGACTGACGTCGGCCGCGCCGACGGACTTTCCCGCGCCGCCTGACGACGGTCCTTCGGGCGCCGGCGTCGCCCGCGAGACCGACGGCGTACGCACGGACCCGCGTTCGAGCCTCGCGGCGAGCGTCTCGCCATCGAGGTACTCCATGACGAGATACGTCACGTCTTCCTGATGGCCGACGTCGAAGATGGCGCAGACATTCGGATGCGAGAACGCCGCCACGGCGCGCGCCTCGCGCTCGAAGCGCTGGCGCCGGTCGGGATCGGCGGCGTGGTCGTCGAGCAGGACTTTGATGGCTACCATCCGGTCCAGGCGCGTGTCTTTCGCGCGATAGACCTGGCCCATCCCGCCTTCGCCAATAGGGGCCATCACTTCATAAGGGCCCAGTCGAGTACCTGAGGGAAGCGCCATCTTGGGGAGACCAGAGTATACGGGCGCGGCGGTATCCTTGGATCATGCGGGCAGGCTGGGCGATTGTCCTGCTGGCGTCGGCGACGGCCTGTATCGACGCGGCCTCCGAGCAATCGCGAGATTCCGTCGATGAGGCAGCGGCGCGAGCTCGGATGGTCGAAACACAGCTCCGTGCCCGCGACATCCGCAACCCGGCCGTGCTCGACGCGATGCGGCGGGTGCCTCGACACGAGTTCGTTCCGCCGTCTCTCCGCCACCGCGCCTACGAAGACGGCCCCCTGCCGATCGGCGAAGGGCAGACCATCTCGCAGCCCTACATCGTCGCTTACATGACTCAGGCGATCGAGCCGGCGAAGATAGATCGCGTGCTCGAGATCGGCACCGGCTCGGGCTACCAGGCGGCGGTACTCGCGGAGTTGGTGAGCGAGGTCTACACGATTGAAATCGTCCCGAGCCTGGCCGCAAGTGCCGCCGCGACGCTGAAGAAACTCGGATACACGAACATCCATGCGCGCGAAGGCGACGGCTACGCCGGATGGCCCGACGCCGCGCCATTCGACAAGATCGTGGTCACGGCGGCGCCCGAGAGCATTCCTCAGGCGCTCATCGATCAACTCAGGGTCGGCGGCATCATGGCGGTCCCCGTCGGGCGCGGATTCCAGATGATGACCATCGTCCAGAAGACGAACGCGGGCACGATCACGAAAAAAACGATGGAAGTGCGGTTCGTGCCGATGATCAAGAAGGACTAGCGGCGCCAGCGTTTCATCGACGCCACTCAGCCGGCCAACACCAGATACCAGCACACTCCGCTCAGTCCCAGGAACATGACGCCGGCGATGACGAACTCGTGCGCGCGTTCCGGCGCGACACGCATGAAGCCGCGCATCGAGAGCTGAGGCGCGACGAACGCCACCGTCCCTTTCACGACCTGGGCCCAGCCGAGCAGCGTCACGACCATCGCGAGCCCGGACCACACGTTGTGAAAGGCGACGATGATCGTGCCGAACCAGAGCGTGAGAAAGCCGTTCGCGAAGACGCCGGCATGGCCCTTGCTCCGTAGCCACACGAAGAAGTCCACCCACGCGCGCGGCTGGACGATGTGCGACACGGCGACGACGAGCGACTGGACGGCGACGAGGAGCTCGATGGATTCCTGCGGCGTCATGAGGCTCATTGTGAGGCCATGACCGGGAGACCTCAAACCCTGGGTCCGGCCTCGGCGCCCGGCGGCTCCCGAAACGGCTCCATGGGGATGGGCGCGTACTCGACGTCGAGGACCTCGAGGTGCTCGGTCTTCTTCGGCGCGCGCAGGACGACGCGATCGCCGGGGCTCGATTTCATCAGCGCGCGTGCCAGCGGCGACATCCAGCTGATGTAGCGGCGGTTCAAATCGACCTCGTCGATACCGACGATGCAAACGACCTGTTCCTGGCCCGCGCCGTCCTTATAGGTCACGGTCGCCCCGAAGAACACGCGCGTCGCGGCCGACCCCGGACGTGGCGCCGCCGGATCGACGACCTCCGCCGCGTCGATGCGCCTGGTCAGGAAGCGGATGCGCGAGTCGATCTGGCGCAGGCGGCGCTTGCCATACAGGTAGTCGGCATTCTCGCTGCGGTCGCCGTTGCCGGCGGCCCACGCCACGACCTGCGTCACTGCCGGCCGCTCGCGATTCATCAGGAAGCGATGCTCGTCCTTCAGCCGCTGCAGCCCCGCCGGCGTGATGTAGTTCTTCAGCTTCGGGCCGGGCGCGTCACGAACGGGTTCTCGAAGCGGCCTGGGCATGTCTCGAACAACATGTTAGGGCGGATCCTGCCGGCATCGCCGGCTTCGGGTGGGTGGTGATGAGTCCCGACGGCCGGATCGTCGCCTACAACTACACACGCGCGCTCGGCACGGTGTGTCAGATCTCCGGTTTGAAGTAGCGTTCGCTGTACCGCGGTATCGTTGGGGCCCGGGTCGAGCCGCGGAGATGACACTGGCCTGCAAGCACATCGGCGTCTGCGGCGGCTGCTCGCTCATCGCCCCGTACGATGACCAGCTCGCGAGAAAGCGCGCGCGCCTGCAGGATCTGCTCGGCATCGACGTCCCGCCGCTCGCGCCCTCGCCTCGCCAAACTGCGTTTCGTCAGAAGGCCGCGTTCGCGTTCGCGTCGCCGCCGCGCGGACGGGGCCTGCTGATGGGCCATTACGCGGCCGGATCGCACCGCATCGTGCCGGTCGACGAGTGCCCGGTTCACAGCGCGCGGGCGAATCGCATCGCCTTTGCCCTGTGCGATCGGCTCGTGCGCGCGAACGTCTCGGCCGCCGACACGCCGGGCGGCGTCCTGCGCCATCTCGTGGTTCGTACGACGGAGGACGACAGCGAGGCGGTGGCGATGCTGGTGGTGTCGCGGAACGACAAGGCGCTGCGAACGCCCGTTCGCGGGCTGCTGGCGTCGGCCGAGGCGCCGGACGGCTTCTCCATCAACGTCAACACGCGGCCCGGCCCGTACATGGTCGGCGAGAACACGATCAAGATCGCCGGCCGCGGTCACGTGCGCGAACGGGGGGCCGTCGCCACCGGCGGCTCGCACGTCAGCTTTCTGGTCTCGCCCGACGCGTTCTTCCAGACCAACGTCGGCGCCGCCCGCACGCTCGTGCAGCTCGTCCTCGAGGGCGTCCCGGAGACCGGCCGGGTGCTCGATCTCTACTGCGGCAGCGGCCTGTTCGCGCTGCCGCTCGCCCGTCGCGGGGCGACGGTGACGGCCGTCGAGGAAAGCCGCACCGCCATCGCGGACCTCGAGGCAAACGTGAAGCTCAACCGCATCGAGCACGGCCGCGTGACCCCAGTGGCCGGCCGTGTCGAAGACGTCATCAGCCGGCTGAGCGGCACGCGCTGGGACGCGGTCGTCCTCGACCCGCCGCGTGACGGCTGCGCCCCGGGCGTCGTCGCTGCCGTGTTCGAGCGGATCCAGCCGCCGCGCGCCGTCTACGTCTCGTGCAACCCCGAGGTCCTCGCGGAGGACCTGCGGTCGATCCGGCGATCGGGCTACGCCATCGAGCGCGTGCAGGCCGTCGACATGTTCCCGCACACGGCGCACCTCGAGACGGTCGTGACACTCACGCGCTGACGCTACTTCCCGACCGTGAAGTCGATGCTCGCGATCGTCCGGTCCCACGACATGTAGAGGGTGCCGCGGTCCGCCTTCACGTCGGCAAAGCCGATCGTGAACTGCTCGATCACCATCGGCGACGTCGTCAGACGCATCGGCGCGCGGACGAGGTCGAACTTCGGATCGTAGTTCGTCGAGCCGAGCAGCCGGACCTTGTCGTTGGCATCGAACTGCGGCTGGATAGGCTGGTTGGTCAGCACGAACGTCCACGCCTGCTCCTTGAGGTCGACGAGCACGTTGTACTCGCCGGGCGGAATCGTCTTGCCGGCGATGACGAGCGGCGCCTGCGTCAGGAGCCGTGTGGTCTCGTTGGCGCCGGCGCGCCAGAGCGCGCCGCCGGCGGTCACCGTCTGGCCGTAGTCGGCGCCCGCGCCGAAGATGTTCTCGCGGCCGCGCAGGACCGGACGGCCGTAGTCGACGGTGATCCAGAGGCCGCCGCTGTACTTGCGATCGGCGCCCGTCCCCGCCCAGCTTCCACTCACTTGGACGGCGGCGCTGCCGCGCGGGCTCGGCGGCAGGTTGACTTCCGCGACCTGAGCGGCGACGACGGCGCTCGCCGCCATCGCCACCATCACGACCAATTTCGTCTTGACACTCATGCGCATGTCTTCTCCTGCCGAAAATGCTAACCCATCGCCGGCCACGATGATCCCGGCCTCGGGCGACCCGTCGGGTACAGTCGAACGATGTCTCCCGATGAGGCGCGGGCGCTCATCGCTCATCCGTCGATCGCCAATGGCGGTCCGCAGGTGTGGGCCGATCTGGGTTGTGGGGACGGCACGTTCACGGCTGGCCTCGCCTCGCTGCTGCCGGCGGGCAGCACCGTGCATGCGATGGACCACGACGCGCGGGCGCTGTCACGGGTGCCGCCGCGGCACCACGACGTCGCGATCGTCACGCACCCCGGCGACTTCACCGTCTTCCCGTGGCCGTTCGCCAACCTCGATGGCGTGCTGATGGCGAACTCGCTGCACTACGTTCAGGAGCAGGCGGCGTTCCTGAGAAACGTCGTCAGGGCGCTGCGACAGCGGCGCATCCTGCTCGTCGAGTACGACATGACACGCGGCAATGCCTGGGTGCCGTATCCGATCGATCGCACGTCGGCCGTCGCATTGTTCCGCTCGATTGGGTTCAGCCGCGCGACGACGCTTGGCCGTCACCGATCGGTATACCGCCGCGGCGAGATCTATGGGTTGCTGCTGACGGCATAGATCTCGCGGATCCTTCTTGTCCGGATCAGGCCAGCGCCTGGCGAGCGAACTCGACGCACTTCTTCACTTCGCGCACTGCATCGGAATCGGCCGGCACCGGATACTCGAGCTCGATCGACGCCGGGAACGCCCAGCCACGCTTGCGCATGAGCTGCAGGATCTCGGCGATCTGGCCGTCGCCGCGGCCGAACGGCACCGTCAGCGAGCAGTGCTGCGGCAGCGTGCGGTCCTTCAGATGAAAGCTCGAGATCCGCGCGTGATGGCGCTCCAGAAACTGCAGCGGCGTGCCGCCGACGTTGCCGGCGGCGACGTAGTGGCCGAGATCGACGTTGATCCGGTTCCACTCCGACAGCGCCAGCGCGTCGTCGAACGCCGTCATGCTGCCCTGCGCGTGCGTGTGGTACGCGACCGCGACTTTGTGCTTCGCCGCGAACTGGACGAGGCGCCTCATCAGCGGCGACGCGCTCTCGCCGCCGGGTAGCTCCATCGTCAGGTGCGATGCGCCGAGCGCCGCGGCGATCGCGAACACGTAGTCGAACTCGGCGTCGGTGGTCTGCATGGTCTTCTGCAGGCCGTCCGGCTTGTAGGCGTAGATGGTCACGCCGGCGTCGTTGAAGAGCTTTCGCAGATCGCGGACGCGATCGAGCGAGACGGACATCCGCCAGTTGCGCAGTTCCTCGGCGGCCCTCTGTTGCGCGGCGATCTGTTCGGGCGACGCCTGCCCTCGCCCACCGCCGCCCCCGCCGCCACCAGTCCGGCCGGGGCCTTCCGGCGGCGCGCAGGTCGGCATCGTCCCGCTCATCAGCTGCTCGTAAGGCGTCGGCGGTCGCGGCGCCGCCGGCGCGTCGCCGCCGGTACGGCCGCGCCCGCCGCCGCCTCTGCCGCCACCGCGTCCGGACGACGGCCGTCCGAGAAAGTTCTCGACGGGACCGTCCATGAGCTCGATGGCGTTGATGCCGGAGTCGAGGACGTACTGCAGCGTCGCCGGCGCGGACTGGTCGGGCATCGATCGATAGCTGTAGGTGATGACGCCGATCTGAACGCCGCCGAACCTGGAGTCGGGCCTGGCTTGCGCCGCGAGGGCGCGGACGAGCGGACTGTTCGCGATCGCGACGCCCGGCACGCCGGCCAGGGCGATCTTTCCGAGCTCTCGTCGACTCAAGGTCATCGCAGCCTCCCGCGCGAAACCCGTCGCGGCGATTATGGCACCGCGTGCGAGCGAGGCCAGCATGCCATAATCCGGCCGGGTTCAAAGGCAGGACACTCATGAAGCGCGCTTCCCTCGCGTGCGTGCTCGTCGGCCTGATGGCGCTGGGCGCCGCGCCCGGCGCCGGCCAGACCGCTGCGACGTCGGTCCAGTACCGCTCGCCCGCCGGCGTCGAGTACCGATCGCTTCCCGATACCGAAGCGATCACAAAAGCGCAGACGGCGCTCGCGGCAGACCCGCGCAACGTCGCTCGCATCATCGATCTCGGCGTCGCGCAGTCGAGCGCGCGGCAGTTTCGCGAAGCGATCGCGACGTTCACGCGCGGGCTCGCGATCGAGCCGAACAACGCGCTGCTGCTGCGATGGCGCGGGCATCGCTATCTGTCGGTCCGCGAGTTCGATCGCGCGCTCGCCGATCTCACGCGCGGCAGCACGATCGATTCGAGCATCTACGGGATCTGGTATCACCTCGGCATCGTCCAGTTCGCGCGCGGCGACTTCTCCTCCGCAGCCGCGTCGTTCGCCCGTGCGCAGCCGATCGCGCCCGATGCTGGCGAGCTCGCGGGGTCGACCGACTGGCTATGGATGTCGCTGAGCCGCGCCGGTCGAGCCGCGGAAGCGAAGGCGATGCTCGACAGCCGGCCCGACACCCACACCAAGCCCGTCGTCAACGCGTACACGCGGCGGCTGCAGCTCTACCGCGGCGAGATCGGCCCGGAGGCCGTAATCACGGCTGCGGACACCGACGACGTTCAGATCGCGACGCTCGCGTACGGTCTGGGCAACTGGCACCTCGTTCGTGGCGACACGGTGAAGGCGCGCGAGTCGTTCGAGCGGTCGGTTCAGCAGTCGGGCGGGTGGCCGGGCTTCGGGTTCATCCTGTCGGAAGTGGAGCTGCGGCGGCTCCGGTAGCCGCCGCCGTCACTCGCCGCGCCGGACGGCCTCGATCTTCGCGTCACGCTCGGCATTGAGCCGCTCGCGCTCGCGCCGATAGTCGTCCTCGGCCGTCTCGCGCGCCGCCGGATCGACGATCGTTCTCATCGTGCCGCGATGCAGGATCTCGA
>DASTCC010000184.1:0-9116 GCA_035711465.1 Vicinamibacterales bacterium
GACGTGCTGCCGGACGTCAGCGCCCTTGCTGCGCGCGTTGTCGAGCAGCATCCGATCGAACTCGCCGCGCCAGACCTGCCACGTCTGCGAGCACTCGTGTCGAATCGTCTGGAAGAAGTAGAACGGCTGCGAGACCTTGCCGGTGATCGACACGAACTGCACGCTGTATTTCTTCGGACACGCCGACTTGCGCAGCCAGTCGACGACGCCGAGGCGATTGAGCGTGAACCAGGTGTAGGGAATCAGCGACTCACCGATGTGGTAGCGGGGAAACGGCTCGCGCTCGAGCAGCAGCACTCGGTGGCCGTGCTCGGCCAGGAGGGCGGCAGCCGTCGAGCCCGACGGGCCCCCGCCAATCACTATCGCGTCGTAGTCATTCATTCGTACTCCCCGTCGGGGCGGGCGGACCGACCCCCGGTCCGCCCTGCTGTCGCTGGAGATTCCACCATGGTCGATTCCCTGGCGCCGACGTCTTACGTATATCTGACGTTGCGATGCTGCGGCAGAAAGAACCGATGCAGCAGCATGTCGACGCGCAGCAGACCGGCGCGCGTGAGGGCGATGCGATCCGGAGCGCCCGGCGCCAGATAGCCGTCGTCCTGCAGGGATCGCCAGACGCCGGCAAAGCGCTCGCGGACGTCGACGCCGAACTTCGCCTCGAAGTAGCTCGGCCGAATCGCGCCGCGCTTGAGCTGCAGGATCGTCTCGCGAATCAGCCGTTCGTCGTCGCTCGGTCGGTAGGCGCGGCCGAGCGGCAACTCGCCGCGCTCGATCGCGGCGGCGTACGCCTCCCAGGTGTCGACGTTCTGCATGTGGACGCCGTTGACGTGGCCGAAGGACGCGACGCCGATCGCGGCCAGATCCGCGCCCTGCCACAGCTGATCCCGATAGATGAACGTCGTCGTCGCCGGATCCTTGACTGCGGTGTAGGCTGATCCGACCGTGTAGCCGGCGCGCTCGAGCGCCGCGAACGCCTCGTCCATCCAGCGCCGGCGGGTGTCCCAGCTGGCGATCTGCTGCCCTCGAAACTGTCCTTCGCCCTTCAACAGGTCGCCGCTGATCGTGGTGTTGAACGGCAGCTCGAGCTGATAGATGGTCACCGAGTCGGGCTCGAGCTCGAGCGTGCGCGCGATGCAGGTGCGCCAGTTGGCGTCGGTCTCGCCGAGCATGCCGGCGATGAGATCGATGTTGATCTGCGGGAAGCCGAGCTGGCGCGCGAACTCGTAGGCGCGCCCGATCTCGGGCGACCGATGCGCGCGTCCGTTCACCTCGAGAATGCCGTCGTCGAAGTTCTCGACGCCGAGGCTGAGACGGGTGACGCCGAGATCGCGAATCACCTGCAGCTTCGCCTCGGTGAGCGTGCCCGGTTCGCACTCGAACGTGATCTCCTCGGCGCGCGCCCAGGTGGTCGCCGCGGTCAACCGCTCGACGAGCGATCGCAGCTGCGTCGTCGACAGGAACGACGGCGTGCCGCCGCCGAAGTAGACGAAGTCGATCGGCCGATCCGCGATCGCGCGCGTGCGCCGCAGCAGATCCCATTCGCGGGCGACGAGATCGAGATACTCCTCGACCTGCCGGGCGTTCTTGTCGGTGTAGACCCGGAAATAGCAGAAGTGGCAGCGCTTTCGGCAGAACGGGATGTGGAGGTACAGGCCGAGTGGCGCGGTGGAAGGCGGCGAGGCCAGCGCGGGCACGGCGTCTCGTCCCACGGCATCGCGGCTCCAGACCGAAAATGGCGGATAGTTGGCGACGAAGTAGCTGCCGACCTCCGGTTCAGCGAGGCCGGCCACACGATTCTCTGTCATCGATTCCAAACGTCTCGGCGCAGGCCCGCTCAAGGCTTTATACTGCGGCGGTTTCCCATCCGTTTCGCCCATCGCCAGAACGACTTACGGCATATGACCGAAAGCGGACGCTCCCATCATGTACGGGCGGCAGGCAGCACAGGCATCTCCAACCTATCAGTAATCGGGAAATCGGGTATTCGGCAATCGGGTAATCGGGGGAGAGGCCGTCGGGCAATCCGGGAAACCTGTAATCGAGCAATCGAAGCCTTCGGGAGGGATGGGATGGTTCGGCAGTGGGCGATCCTGACAATCGTCGCGGCGCTCGGGACCGGCGCCGCGCACGCGCAGTCGGCCCGGGGGACCGTGCAGGGGCGCGTCATCGACGCGACTGGCGCCGTCATCGCCGGCGCGACGGTGGCGGTCATCAACGACGCGACCGGTTTCAGAACCGAGACGCAGAGCGACACGGACGGACGGTATCGCGTCGCGTCGCTCGATCCGGCGACGTACCGGCTGGACGTCTCGCAGGCGGGCTTTCGCCGCGCCGTGCAATCGTTCACCGTGCGCGTCGGTCAGGAGCTGTTGATCGACGTGCCGTTAGAGACCGGTCCGGTCGCCGAGACGGTCACGGTGACGGCCGCGAACGCGGGGCTCGAGCGCGTCGGCACGGCGCTCGTGACGCGGTTCGATCCGGCGACGATCGCGAATCTGCCGCTCGACGGCCGCAACTTCCTCGATCTGGCGCTGCTCACCGCGGGCTCGGCGCCGCCGGCGCAGGGATCCGCCGGCTCGGTGCGCGGCGACTTCACGTTCAACGTCAACGGCGGCCGCGAGGACGCGAACGCGTACGTGCTCGACGGCGCCTACAACTTCGATCCGAAGCTCAACACCGTCGGCGTGCGGCCGCCGGTCGACGGCATCCGCGAGTTCGCGGTCGTCACCAGCACGCCGGACGCGTCGTACGGCAAGAACGCCGCGGCGCAGATCAGCATCGTGACGCAGTCGGGCACGAACCGGCTGCGCGCGACCGCTTACGAGTTCCTGCGCACCGGCCTGTTTGGCGCGCGCAACTTCTTCGCCCCGGAGAACGAAGACGCGCCCGATTACGTGCGCCATCAGTACGGCGGATCGATCGGCGGCGCGATCAAGCCCGATCGGCTGTTCTTCTTCGCCGACTACGAAGGCATGCGGCTCGACGAAGGCATCACTCGCGTCACCACGGTGCCGACGCTCGCCGAACGCGTCGGCGACTTCTCGGCGAGCGCGTTTCCGAAGCCGCTGAACCCGCAGACCGGCCAGCCGTTTCCGAACGATCAGATCCCGACCGGGATGCTGAATCAGATCGGACTGGCGATCGCCGGGCTCTACCCGCGCCCCAACCGCGAAGGGCCGACCGGCAACTTCGTGTCGTCGCCGAGTCAGATCGACAACGTCGATCAGTTCGACGTCCGCGTCGACTACGTCGGCCAGAACTACCGGATCATGTCGCGCTACAGCTTCTCGGACCGGCGGCTGTTCGAGCCGTTCGCCGGCTTGCAGTTCGCCGCCGTGCCCGGGTTCGGCAACGACGTGCCGCGCAACGCGCAGAACTTCGTCGTCTCGGATACCCGGACGCTGGGCACGCGCTACGTCAACGAGGCGCGCTTTTCGTACTCGCGCATCGCCCAGTCGGTGCTGCACGAAGGACGCGACGACGACCTGAACTCGCAGGTCGGGCTGCCGAACCTGTCGCCGAACGAACGCGACTGGGGCCTGTCGTTCATCACCGTCGCCAGCTACTCGTCGCTCGGCGACGAATACAACAACCCGCAGGACAGCACCGCGAACCTCTGGCAGCTCTCCGACACGCTGTCATGGACGCAGGACCGCCACGTCCTCAAGGCCGGCGTCGAATTTCGCGGCGTCGGCCAGGACGCGTTCCGCGACGTGCAATCGCGCGGGCTGCTGCAGTTCACCAACGTCGCTTTCACGCACAACGCGCTCGCCGATCTGCTGATCGGGCTGCCGACGGTGACGGTCGGCGCCGCCGTCGACAATCCCCAGCGGCTGCGCACGCACAGCTTCGCGATGTTCCTGCAGGACTCGTATCAGTTCTCGCCGACGGTGGCGTTCAACGCCGGCCTGCGCTACGAGTACAACGCGCCGCCGGTCGATGCCGATGATCGCGTGACGCTTTACGATCCCGAGACCGGGACGATCGTGCCGGTCGGCACCGGGGGCATGCCGCGCGCCGGCTACGACGCCGACAGGAACAACTTCGCGCCGCGCCTCGGCGCCGCCTGGAGCGTCCGCCCCGACACCGTCGTACGGACCGGCTACGGCATCGCCTACGACCAGTCGGCGCTGGCGCCGAACGAGTTCCTGTACTTCAACACGCCGTACTACGACCTGAACACCTACTTCTCGGTGCCGCAGGCGAACTACTTCCTGACGCTCGACGATCCGTTCCCCGCGAACTTCCCGATCCCGCTGCCCGAATCGGCCACCGCGGTGCAGCGAGACCTGCGGACGGCGTACCTGCACCAGTGGAACGTCAACGTGCAGCACCAGCTCGACGACTACCGGACGATCGAGGTGGCATGGGTGGCCTCGCGCGGGCGCAATCTGCTGACCGCGCGCGACCTCAACCAGCCCGAGCCGAGCCCGGACATCCCGAACCCGCGGCCGAACCCGGCGTTCGCGGACATCACGTTTCTCGAATCGCGCGGCCGATCGAGCTACGACGCGCTGCAGGTACGCATGGATCAGCGCCTGTATCGGGCCGTGGCGTTCTCGGGTGCCTACACGCTCGGCAACTCGATGGACGATGCCTCCGGGTTCTTCCCGAGCGCCGGCGACGCGAATTTTCCGCAGGACAGCAACAACCCTGACGCCGAATGGTCGCGATCGAACTTCGACGTCCGCCACCGCTTCACGCTGACCGGCCTCTACGAGATTCCCTTCGGCGCCAATCGCCGCTGGGATCGCGACGGCGTGGTCGCCACGATCCTCGGCAACTGGGACGTCCACGGCATCCTGACGCTGCAGTCGGGGGCGCCGTTCACCGTCGCGATTCACCCGGACATCGACAACAGCAACACCGGCCGCGCCAACCTCGGCTTCGGATCGAACGATCGCCCGAACCAGGTCGGCGATCCGACGGCCGTCGATCAGTCCGAACGGCAGTGGTTCGACACGGCCGCGTTCGTGTTCCCGCCCTTCGGCACCTTCGGCGACGTCGGCCGCAACTCCCTCGAAGGCCCGGGCTACAAGAACCTCAACCTCGCCTTCTCACGCAACGTCGCGCTCGCACCCGGGACGCTTCAGATCCGGCTCGAGTTCTTCAATCTGTTCAACTGGACGAACCTCGGCTTGCCCGACAACTTCCTCGGCTCGCCGACGTTCGGGCAGATTCTCTCCGCGGGCGCGCCGCGGCGGTTTCAGATCGGCGTCCGGTTTCTTTACTGAAGGCGCTGCTGTACGCTCTGCCGATGCCATGGATCGTTTTCGCAGCAGGCGCGGCGCTGGCGTGGGGCACCTACGGGCCGGCGATGCATGAAGGGCAGGTGCGGCTCGGCAGTCCATTCCGCGCGCTGCTGTGCGTCGGCTTCGCCTACTTCCTCGTCGGCGTCATCGTCCCGAGCCTCGTCCTGCTGTCGCAGGGGGAGCTCGGGCGTGGCTGGAATTCGGGCGGGTTCGCCGCCGCGACCGTCGGCGGCGTGATGGGCGCGTGCGGCGCGCTCTTCGTCATCTTCGCGTTCCGCGCCGGCGGCGTGCCGATGTACGTGATGCCGATCGTCTTCGGCCTCGCGCCGGTCGTCAACGTGATCACGACGATGCTGCTGCATCCGCCGAAAGTCACACCGAATCCGATGCTGTGGCTCGGGATGGCGCTGGTCGCGATTGGGGCGGCGCTGGTGCTTTACTTCAAGCCTGCGGCCTGAGGCCGCCAGCTTGAAGGTGTCAGGGGGCTAGTCCCGGCTTTCGCCGAACGGGACAGGCCCCGAGCCCCGAGTCGCGAGCCGTCACTTCGTCTTCCTATCCCCAATCACCCACAAATTCTCTGATAGCCGGACGAAGAGCTGCCCCTGTGAAACCGCAACCGTGCTCAGGCAGTACGGCGTGCACGAGTCGCCGAGCGAGTTCGACGACAGCACCTCGAACTTCGGTCCGGCACGGAAGACGGTCGTGATGCCGTTCGACTCGCCGGTGACGTAGATCTTGCCGTCGGCGAGCACCGGCGACGCGCTGTAGAAATCGCTGGGCAGGCGCTCGGGCCCGTAGACGACTTTGCCGGTGGCCACTTCGAGGCAGTAGACGACGCCGGTGTCGACGACGACGTAGATGTACTTGCCGTCGCTCACCGGGGTCGGCACGTCCGGACCGCTGGCGAACTGCCAGGCGATGTGCGTGTCGTTGATCAGGCCCGAGCCGCCAGGCTTGATCGCGGTAAGCGGGTTGTTGCGGCTCGGCGAGACGATCAGGCCGCCCATGACGGTCGGCGACGCGACGATGCGATAGTCGCCGCGGTTCTGCGGGTTGAGACCGTCGACACGCCAGAGTTCCTTGCCGGTGGCGGGATCGTGACCGGTGACGGCGTCGCCGCCGCTGACGACGACTTCGGACTTGCCGCCGGACTCGAGCCAGAGCGGCGTGGTGTACGAATCGGGCGACTCGCGCTGCGCCGCCGTCGGACGCTCGACCTTCCACAGCGTCTTGCCGCTCATCTTGTCGACCTTGAAGACGTACGACGGATCGTCGGTCTTCATGCCGTGGAGCACCTGGATGTAGAGCGCCTCGCCGTGCAGGAGCGGCGACGACGCGTAGCCCCAGTTGAGGCCGAAACGGCCGTACTCCGACTGGACGTCGCGCGACCAGAGCTCGGTGCCCTTGAAGTCGAACGCCTTCAGCATGCCGACGCCGGTCATGACCCACACGCGCGTGCCGTCGGTCACCGGCGATGGCGACGACATGTTCTGCTTGCGCTCGATGTGATTGCCGCCCGCAATCGGACGCTTCCACATCACGTCCTTCTTGTTCCGGTCGACGGCCCAGAGCTCCAGATCGCCGGAGCCGTTGGCCGTGGCCATGCTCAGGAAGATCGTGTCGTTCCAGATGATCGGCGTCGATCCGCTGTAGGCCGGCAGCGGCAGGTTCCACGCCACGCCGTCGGTCTTGTACTCCGCGCACGGCGGCGGCGCCGGCGGATCCGGGTTCTGGCCGCCGCGGCCGCGTCCCCGCCCCTGCTGCGCGCCGTCGGGCGATTCGATTGCGGCCTCGGCAGGAGCGCTCGCGGGCGCGTCGCGCTTGATGCACTCCGCGCCCCATTTGACCGGCAGCCCGGTCTCGGCGCTCAGGCCGTTGTGCGTGGGGCCGCGCCAGTGCGGCCAGTTATTGGCCAGAAGGGGGGCCGAAGCCAGGATCGAGACGACAGCGAATGCGAACAGTGGCCTGCGCATGATCGAGATTCTCCCCGGACTGATCGGAATATGTCCAATACGAGGGGGGAGACGGAGTCGCTTACCTGCGCCAGTCGTATGCGCCGGGCCGGCTACTTCATCCTCGCCTTCTCCAGCGCGGCCGTGATCTCCGGCCACGGCGTCGGAGCCAGATGCATGGCGACCGCGCGTTCCGGGTCGAGTTTCTCGCGCCGGACCAGCGCCTCGATCTCGGCGAGCATCGACGGCATGAAGAAGCTGCCGTCGCGGTTGCGCTGCAGCATGTCGCTCGCGTAGAGCAGGCGCCGGCCGGGCATCCACACCGCCGCCATCCGCTCGCCGAGCTCGCCGCGGATCGGCAGGAGCTCGAGCCGCGTGTCGCCGGTACCGATCGTCGCGCGATCGCCGATGCGCCGCCAGGCCGGCGATTGCGGCGTGCTCGCCTGCAGGTCGCGATCGGTGGAGCGCGGCGCACGCACGAGCCGATCGAGGATCGGCACGTTGAGATCGAGCGCATGGATCGGCACGCGCCGGGCGACGTACTCGCGCGCGCCGGCGATATGCGGCCAGGCATCGGACGTCGTCACCACCGCCTTGACCGGCACGTCGGGATACCGCTTCTTCAGTTCGTCGAGCACTTCAGTCGAGTAGCGGCTCGAGATCGGACACTCGATGACGACGAGTCCGTCCGGTTGGCGGACGACGAGCACGTTCCAGCTGCCGGCGAGCTGAAGCACGCCGTCGGCGACGTCGATCGCTCGCTTCGGATCGACGTGCATCGCTGGAAGACCGGACGGCACGTCCTTCGCCTTCTCGAAGGCGGCGGTGACGTCGGCGGGAATTGCGAAGCGCGCCTCGTCGAGCGCGGCGTCGATCTCGATCTTCATCACCGTCTCGTCGCCAGATGGCAGGCCGTTCCATTCGGTCGTGATCTGTCTCGGATACATGAGGCCGCCGCG
Source organism: Vicinamibacterales bacterium (assembly GCA_035711465.1). GTDB lineage: Bacteria > Acidobacteriota > Vicinamibacteria > Vicinamibacterales > SCN-69-37 > DASTCC01. The sequence continues at coordinate 8,164 of DASTCC010000184.1, forward strand.
CTCGAGCGTCCAGTACGAGTACCAGCGCTTCGTCGTCACGTCGCCCCAGATCTGCAGGCGGTCGGGTCGGACGATCTCGAGGAGTGTCGGCAGATGCGTCCACGCGTTGAGATGGAGCGTCACCCGGCGTCCGCGCCAGGAGAAGGTGACCGCGTCGTGCGGGACCCCTTGCAGTGTGGTCGAGGCGCCGCGTCTGAGATCCGCGGCCGCGTGCGCCGTGAGCAGCAGGCGCTCAGGGCCCAGCTCGAACGCTTCGGCGGCATCGTCGAGATCCTGCGCCGCGCCAGGCAGCCAGCGCTCGCCGAACTGACGCGCCGCGACGCCCTTGGCGACGACCATGGCGGACGCCGGGCTCCAGCCGGCGAAGTTCCAGTTGCGCGACTGCATCTGTACCCAGCGGCGGCGTCCGGAGACGTCGCGCTCCTCGACCCGCTGCGTGTAGGTCGCCAGCCACGGGCCTTCGGGGCGCTCGGATTGTTCGAGCGCGAAGTTGTGGCCGATGGCGTCGATCTTCAACGTCTTGAGCGACGCCAGCCGCTCCCGGCCGCCCATCGCCTCGATCGCCCGCTCGAGCAGCGGCTGCGGAGCTGCGCCGCTGCCGCCCTGCGCGGCGGCCGTCATCGTCAGACCCGCGGCGACGAGCGCCGCGCCGATCGCTTTTACGTTCACCAACGCCTCCTGCGACACCGCCGGTCCGCGCGGGACCGCACGTGTCACCCTGAGACGATCGGCTGAGGGCTGCTGGATTCGCCGATGCAGCGAACCGCGATGCCGGTGCTGTCAGTGGCTGGACGCCGCCGAGGAGCGGCGGGCGATCGCGGCGGCGACGTCGTCGCGGAAGCTCCGGCTCAGCCGCACGATCGTGCCGCTGGCCATGGTCGCCTCCTGATCGCCCGAGGGCAGCGATCGAATCTCGCGCACGTGGTCGAGATTGATGATGGCGGACCGGTGCG
>DASTCC010000185.1:0-6059 GCA_035711465.1 Vicinamibacterales bacterium
TATCGCCGCGCCGCCGCGCCGCCTTCCTGCCACCAGGCGCCGCGCTCGACCGCGACGAGCGCGGCGCTCTTCACGGTGCCGGCGAGATCGAAAGGCCGCTGCAGCCGCTGCCAGCGCTCGCTGGCACCGCCCGGGTTGAGCAGCACGGGTGGCGCGCGGAGCAGAACGGGCGCTTCGACGAGGCGCCCGGCCGTCCACTCCTCGCGACCCTCGGCCGCCGCCTGTCCCGCGACATGGATCTGCGCCGTGCCACGGGTCGGCCGCCACTCGCCGTCCTCGAGCACGGCGAGGACGGCGGCGCGCAGACGGACGCCGAACTCCGTGTTCTGAGCGTCATCGAGGAGCCGCGCGCGCATGGCGACAGGCTCGTCCATTCGGGCGCCGGGCGCACGTGCGGCGAACCACTCGTCAAGTGGCGACACGAGCGCGCGATCGCGCGCCCGGGCGCCGTACGCGACCATGACCGCGCCGACGGCCACGAGCGCGACCGTACGCACGACGTGCGGCCGCGAAGCGACGAGGGCGAGTGACGTGAGCGCGAGGGACGCTGCGAGCGCGTCGGTCGCGCGCACCGGCGACACCAGACCGGCGGCGAGGCCGGCGATCACGATTGCCGCCAGCGCGGGACCCAACCAGGGCACGGTGCCCGACAGTGCAAGAACCGCGCTCAGCGGCAACCGGGCCCACTCGTACGGACGGCGCGGACACGATCGCAGGAATTGCGATCGGCGCCCGGGCCGGCGGCGCACTTTCTGCTATCCTCCGGCGTGATGACGCGTGCGATCTGCTGTGCCCTCGCGATCCTCGCGGCCATCGTGGCCGCACCAGCCGCGCAGCACGTTCCCACGCTGCAAGCGGGCGACATCGTCATCACCGGCGGCCAGCTCTTCGACAGCGTTCGTGACACGCTCGCGCCAAACACCGGCATCGTCGTCCGGCGCGGCATCTTTCTCGAGGTGGGCGCCAACCTGACGGGCCGCGATACGAGCGCCGCCACCGTCGTTCAGCTCGAAGCCGGCGACACGGTGCTGCCCGGCCTGTTCGATCTGCACGCGCACTACGCCATCGATCTGTTCGGCGAAGGCCGGGTCGACGAGTACACGGTGAATCCGCTCGTGTTCCTCGCCAACGGCGTGACCTCGACCTTCCCGGGGGGCGAGGTCGATCCGGACGGCATGATGCAGGCGCGGATCCGGATCGAGCGCGGCGAGCAGATCGGTCCGCGGATTCTCAACTCCGGCCCGTACTTCGGCACCGCCCGTCCCGGCTGGGCGCATGCGAAGTTTCCACCCGAGCGGGTCCGCGAGGAGGTCGACACCTGGGCCGCACGCGGTGTTCGCGGCTTCAAGGCCAAGGGCATCCAGGCGCCGCAGCTCGAGGCGCTGATCGATCGGGCGCACCGGTACGGGTTGCCGGTGACCGGCCACCTCGACTCAGGCAACCGCGGATCGGTCAACCCGCGCGACGCGGTCCTGATGGGCATCGATCGCATCGAGCACTTCATGGGCGGCGACGCGATCGCCGGCGACCGCGGCGCCTACTCGTCGCTCGAGGCGCTCGACGTGACGAGACCGGAGGTCGACGCGATCGTCGATCTCTATCTGAAACGCAACGTCTATTACGACGCGACGGTGACCGCCTACGGCTACTGGTACGACCCGAAGGACCCGCGGGTGTTCACGACGTGGATGGACGAGATGAGCTTCCTGACGCCGCACGCGCGTGAGGTCGCGCAGTCGCGGCTGCCGCGGAAGCCGCTGGAGCAGTTCCATCGGATCTACGACGTGAAGTTCAAGGAGATCAAGCGCTTCTACGAGAAGGGCGGCGGCAGGCTGATCACGCTCGGCACCGATCACCCGAGCTGGGGCGAGTTCCTCTCGGGCTTCGGATCGCACCGGGAGCTGCATGCGTTGGTGCTCGCCGGGATTCCACCGGCCGCGGCGCTGAAGATAGCCACCATCAACGGGGCGCGAGCCATGCGCCTCGGCGACACGCTCGGCACGATCGAGCCCGGCAAGCTCGCCGATCTCTTCGTCGTCCGCGGCAACCCGCTCGACGACATCCGCGCCACGCGCAACGTCCGCCGCGTGATGACGCGCGGCGTCCTCTACGACGCCGGCCAGCTCATCGAGATGGCCAAAGGCAAGATGGGACCGGCCACGGCCGCCGACGATGCCTGGTGGAAGGGCGACAGCCGGTTTCGGTAGGTCACGTCAGGGCCGATTCATTCATCGACGCGCTTCGAGCGTCCACGCTTGGCTTGCGAGCGGCGGCGTTTGTCGCTGAGGCGCTGTTCCCGCGACGCTTTCGTGGGCCGCGTTGCCCGGCGGCGGCGCGGGCGGATCGACGCGCGGCGGATCAGGTCGAACAACCGCTCTCGCGCGGCGTCGCGGTTCTGCGCCTGCGTGCGATGTTCGCGCGCCTGGATCACCAGCTCGCCGCCGGTGGTGAGTCTCTGTCCGGCGAGCGTGCGCAGACGATCCGCGACTTCGGACGGCAAGCCCAGTCGTTCGACGGCGACACGCAGCTCGACCGCCGTCGCCACCTTGTTGACGTTCTGACCGCCAGGTCCGGCGGCGCGGACGAAGCGCTCGTCGATGACGCTGTCGTCGATGGCCAATCCCCGCCCGATGTCGACGATCACCGGCGCCTCGATGTGTGTGGCGTCAGCACATCCCATTCTGCCACCGACCCGTCACCGCCCAGATTTCTCCCGAGCCAAGGGCAAGAGCCCTAAAAAACGCCTGTGCTATGGTGGATTTACGTCGACTCCCCACGGCGTTTGGGACCCGGCAAAACCGGGTCGGGCAAACCCGGCAAAGGAGTTCGCATGTTTCGTCGAGTGAGTGTTGTGTTCGTGGCGGCCGTCGCGCTGACGGCCGGCCTCGCACTGCCGTCCAGGGCCGAAGCGCAATCGGGCGTCGGCATCAAGGGCGGGTTCCTGTACTCGTCGCTCGATTTCGACGACGTCGACGACGTCTACGACAGCCGCGCCGGCTGGACAGCTGGCGTGTTCTTCGGCGCCAAGCGCCCGGTCACGATCCAGGGCGAGCTGAACTTCCTCCAGAAGCGCGCGAGAGATTTGATCACCGACGAAGATATCTCGCTCTACTACGTGCAGATCCCCGTGCTGCTGCGCGTCGGCGGCGGTGACTCGGTGCACCTCTACGGGATCGTCGGTCCCGCGTTCGACATCAAGATCGGCGAATCGGATCGGCTGACCGTGGTCGACGAGTTCGAAGGCATCGACATCGGCATCATGGGAGGCGTCGGGCTCGAGATCGGCCGCTTCATCGTCGAAGGCCGCGGCAACTGGGGCCTCCGGAACATCGCCAAGAGCTTCACCAACTTCGACGGCGGCGACCTCAAGGGCAAGACCTTCGCGCTGCAGGTCGGCGTCCGGTTCTAGGCCGCGACACGCTCTTCGCGTCGTCTGGTGCGCGGCGGACAGGTCCGTCGCGCACGTTACTCGCCCGGGGTATCTTGACAGCCCTTCCAGCTCCCTCCTAGCATCGTCCCAGCCATCCTGTGTCCTCGGTCCGAGCGGCCATTCGATGACTCCCCAGTCGAACCCGTCAGAGTATCGCCCCGGCGACGCCATCGGCCCGTACGCGATCGAGAGCTGTCTCGGTCACGGCGGTACCGGTGTGGTGTTCGCCGCCACGGACGTCGAGACCGGCCGTCCTGTCGCCATCAAGGTCCTTCGTAAGGGCCTGCACATCGAGACGGCTTGGCCCTACCGCCTGCTGCGCGAAGGCCTGCTGCTTTCGCGGATCGATCACCCCAATATCTGCCGCATCTTCGACGTCGGCCGATCGAACGGCCAGCCATTCCTCGTCATGCAGCGCATTCAAGGGCGGACGCTGTCCGGCCTCATCGACGACGGACCGCTCGGCGCCGGCGTCGCGCTCGATATCGCCATTCAACTCGCCGACGCGCTGCAGGAAGCGCAGCGTCACGGGCTGATCCATCGCGATTTGAAGAGCGCGAACGTGATGGTGACCGGGACCGGCTGCGTGAAGGTCCTGGACTTCGGTCTTGCCGGGACCATCGCCGAATGCCGGCCGGACGCCAATCCCGGCATCCGCATCACCTCGCCGGGAAGCATCGCGGGCACGACCGAGTACATGTCGCCGGAACAGGCGATCGGCGGCGTCGTCGATCACCGCAGCGATTTGTATTCGCTTGGCGTCATCCTCTACGAGCTCCTGACCGGTGCGCTGCCGTTTCGCGGCTGCAGTCATCGCGAGCTGGTGCGCGCGATCCTGAACGAGCGCCACGAGCCGGTGACCGCGCGCCGGCCCGACCTGCCGGAGGCGCTCGCGGCGGTGGTCGATCGACTGCTGGACAAGTCGCGGGACGGACGGTTCGATTCGGCCGCCGAGCTTTCGCGCACCCTGATCGCGATTCGTGCCGGCGCGCGCCCGCGGCCGCTGCGCGCGGCGCTTCGGAGCCACACGGCGCAGCGGCTGCTCGGATCGCTGGCCGGACTCGTGTTCGCGGTGTGCGGCTTGTATCCCGCGGCGCTGCTGGCAGGATTCGAGGCCGAGGCGAAGCTGCTGGCTCACCCGGCGCATCCGCCCGGGGTGTGGATGCAGTCGCCGGATGCTGCCGGGCTCGCGCCGGAGCTCCGGCTCGACGCGCGGCCGTCGACCGTGGCAGTCGGCGACGACGGGCGACTGGTGTACGAACGCATCTCCGTCGTCGGACAGTCATCGATTTGGACCAAGGCGCCGGGAGAAAGCGGTGGCCGGTGGCTGGCGGACGGGCGCGATCCGGCGCTGCTGCCGGAAAACGGGGGCATCGTCTTCGCGGGCGGCCGCGGCGCAGAGGGACTTTACCGGATCGGCTTCGACGGCACGCCAGCGCGGCGTGTGCGCGACGGCTTCACCTCGTGGCCGGTGGCGCTCCCGAACGGCACGCTGCTCTTCGTCGACGGCGCGACCCACACGCTGTGGTCACAAGCGGCCGAGGCGGTCGAGGCGTCACTGGTCACGACGCATCCGATCGACTCGCGTCCGATCGTCTCGTCCGACGGCCGCGCACTCGCGTTCGTGAGCCGCGGCCGCACGCTGATCTGCGCGCTGCCCGCGTGCGCGGACGCACGGTGGCTGGCGATCGATACGCCGCACGCCTGGTCGCCGGACGGCCGCGCGCTCGCCTACGTCGGCGGGCCGGGCCGCGGCAACGTGTGGCTCGCGCCGATTGACGGCGGCCCGGCCGTGCAACTCACGCATTTCACCAATCGCCAAGTGACGAGCGTCACCTGGTCTCGCGACGGCAAGCGGCTCGCGGTGGCGCGGGTCACGACGATTCGGGATCTGATTGCCGGCTACTTGCCTGTCTACTGATTCGTCGGTGCGTCGGGTGCGGGCGGGTGCGCGGACCGGTTTACACTTCGGCTACTTCCCTCGGAGGCCCACATGGGTCGCACTCGCGTCCGGTGGTTGGCGCTCCTCGTCGCTCTGCTGGCGCTACACGATCGCCCAGCTGCGGTCGTCAGCCCGTCGCTGGTGATGTTCTACGGCGACTCGCTGCAAGAGGCTGTGGTCGTCAAGCTCGATCACACCGTCAGCAGCGAATTCATCTGGGACTCTCGCTTCAGAAAATGGTCGCCGCAGCCCGGCGGCAAGTTGGCGATTCGCGATCTCGCGCCCGGACTCGTCGACCGGCCGTTCCTGTCGGTGGCGATCTTCTGGGGGCAACCGTACAAGCCCGGTCTGAAGCCCGCCGAAGCCAGCCAGCACGGCCGGCTGTATCCGGCGACCGCGTCGCAGCCCGCAATGATGGTGGCGACTCTTCCGGACATGCAGCCGGTGTCGCATCCGATTCCCGATCGACTCGACGGCTTCTATGCGGGATGGCCGCTGACGCCTGAGGATCTCGAGACGGCCAAGGCGCTTGGAATACCCGGCTTCAAGTAAAGAAGTCGGTACGAGGGTGACTCCGGGCACGACGGGCGCACACGGGAGCGGGTGCGCTCGGGGGCATCAGGTGCGGGTCGGATGCGCCTCACTTGTCGAAGCTGCAGTAGTGGCAGCGACGCAGGTTTCGTAACG
>DASTCC010000186.1:0-9788 GCA_035711465.1 Vicinamibacterales bacterium
GCGTCACCCCGGCGGCGTCGAACTTCCGCCGGATGCCGCGAAAGAGGTCGAGCGGCACCGTCTCACGCCAGGTGCGCAGTTCGGCGCGCGTCTGTCGCGGCTCCACCTGCCCCTGCCAGAGCTCGCAGTAGCTCAGGCCGACGCTGGCCATCGCCGCGACGGTGTCGTCGATCGACATGCCGCGAAAGCTGTAGGTCTGCGCGCCGAGACGCACGCCGGCGATGCGTGAGTTCGGTTTCTGTTCTGTGAGGCCATGGAACGGGCTGGCAGCGAGACCTGCGATGACGAGCCCGTTCCATTCACGCCGCGTCAGCGTCACGGGTTCGACCCGAGACTCGAGCCCTTCCTCACAGTGAGTACCCGGCCCGATACGTCCTGGTCAGGAACTCGTTCGCCGCGTCGTCGTTGGTGACCTTCATGTTGGCGCCGTCGTAGTGCAGCTTGGTGCCGGCGCGGAGCGCCGCGACACCGAGCAGCATGATTTCGGTGAGGTGCGCGGCATACGAGAACGGGCACGAGATCTCGTCCTTGCCCTTGATCGCGTTGACCCAGTTCATCTCGTGGCTCGCATGCGGCACGCGTGCGAGCTTCTCGGGCGGGGCGCCGAACGAGTTGTGCTTGTCGGCCGGGAGCAGCCGCGGCCGCGCGCCGTAGGTCTGCTGGATCAACTTGCCCTTCGAGCCGATGTAGAGCACCCCGCCCTCGCCGTTGAGCTTTTCCTCGCCCATCTCGGCCGGCCGCGGCGGCGTCAGGCCGCCGTCGTACCAGATGAGCTTCACGGCCGGCATGTTCTCGCGTGCCGGGAACTCGTAGTAGGTCGTCGTCGCGTTCGGATACGACACCTTGTTGAACGGCGTCGACGTGGTCTCGATCACCGTCGGCAAGCCGAGCTTCAGGCCCCAGACCGCGTGATCGATCAGATGCGCGCCCATGTCGCCGAGCGCGCCCTGACCCCAGTCGACCCAGCCGCGCCAGTTGAACGGGTGATAGAGCGGGTGGTACTCGACGTCGGGCGCGACGCCGAGGAACAGGTCCCAGGACAGCTTGTCCGAGACCGGGTAGCTGCCGGTCATGGCGTTGGCCAGCCGCTGCATGACGGCGTTGTTCCCCCAGCCGAGCTGCGACGCCTCGCGGGTGAGCGGGGCCGGGCGCGGGATGCCCTGCGGCCAGAAGGCGAGCGGCCGGTTGGTCCAGACGTGCACTTCAGTGACGTCGCCGATGACGCCCGACATCAAGTATTCCTGGCCCCGGCGCGCGTCGTCCTGCGAGTGGCCCTGGTTGCCCATCTGGGTGACGACCTTCTTCTCGGCCGCCTTCTTCGCCAGGTGCCGGGCTTCGTGCACCGACCAGCACATCGGCTTCTGCACGTAGACGTGCTTGCCCAGGTCCATCGCCGCCGAGGCGATGACGGCGTGCATGTGGTCGGGCGTCGCGACGATCACCGCGTCGATGTCGCGCTGTTTCTCCAGCATCTCGCGGTAGTCGCGGTACTTCTGGACCTTGGGCAGCTGGTTCTCGACGAACGGCTTGAGCAGCTCGTCGTTGGACCGCCGGGTCCACTTCGCGTTCGCCTCTTGCTGGGCCTTCGAGGTCCCGAAGTTCTCGTAAACCGGCAGCGCCGGTCCCGGGCGGTCACCCGCGCCGCCCTGGCGGCCTCCGCCGCCTTGTCGGCCTCCGCCGCCACCCGCGCCGCCCTGCCGACCGGTATTCGCGCCTTCCGGTGGGTTCACCGCGTCCTGCCAGCGTTTGATCCGGGCGTCGAGCAGGCCGAAGTCGCAGTCGCAGAGCGCGACGATGTTCTCGCTCATGACGGCCTGGGTGTTGCTGGCGCCCATGCCGTTGAGGCCAATCGCGGCGATGTTCAGCGTGTCGCTCGGCGACTGGAAACCGCGGCCGAGGACGTGGCGCGGGACGATCATGAATGCGGCGCTGGCGCCGGCGACGGTCGAGACGAAGTCGCGTCGCGAGACGCCCGTCGAATCGGCTGCGGTGCTCGTGTCTTTCGGGTCCATCGGATCCCCCTTTTGAGCGTCGACCTGCAGTTTCGCGGGTGCGCGACGCGGCGGTGCACGTGGATGGCGAACGGTCGCACGACCCACGGGCTGTGGTCAAGAGCGGACGTTGCGGAAACTTCTACAACGGCGGCCGGTGACGTGAGTGTTTTCTGCACGCGTCCGAAACGTGATCCGGGAGCACCCCAGCCGCGCGGGCGGCGCCGAGCCTGGCATTTCCTTTGCTCATGGATTCAGCAAGGAAGGCGCGGAATGCACGGACATCGGGAATTCACGTCGTTGATGCTGCAGCTGGCGGTTCGGTCGCTCGGGCTTTCGGTCGCGGGGGCCGCCGTGCTGATGATCCTCGCCTCGGCGTTCTAGCCGCCCAGGTTCGCCGCGCCAGGGCGTGCAGCCTCGTGCACCCCGGCCCGCCTCACCTCTTTTCTTCAGACCGAGAAGTACTCGCGTGCACGTCGACGCTCGGGGCTCGGCGTATTCGGACGTCCTCGCCGGACTGTCGTACGCGCTCGATCTCACCGAGGGGCAGCACCCGGGGCACTGCGTCCGTTCCTGTCTCATCGGACTTCGCCTCGCCGACGCGGCCGGCATCGATCCGGGCGGCCGGTCTTCGCTCTTTCACGCGCTGCTGATGAAGGACCTGGGCTGCTCGAGCAACGCGGCCCGCTTCTCGGCGCTGTTCGGCGCCGGCGACCAGGAGCTCAAGGCGGCGATCAAGGTCGTCGACTGGCCGCGGATGCTCCAGTCGTTTCGTTTTGTCGTCCGCCACACGGCGCCAGGTCATTTCTGGCTCAAGCGGGTGTGGCAGACCCTCGGGGTGCTGGCCCACGGGACCGCCGGCGCGCGCGACGTGGTGCAGACGCGCTGCGATCGCGGCGCGGACATCGCGCGGCTGCTCGGGTTCTCCGATGCGACCGTCGCGGCCATCCGCGCGCTCGACGAGCACTGGAACGGCCGGGGTCAGCCGTTGGGGCTCGCCGGCGAGGAGATTCCGCGGCTGGCGCGCGTCCTCAACCTGGCGCAGACCTGCGAGGTCTTCCTCACCACCTACGGCCAGGACGCAATGTTCCAGATGGCGGCGATGCGGCGCGGACGCTGGTTCGATCCGGCGCTGGTCGAGGTGCTGATCGGCCTGCGCGACGACCAGCGCTTCTGGAGGCGGCTGAGGACGGCCGACGCGCTCACAGAGCTTCGTCGCACCGACGTGCCCGACGCGCTGACGACCGTCGGCGAGGCGGATCTCGACCGGACGGCCGAGGCGTTCGCGCACGTGATCGACGCCAAGTCGCCGTGGACGTACCGCCACTCGACCGGCGTCGCCGAGATCGCCGTCCGGGTCGCTGGCGTGCTGGGCCTCCCCGACGGAACGTGCCGCCTGCTGCGCCGCGCGGCGCTCCTGCACGATCTCGGCAAGCTCGGCGTCTCGAACCTGATCCTCGACAAGCCCGGCCGGCTGGACGCGCGCGAGCTCGCGGTCGTCAAGGCCCATCCGCTGCACACGGCGCGGATTCTCGATCGCGTGCCGGCGCTGGCGCCGCTGAGCGATCTTGCCGCGGCTCATCACGAACGGCTCGACGGCCGCGGCTACCACCGCAGGCTCGACGGGACCGCGCTGTCGCTTCCGCAGCGCATCCTCGCCATCGCCGACGTCGGCGATGCGCTGCGGATGTCGCGTCCGTATCGCGACGGCCTGCCCGACGACAAGGTCATCGCGATCATGCGCCGCGACGCCGGCGCCGGGCTCGACGCCGACTGCGTCGAGGCGTTCGCGTCAATCGCGGAGAGGCTGCCCGCGGTCGCCGATTTGCCGGCCGTGGCCGTCGTCGACGGGCTCAAGGACGACTACATCCAGGCTGCGTGAGTTGGACACACGTCAGCGCCACCGCGATATCCTTCGCAGGTGTCCAGACTGCTCCGTATCGCTCTGACCGCGTTCGTAATCGACGCCGGGGTCACGCCAGCCGGGGCGCAGACGCCGACGCCGCCAGCCCAGACGGCCGCGGCCGCCGGCCGCCTGCGCGTCTATCTCGACTGCTTCCACTGCTTTCCCGATTACGTCCGCGACGAGATCAAGTGGGCCGATTTCGTCCGCCAGCCGCAGGACGCCGACGTCCATCTGCTTTCGAGCAGCCAGGAGACGGGCGGCGGCGGACGGCAAGTCGTGCTGCGATTCGTCGGACGCGGCTCGTTCGACGGACAGGATTACGAGCTCCGCGTCGTGACGCTGCCGGCCGATGCGGACGAGACTCGGCGGCGCGCCGTGTTCCAGACGGTCGTCGTCGGCCTGCTGCACTACATGGCGAGGTCGGGTCTGCCCGCCGGGCTGAACGTCGAGGTCGAGGCGCCGGAGACCGGCGGGGCCGGCGCGGCCGAGCAGCGGTCCGATCCTTGGAACCTCTGGGTGTTCGAGGTCAGCGGCAGGGGTTCGTATCAGGAAGAGGAATCGCAAAGCGAGCGCAGCTGGGACCTCAACTTCAGCGCCGATCGCGTGACCGAGGCGTGGAAGCTCTCGTTCGGCATCGAAGCCAACCAGGAGATCGAGAACTTCCAGTTCGATCCCGAGGAGGTGGACGAAGGCGAGCCGACCGAGCTCGAATCGAAGAGCCGCAACCGCGAAGGCGAGTTCTTCATCGTCAAGAGCCTCGGCCCGCACTGGTCGGCGGGCGTCCGCGGCCTGGCTGCGGCGTCGACGTTCGACAACTACAAGTTCCGCGGCCAGATGGCGCCGGCGGTCGAATACAGCGTCTTTCCGTATCGCGACTACGCCAGCCAGCAGCTGACGTTCGCCTACGATATCGGCTTCGAGCGGGTCCGGTACAACGAGCTGACGATCTTCGACAAGCTCGACGAGACGCTCTATCGTCACGGCCTCGAGGCCCGGCTCGATCAGCGGCAGACCTGGGGCACGCTCCAGGCCGGCGCCGAGTTCCAGCAGTACTTGCACGACCTGGCGCTCTACCGGCTCGAGTTCGACTCGGAGATCGACATCCGGCTCGCGCGCGGGCTGTCGGTGAGCTTCGAAGGCAGCGCGTCGCGGATCCGCGATCAGGTCTCGCTGCCGCGGCGGACCGCCTCGCAGGAGGAAGTGCTGCTGCGGCTGCGCCAGCTGCGCAGCGGTTACGAGTTCAGCTTCTCGTTTGGCCTGAGCTACACCTTCGGGTCGGTGTTCAACAACATCGTCAACCCCCGCTTCGGCGGCTAGCCCAGGCCCAAGCCGCAGGGCCAGGGCGGCCGCCGTCTTGATTTCCCCAACGATGTAAGGTAAAGATCGCTCGTGCCGCCGATTGCCGAGTTCGAGCTCCGCGTGCTGCTCACCGTCCATCGCCTCGGCGACGAGGCCTATGCCGTGTCGGTTCACGAAGATCTCGAACGCCGCAGCCGGCGACGCACGTCGCAAGGCGCCGTCTACATCACCCTCGACCGCCTCGAACGCAAGGGGCTGCTCGCGTCACGCTTCGGCGACCCGACCCCCGAACGCGGCGGCCGCGCGAAACGCTTCTATCGGCTCTCACGCGCCGGCCTGGCCGCGGTGCGCGAAGAAGTGCGCCTGATGCAGCGGCTCTGGGACGGCCTCGACATCGTCGCCAACGAACGGAGCTGATCGATGCCGCGCCTCGCGTCCTGGATGGTTCGTCGCTGCCTGCCGGCACGGCTGGCCGAGGAGGTGCTCGGCGACATCGAAGAGCGCTGGCGGCGCGAACGCCGCACGCGTCCGGTCGGCGCGTGGTGGAGGGCGACGCGACTGGCCCTCGTCGTGTCGGCGCGCGCGCTGGCCGATCGCGCCCGGCCGCTCGAAGCGGCGCCGGCGCGCGGATCGCGCTTCGCGAGCCTCGGCCAGGACGTCCGCTACGCCGGCCGTCTGTTGCGGCGGCAGCCGGCGATGGCGACGGCGATGGTGCTGACGCTCGCGGTCGGTACCGGCGCGGCGACCGGCCTGTTTTCCGTCGTCAACAGCTGGCTCCTGCGGCCGATGCCGTTCGCCGATCCCGATCGGCTGGTCGCCGTGTGGGAGACGATTCCCACCGCCGGTATCTTCGAGAACACGCCGGCGCCCGTCGTGTTCCACGACTGGCGTGCGCGGGCGACGTCCTTCGACGGCCTCGCGCCGCTCACGCGACAGACTCGCAACCTCACCGGACAGGGCGAGCCCGAACGCCTGTCGACGTTGCGCGTCGCACCCGCGGTGATCGACGTGCTCGGCCTGCGTCCCGCCGCCGGCCGCCTGTTTCGCGCCGAGGACGGCATCCCGCCGGCGCCCAAGGTCGTGCTGCTGTCGTACGTCTTCTGGCGGGATCGCTACGGCGCGGCGCCATCGGCCGTCGGACAGATGCTTCGTCTCGATGGCGAGTCCTTCGAGGTCATCGGCGTGCTGCCGGAGGGCGCACATCCGTACGGCATGGACGTCGATCTCTGGACGCCGCTCGCCTTCACCGCCTCGGAAGCCGAGAGCGGCAATCGCATGTTGTGGGTGCTCGGCCGCCTCAAGCCAGGCGTGAGCGTCGAGCGCGCGTCGGCGGAGGTCGACCGGATCGCCCTCGAGCGATCGTCGGGCGACACCGGCGGACGCGCCGTCGGCCTGCGCGATCAGACGGTGGGGTCGACGCGCGGCGACGTCATCGTGCTCTTCGGCGCCGCCGCTCTGGTGATGCTGATTGCATGCGCAAACGTCGCCAGCCTGACGCTGGCGCAGGTGCTCGGTCGGCGTTCGGAACTGGCGGCGCGCCAGGCGCTCGGCGCGACGCGCGGCCGGCTGATGCGGCAGGTGCTCGTCGAGCATCTGACGCTCGGCGCGCTCGGCGGCGCCGGCGGCCTGCTGATCGCGATGTGGTCGGCGCGCGGCCTGGCGTCGCTCGCGCCGGCGGCGACACGGCTCGGCGCCGTCGACGTCTTCGACGCGCGCGTCTTCGCGTTCGCGGCGCTCGTCACGATCGCCACGTCGGTCGTCTTCGGTCTCCTGCCGGCGTGGTCATCGCGGGGCGGCGATCTGGCGACCGTGCTGCGCGACAGCGGCCGGACCGCGTCGCGCGGGCGGCGGCGGACGTTCAGCGCGCTCGTCGTCGCCGAGATCGCGGTCGCGTTCGTGCTGCTCGTCGCCACCGTGCTGGTCGCGCGCAGCCTGCGATCGCTTTCCGCGATCGATCTCGGGTTCGCGACCGAGCAGGTCGTCATGTGCGAGGTGCCGCGTGCCGGCGCCGAGGCGAGCCGGGCGTTCTTCGCCGGCGTCGAACGCGGCCTGCTGGCGGCGCCGGGCGTCGAGGGCGTCGCGATGTCGCAGGGGCTGCCGCTCCTGGCCGTCGGCTCGATGGGATCCGGCTTCGCGATCGAGGGCCGGACCACGGACGCAAGCGTGCTCGCCTACTGGCGGGTCGTCAATCCGCGCTACTTCGACGGGCTGGCGATTCCGATCCTGAACGGGCGCGGCTTCACCGATCTCGATCGGGACGGCTCGCCGCTCGTCGCCGTGGTCAGCCAGTCGTTCGCGCGGCGCGCCTGGCCGGGCGGGGACGGCGTTGGCCGCCGCATCGGCTGGGGCACGCTGGCGCAGCCGATCACCGTCGTCGGCATCGCCGCCGACATCCGGCAGACGCGCGCGATCGATCCCGGGCCGCACGTCTACATGCCGTATCTGCAGGCGGGCGATCGTCCGCCGACGCAGCTCGCGGTGCGATCGACGCTCGCGCCCCCCGCCGTCGTCGATCTCATTCGGCGCGTGGTCCGCGATCTCGATCCGGCACAGCCGGTCGCCGGCATCGTCACCGCCGAACAACAGCTCTGGCGATCGACCAGCCGCCGGCGCTTTCACGTCGTGCTGTTCTCGCTCTTCGCGGCCGTCGCGCTGCTGCTCTCGGCGGTCGGCGTGCACGGCGTGCTGTCGTTCCTGCTTGCCGAGCGCCGGCGCGAGCTCGGCATCCGCGCCGCGCTCGGCGCGACGCCCGGTCAGCTTCAGCGCACGTGGATTGGCGTCGGTCTGCGGATGATCGCCGGCGGTCTGGCGATCGGCGCGCTCGCCGCCTGGTGGACCAGCGATCTGATGCGCGGTTTCCTGTTCAACATCGCCCCGCGCGACGGCGCCGCCTTCGCCGCCGCCTTCGCCGTCATCGCCGCCGCCGCCGCGGCCGCGTGCCTGATACCGGCGGCACGCGCCGCGCGCGTTGATCCGATCGAGCCTCTCCGGGAGTGACAGAAGCTCGCGCCGGTACCGACCGACGACGAGCCTCAGTCCTCCAGATGCACTGAAGTCATTTGAGCGCAAACCTGACCGTCACCGTCATGAGCACCGGGATCGGCTGACCGTTGAGCCGAGTCGGCGTGTAGCGCCACTTCGAGACCGCGTCGATCGCGGCCTGATCGAGAAGCGGGATCGAGCGCAGGACTCTGACGCCGCGGACGATGCCGGTTTCGTCGATCGTGGCCTCGAGGACGACGACGCCCTCGACTTTCGCGGCGCGCGCGACGACCGGATAGTCGGGCACGGTGTGCGACGTTCGTTCCGGTGCGTGGATGTTGCCGCCTACGGGAATCGGCGTCGCGGACGCGGGCGGTGGCGGCAGCGGAGCGTTCCCAAGCGAGCTGCTCAGGGCGGGTGCCAGTCCGGTCGGCGACGTCACCGCGCCGACGCCGGAAAAGGATGGCGCGAACGCCGGCGGTGTGGGCGGCTCGCGCGGATTCTCCGCCGCCGCGCTCGGCGCAGCGTCTGGATTGAGCGGCGACACCGCCGGCGGCGTGGCCGGTGCGGTGGGCGGTGGCGGCGGTGGTGCCGGCGGCGGCGCCGGAATCATCACGGCGTCGATCCGGCGGGCAAGGTCTGGACCTTCGATTGCCGCCAGCTGCGCCGCGACGAGGCCGACGAGCACGATGACGTGCAGCCCGATCGAGATCGCGAGCGTCCGGTTGCGCTTGCGGTTCCGTGGCGGCGTGATGACGGACTGGTCGAACAGCGAGCGTGGCATGGCACCCTCCCGGCGCGTGTGAATCGGCCACCGTGGCGCGATTCGGTTGCGCGAGCAGGAAGGGCCCTTCCCGTTTCGTCTTGAGCTTTTGACACCGGCGCAGGAAGATTGGCGCAGGCGAATCCCGCTGGAACCGGGCGATTCGGGCCGCGTCTAACATCCCGTGCTGCTCCAGGACGTCAAATACGCGCTGCGCAGCCTCTGGCTGGCGAAGGGATTCGCGGTCGTCGCCATCCTCTGCCTCGGCTTCGGGATCGGCCTCAACTCGACGATCTTCAGCATCGTCGACGGCGTGCTGCTGAAGCCGTATCCGTATGCGGATCCCGACCGGCTCGTCTATCTCGCGTCGGAGAATCGGACGAGCGGCGCCGATCGCGCCGGCGTCTCCTTCCGCGACCTCGAAGATCTGCGCACGTCGGCCAGGTCATTTGCGACGGTGACGGGACTCCAGTTCCGAAGTCTCAGCGTTTCCGACAGCGGCGGGGAGCCATCGCGGTATCAGGGGCAGCTGATCACGTGGGACCTGTTTCCGATGCTCGGCGTCCAGCCGATTCTGGGGCGCGCGTTCACGGCGAGCGACGACCAGCCTGGCGCTGCCGCCGTCGCGCTGATCTCGCACGCGGTCTGGACGCTGCGTTATCACAACGACGGCAACGTGATCGGCCGCCAGATCCTCGTCAACGGCAACCCGACGGTGATCGTCGGCGTGATGCCGGCGCGATTCGAGTTTCCCGAGAACGCCAAGCTCTGGCTGCCGATCACGCCGATCCTGACGCCGCCGCCGGCCCGCGACGCCCGAAGTCTCAACGTCTTCGCGCGGCTGGCG
>DASTCC010000187.1:0-2107 GCA_035711465.1 Vicinamibacterales bacterium
AGCTGCGCGCGCTCGGCGATGCCATTGTCGCCGTAGCGGTACTGGCCGTAGAACGTGCCGTAGAGGCTCGTGAGATTCGAGTACGACGCGCTGGCGATCGCGGTGCGGAACCGATCCGTCGTCGTAATCAGACCGAGCGTCGCCCATCCGCCCGCGCTCTGACCCGTGACCGCGATCCGATTCGGATCGGCGATGCCGCGGGCGACGACGGCGTCGACGAGCGGCAGGACGCTCCCGGCGAGCGCGGCGATGCCGTCAACCTGCATCGGCGTGTCGCTCTCGGGGATCGACGGCAGCAGCACGCCGTAGCCGAGCGCCGCGTACAGCTGCGGGTGATTGAACGCGGGGTTGAAGAGATCGAACGACGACGGTTGACGTTCGCCGTACACCGTGCCGGGATACACCATCGTGACGATCGGGATCCGGCGGCCGGAGACGTAGTCCGGTGGATACAGCAGCCAGCCGGTGAGCGGCTGTCCGCCGGTGCTGCGGTACGCGATGGACTCGGCTCGGCCCGTCGCGATCTCGCTGAGCCACGCGTTGCCCCGCCACACCGTGTGGTCCGGCTGCCCCTCGCGCTGCAGGATCAGCGCGGTACCTGCGGCGGTGTTGGACACTCGCAGCGTCGGCTGCCCCTTCGCCGCAGCGGCCGACGGCGCGGGCGACGGCGCCGCGGCCGGCGCGCCGGATCGCGCGTCGATGTGACGCACTTCGTGGCCCCAGTTGACGCGATCGTAGGCGGCCTCGCCCGTCGCGTCCGGGCCGAAGAACGACGACGCCGGCGCCGAGGGGATCGCGGGAGTCTCGACGCGATACGAGATCGTCCGCCGGTCGGCCGAGAGCCGCGCCGTGTGCAGCGCGCCTTCGGCGAGCGTCGTGACCGCGCGCGTCTCGACGTCGACCGACACCAGCCGGACGAATCGTGCGCGTGAAGTGTCGGACGCCGCCATCGAACTGAAGACCGCGACGGCCGGGTCATTGCCGGCCAGGGCCTTCTGCCATTCGTCAGCGACGTTGCGCCCGCGCGTCGCCGCGAAATAGAGCGATCCGGAATTCGGCCGCGCCGGATCGCGCGCCATAACCACGACGCGAGTGCCGTCGGGCCAGAGGGCGAGCGGCGGATCCGCGAGGGCGTCGGCGATCGGCAGGTTGTCGATCGCGGCCGCAGGGTCGCGGCCATTCCAGATCCACGCCGTCACCGAACCATCGTGGCCGATCGAGAAGAACGCGAGCCGCTGCCCGTCCGGCGACCACGCGGCGTTGAAGAAGCCAAACGCATCCGCCGGCGGCGTCGCGATCACGCGAGTCGCCGCGGTGTCGCGATCGACGACGGCGATCTCGGCCGAGCTCAGCCGGCTGCCGACGAAGGGCCGCGGCCGGTGGATCTCGACGGCCGCCCGCGAGAAATCAGGCGACCAGACGACGCCGGCGATGCGCTCGTACCGGAAGAGATCGTCCGGACGCAGGACGCGGAGCTGAACGGAAGCTGACGACGCGACGAGCGCCAGACCGCAGGACAGGAGGCGAAAGGCGTTGGCGGCGGAGAACGGCATGCTCGCGATAAGACGAGGCGCACTCGCCGCGGGTTTGCAGGCGCTACTTCCGCTCCGTTCCCCAATCCAGCACGACGGTCAGCGACATCTGACCGCGCTCGGCGGTCGGGACGGCAAGCAGGAATCTCTGGCCGTCTGCCGCTGGATCCCATGGGACGGTGGGCGGTTTTCGAAAGAGCGTTCGCACGGTGCCGGCCCGGAACGTCGGCGTCGTGGCCACATCGACCGCCATCAGGGCGCCGTCGAGTGCGGTGAAGAACAACTCTTTGCCGTCGCGTCGCCATTTCGGATTGACACCGCCATCCGCCGACACCTGGATGACACCGCCGGACGGGGCGCCGGGCGATGCAGGATCGAAGCCGCGCACGTAGATCTCCGATCGGCTGGACACGTTCGACTGATACACGATCCACCGTCCGTCCGGCGAGAAGCGCGCGGAGCCTTCGAAGAATTCGGTCTGAACGATCGGCACGGGCGTGCGGTCGCCGTCCGTGGGCAGCAGCCACACGTCGGTGAAAGTCTTCGGGCTGGGCCCCTGAAAGAGCAGAAAGCGG
>DASTCC010000188.1:0-2372 GCA_035711465.1 Vicinamibacterales bacterium
CGGGCGCGCCTTCACCGCCGCCGATACCGTCGGCGCGGCGCCGGTCGCGATCGTCAACGAAGCACTGGCGACGCGTTTCTGGCCCGGTCGCAGCCCCGTCGGACAGCAGCTGCGGCTTGGCGCGCCCGCCGACAACGCGCCGATCGTGACCGTCGTCGGCGTCGTCAGTTCGATGCGAAGGAGCGCGATGCACGACACCTTGGTGGCGCGCGCGTACGTGCCATTCGCCCAGCATCCGAACCGGAGCCTGACGCCCGTGGTCCGCGGCCGAGCGACCACCGCGGCGGCGTCGCGCGATCTACAGGCGGCAGTGCTGCGGGCGGATCCGGCGCTCATGGTCGAAAGGATTCGCACGGTCGAAGACGAGGCCGCGCAGTTCGTCGCGCCGGTGCGTCTGGTGACGACGCTGCTGGCGGCGTTCGGCATGACCGGTGTCCTGCTCGCCGCGCTCGGCGTCTTCGGCACGATGAGTTACGTCGTGTCGACGCGCGAGCGCGAGATGGCGGTGCGCTCCGCGCTCGGCGCCAACCGGCGGGATCTCGTCCGTCTCGTCCTCGGCAACGGCCTCGCCGTCACCACCATCGGACTCGCCGTGGGCGGAATTGCCGCGGTGCTCGCGTCGCGCGCGCTCACGAGCTATCTGTTCGGCGTGAGTCCGACCGATCCGGCGACGCTCGGCATCGTCGAGATCGGCGTGTCGCTGGTGGCCATGTTGGCGTGCTACCACCCGGCACGGCTGGCGTCGCGCGTCGATCCGATGACGATCCTCAGACGCGAGTAGCGTCACGGTCCTGTAATCGCGCTGGTTTGCGGCGCGGAAAGACGCGGCCCTTCCGCCCGAAAAGCATCCGGCACGGCGTGGCACAGCTGTTGGATTGAGGTCGGACCGAACGTGTCCGGCCAGTCATCCTCCGGCCTTCGTCCATTGCTGACCGGTCCGCGGCGGCGTCCGCTCGCGGCGATCGCGTTCATCGTGCTGCTGACCACGTCGGCATGCGGCGCCGCGTCCCCCACGGCGCCGGACGACAGGCCGGAGGTTGCCGCACCGACCATCGCCTCGCAGCCGCAGAGCCAGACGATCGCGCACGGCGCGACCGCGACGCTGACGGTCGGCGTCGAAGGCGGCGGGACCCTGGCCTTCCAGTGGTACGCCGGCGCCGCCGGCACGACGTCCTCGCCGATCGACGGCGCGACGTCGGCCAGCTTCACGACGCCGTCGCTGACGACGACGAACACGTATTGGGTGCGGGTGTCGAATGCCGGAGGCGCCACCGACTCGGCGGCGGCGACGATCACCGTGAGCGCGCCCGGATCGTCGGGATCCGTCGTCCTTCCACCCGACATCACGCAGCATCCCGAGGACCACACGATCGGATCGGGCGAGACGATTCTGCTCACCGTCCGCGCGGCCGGCAGCGATCCGTTCGGCTATCAGTGGTATCGCGGCGCGAGTGGCGACAAGTCGAATCCGATGCCCTCGGGCAACAGCATCGACTTCGCCACGCCGCCGCTCACCGCGACGACGAAGTTCTGGGTGCGGGTATCGAATGCGGCCGGGTCGATGGATTCGACCGCCGCGACGGTGATCGTGCGCGAGGCGCCACCGCCGCCATCGGTCGTCGCGCCGTCCATCACGTCGCAGCCATCGAGCCAGACGATCGCGTCGGGTCAGACGGCGACGATGAGCGTGACGGCATCGGGTACGGCGCCCTTCTCGTATCAGTGGTATGCGGGCTCGAGCGGGGCGACCGCATCGCCGATCGCCGGCGCGAACGCGGCCTCGTTCACGACGCCGGCATTGTCGAGCGCGGTCAGCTACTGGGTGCGCGTCTCGAACAGCGCCGGCGCCGCGGACTCGGCGACGGCCACCATCACGATGGCCGCACCACCCCCGCCACCGCCGCCGGGCAACGCGGCGCTCGAGGATCAGGTGTTGACGCTCGTCAACCAGCGCCGCGCCGCCGGCGCGACCTGCGGCGGCACGTTCTACCCGTCGGTCGGCCCGCTGTCACTCGACGTGAACTTGCGCGACGCCGCGCGCGGGCACAGCCTCGACATGGCGACCAACAACTACATCTCGCACACGAGCCTTGACGGCCGTACGTTCGATCAGCGCATCTGGCAATCCGGCTACTCGGGCGGCTTTCCACTCGGCGAGAACATCTCGGCGGGCCTCTCGACGGCTCAGGCCGTCGTCGACGGCTGGATGCAGAGCACCGGACACTGCCAGAACATCATGAACGGCAGCTTCCACGTCGTCGGCGTGGGCTACGCCTTCAACTCCGGATCGACCTACCGGCATTACTGGACGCAGAACTTCGGCGGCGGGTAAAGCGGGGTCGGAGTAGGGTCGGAGCGGGGTCGGAGCAGGG
>DASTCC010000189.1:0-15496 GCA_035711465.1 Vicinamibacterales bacterium
ATCGGGAAATCGGGGATCGGGAAATCGGGGATCGTGAAATCGGGAATCTCGATCGCGGTCGCCGATTGTCGATCTGCGATTCCCCGAACGATTTCAGATTACCCGTTCACCCGATTACCCGATAACAGCGACACAGCACTAATCTAAGATGCCCTTGTGGTGACCCTCGACGACATCCGTGCGGCCGACGGCCGCATCCGATCGATCGCACGCCGGACGCCGCTCGTCGACGCGTCGGCCAGCGCCGGCCGGCCGCTCTGGCTCAAGTGCGAGAATCAGCAGCCCGGCGGCGCCTTCAAGATCCGCGGCGCGACCAACATGATCATGCAGCTCTCCGACGCCGATCGCCGGCGCGGCGTGATCACGTACTCGTCCGGCAATCACGGTCAGGCGGTCGCGCTGGCTGCCAGTCGCCTCGGCACGACCTCGGTCGTGGTGGTGCCGACGACGGCGCCGGACGTGAAGATTGCCGGCGTCCGCCGCTGGGGCGGCGAGGTCATTCACGCAGGGACGACCTCGATCGATCGCCTCGAACGCGCCAAGGCCGTGGCCGAGTCGCGCGGCCTGGCGATGGTTCCGCCTTTCGACCACGAGTGGATCATCGCCGGGCAGGGCACGTGCGGCCTCGAGATCCTCGATCAGCTCGCCGAGGTGCAGATCGTCGCCGTGCCGGTCGGCGGCGGCGGGCTGTCGTCCGGCGTCTCGACCGCGATCAAGCTGATGCGGCCGGACGTCACCGTCATCGGCGTCGAGCCCGAGGGCGCCGCCAAGATGTCGACGTCGCTCGCGGCCGGCCATCCGGTGACGCTGCCGTCGACCGACAGCATCGCCGACGGCCTGATCACCGTGCGTCCCGGCGAGATCACCTTCGAGCACGTCAAGCGGCACGTCGATCGGGTGATCACCGTGAGCGATAAGGAGATCGCCGCGGCGACGCTGTGGCTGTTCGCCGAAGCGAAGCAGGTGGTCGAGCCGAGCGGCGCGGCGACGGTCGCGGCGGCCATGGCGGATCGCTACGCCGACGTGTTCGGGCGCGATCGGAAGATCGTCGCGATTCTGTCCGGCGGCAACGTCTCGCTCGAGACGCTGGCGTCGCTCGCGAAGCTGACGTCCTAGACGCACCAAGGAGCCGCAATGTCCGAGAGGGGAGTGACGTTTTATCGCTGGAACGACATGCCGAAGGAGGAGCTCAACGAACGCTTCGCCCGGCGGCTGATCACCGGCGATCGCATGATGCTCGCGCACGTGTACCTGAAGAAGGGCTTCGTCGTGCCGCGGCATCAGCACGAGAACGAGCAGATCACCTACATCCTCGAGGGCGCGCTGCGCTTCTGGATCGGCGAGGACGAATCGCAGGTGCTCGTCGTCGCCGCCGGCGAGGTGCTCCACATCCCGTCGAACGTGTGGCACAAGGCCGAAGCGCTCGAGGACACGCTCGACGTCGACGTCTTCAGTCCGCCGCGGCAGGACTGGCTGGACAGGACCGACGCCTACCTGCGGAAGTAGCCATGGATCTCGGCATCAGCGGCCGCGTCGCCATCGTCGCCGCCGGGAGCAAGGGGCTCGGCCGCGCGGTCGCGCAGGAACTGGCGGCCAACGGCGCCGCGGTCACGATCTGCGCGCGCGGCCCTGAGGCGATCGACGCGACGTGCGAGGAGATTCGCGCCGCCGGCGGCCGCGCCCACGGCGTCGCCGCCGACGTCAGTCTGACCGCCGACATCGCGCGCGTCGTGGACGAGACCCGGCGCACGTTCGGCGACGTCGACATCCTGGTGACGAACAGCGGCGGCCCGAAGCCCGGTCCGTTCGACTCGCTGACACCCGAGGATTGGGACGCCGCGACACGCGTGCTGCTCTCGAGCGCCGTCGCGTTCACTCGCGCGGTGCTTCCGGGCATGCGGGCACGGCGATGGGGACGGATCGTCAACATCACGTCGATTGCCGCGAAGCAGCCGGTCGACGGCCTGATGCTCTCGAACAGCCTGCGCGCCGCCGTCACCGCCTTCGGCCGCACGCTCGCCAACGAAGTCGCCGCCGACGGCGTCACCGTCAACAACCTGATGCCGGGCTACACGCGCACCGATCGCGTCATCGAGCTCTCCGAGCATCGCGCCAGGACGGAAGGGACGACGACGGACGAGATCTACGGCCGGTGGGAGAGCGAGATCCCGATGCGCCGCCTCGGCGAGCCGCGCGAGTTCGCGGCGATGGCGGCGTTCCTCGCGTCGGAACGCGCGAGCTATGTGACGGGGCAGACGATTGCTGTCGATGGCGGGTGGATTAAAGCGCTGCTGTAAGACATTGAACCTTGGAGGCCTCCACGCCCTCCAAGGTTCAATGTTCGTCAGGTCACTTGGCCATCGTCCCCAACACCGGCCTGAGATCCGATGACAGCTCCCCGGTCAGCTGCCATCGGATCAACGAGATCGGAATCAGGCCCGCGTTGTCGAACTCGTCCATGAACTCGCGGAATTTGAACGCGTCGCCGAGCTGGCGCTTGCGGTCCGCGATCAGTTGTTCGATCTGAAACTTGCCGACGACGTAGCTGATGCCGTAGGCGGGCTGGCGCAGATAGAGATGTTGCTCGCCGCGCACGAGGTTGCCCTCGAGGCGCAGCCATCCGCGCGGCGTGTTCGCCGAGGTGAAGGCGGCGGCCTCCTCGAGCGTTGCCTCGCGCGCGTGCATCCGGAGGTCGCCCTGGGCGCGCGCCGCCCGCTGCGCGAGCAGCACCCAGATCAGCTCGCGCGAGCGCGGGCGCGCGTCGAACATGCCGGCGTGCATCATCATCTCTTCCCAGCCCGTCGCCAGGCCCTCGGTGCGGGTGATGAAGATGTTGTAGAGCAATGGTCCCTTCCGGATCGGGCTCGGGTGCGGGTCGGCGATCATCCGCGCCTTGTCGAACCAGTGATAGCCGTGCGTGCGCATCACCATCGGATCGCGGTGATCGATCTCGGTGAAGAACTCGCGCGGTGACGGCGTGAAGCGGCCGCCGCGGGCACGGAGCGCGCCGTCCATGTAGTCGCGGATCGTCAGGACGTTGCGGTCCCTGAGGAACTTCATGTACTCGGTGACGCGGTCCTGGAACTGGCGATCGTAGGTGGCCCGGTCGCCCACCGGCATCGCCGGCGCCAGCGCGGCGTTGCGCTGTTCTTCGAGCGCCAGCGACGATCGCGACCGCGCCAGCTCGCGCTGCATCAGCGTCAGCACCTGATCCCAAGTGTAGGGCAGCAGCTGGACGTGCTTGAGGTACCAGTTGTAGTTGTCGCGTCCGATGCCGGAAGGCCCGGTCTTCGTTGCCGCTTGACCCTCGACCCAGGCCGCGAAGGCGTCGGTCGCCTCCTGGGCCCTGCCGAGATCGGCGGCAAGTGATGTCGTCGCCTCGCCCTTGAGCTTGCCCGCGAACTCCGCGACATCGGCGCTCTGCGCGCGCAGGAGGCCGACGGCGCGCGTCCACAAATCCTTGCCGTTGCCGACCAGGTTCGTCTTCGCTTGATCGAGCAGGGCCGGAATCGCGCGCACCCGCGGCTGAATCTCCGCCACCGCCGCCGCGTCGAGCGGCAGCTGGTAGCTCCACGCCTCGACGCCGCCGCGGGCGAAGTTGCCTTCGCGGGCCGGCTGATCGCTCTCGTCGCCGAAGAAGGTGACGTAGTACGCGGGGTCGTTCGCCCACGGCTGCAGCACCCGGTGATCGAACTCGAGCCCGTTCATCTCGGCGCGGACGATGTGGTGATCGACCTGCTGCGCGATCGGCCACGCCGACGGATCGATGGCGAAGAGCCGGCGCTGGAAGTTGGCGAGCTCCTGGCGCTGCGCGCTCATCGCCGCCGGCCGGTAATCGGGCACGCCGTCGACGAGCGGCGCCGGCTGGAAGGCGCGCCACTCCGTGAACAGCGCGACCAGATCGTCGTATCTCATGCTCGGCGCCGGCGCGGGACGAACCGTCTCACTGCGGCCGCACCCCGTGCTCAGGAGCGCGGCGACCGCGATCGCCAGTCCCGTGCCTCGACACGTCTCCATGCGGACTCCTCACCCGACGATGACTTTCCTGACGCCGCGCGCGGCCAGGAGCGGACGCAGGCGCTCACGATGGTCGCCCTGCAGCACGAGCGACGGGCCTTCCACGGTGCCGCCGCAGCCGAGCGCCGACTTGAGCGCCTTCAACCACGACTGCCGCCCGGCCTCGTCGAGATCGAGCTGCTCGACGACGGTGACCTCCTTGCCGCCCCGACCGCTGCGCTCCATGCGAACGACGGCCCGAGCCTGCGCCTTGACGCCGGCCGGCGTCGCCGGCGCCGTCTCGGCCTCAGGCGCCGGCGCGAGACCCCGAGCCTTGGAGCCGAGCTCGCGAAGCGCGTCGAAGGGATTGTGGAAAGGCTTGCGGAGATCGGACATTGGTGAGAACTCAGAACGCAGAACTCAAACCTTAAGACTTAAAACTTAAAACTCAAAACATAAGACCCAACAATAGTCGCGCCGAAGGCGCCTCCAGAGTTTTGAGTTATCAGCCGTCAGCCGTCAGCCGTCAGCCCGCCGCCCGCCGCCCGCCGCCCGCCTCAGTTCCCACCCCACCCCTTGCGGGCGCGCACGACGTAGCCTTCGCCGTTCTTCACCGACACCGTGATGTCGTGCCAGCCGCTGACGGGAACGCCGTGCGGTGTGTAGCGGAGGACGTAGCTGCGGCGGACTTCGCTCACGGCGCGCGTGAAGTCCTCGGAGATCGGCGCGTCGATCTGCATGGTGAAGAGCTGGCCGCCGGTGCGGGCCGCGATCTCGCCGAGCGCCGGCAGCACCGATCGGCCGCGGCTCAGCACGTTGGGAATCACGAGATGGACGACGGCGTCCGCGCGTCCCGCGGTCGCGAGCATCGTCGGGTAGTCGAGCGAGCTGATCGTGTCGAGGCCGTCGGTGTAGGCGATGATCAGGTGCCGCCGGTCCAGTTCGGAGCGGCGCATCATCGCCGCCGAGAGGCCGTCGAACAACGACGTGCCGCCGCCGGCGCTGAGTGCGCTGACGTTGGGCAGGGTCGCGCCGGCCTGGAACGGGAACACCTGACGCAGCGCATGCTGGACCGCGATCAGGCGGAGCCGGTCCGTGGCGTTCAGGAGCTGCGCGGTCTCGATCACGCCCGCCTTGAGCCGCTCGAGTCGGGCGCCTTCGACGCTGCCGCTCGCGTCGAGCAGGAGCGTGACGTCGATCGGCAGCGTCTCGAAGGTGAGACTCGAGATCGCCTGGGTGACGCCGTTGTCCTTGAGCTCGAAATCCGCGGCGCCGAGATGGGCGACCGGCATCCCGCCCTTCTGGACCGAGACGTTCACGGTGACCACTTCGACGCCGGCGCGGAATACGCCCTGCCCCTGCGCGAGGACGCCGGCGGTCATCAGCGTCGCGGCGGCGAGCGCGAGGATCGATCTCATTTCATCGCCTCGCGCATGCCGTTGACGAGGAAGTCGATGTGCCGGAAATCGGCCGGCCAGTAGACCCACCAGGGATCCGGCGCGGGCGTCTGGCGTCCCAGCAGATCGGCGATCGTCCTGTCGGCCTCGTCGCGCTCGCCGCGGCTGAACTGGAGCGCCGCGAGCGACATCATCCCCGACTGTGCGCCGGGCGCGAGCTCGAGCGCTGACCGGTACGCCGCCGCCGCCTCGTCGTCGCGATTGAGGCGCTCGAGGGCCCGGCCGCGGAACAGCCGCCCGAGATACCGCACGACGCCGTCGCGAGTCGAGCCGTCGACGGTTTCGAGCGTCGTGAGCGCGGCCTCGGGACGGCCGAGCTCGATCTCGATCCGCCCGAGGCGCGTCATCGCTTCGGCGCGCACGCTCTCGATGCGTGCGGCATCGCGATATCGCTTGGCCGCTTCTTCGTAGTGCTTCTTCACGTCAGCGGGCGTCGCCTTGCCGGATTCGAAGAACGGCGCCGCGCGCAGCTCCTCGGCGACGGCGCGCTCGTAGGCGAGCCGCGGTTCGTCGGGGAACATCAGTTTGACGTGGGTGACATGGAGCTCGATGCCTTGCGGCTGTACCGCGCCCGAGAGCAGCGCGAACGCCGACATGTGCCAGTAACGCTCGAACTCGCCGGCGCGCGTTTTCGGGATCCTGCGGATCTGCCGGCATCCCCATTCGATCAGGCGGGCCGCGGCCGCCGGTTGATCGAGACGCACGTAAGCCGCCTCGAGCGCGAAGGCCGCGATCGACCGGCGCCGCTCATCCTGGTTGGCGCCTTTGGCCGTCGTCCAGGTCGTGACGATCGTCTCGAGGTCCCGCTCGAGCTGTGCGGCGTCGCCGATCTGCGAGAGCCGCTTGGCGACAGAGCTGTAGGCGCCGTTCGCGTATTCGGTGAGCCACGGCACGACCCAGGGCGTCGCTTTCTGCTGCCTCGCGGCTGTTGGCGTGCCGTTGCTGATGGCGGCAATCACCACGAGGGCCACGGTGGCGAGCCGGGCGAACTCACGTCGCGTCACGTTCCCGATTGTAGCGAGTACCAATGACGCCGGCGAGCGCCGCGGACGCTTCGGTCCCTCGCCTCCCGGTGCGGTTTCGATCCAGGGACCAGCGCGATTACCGGCCGCGGACCGCCCGGAATCGCGCGCGGGTCGGTGGTAAGGTGAGGCACCTATGCGAACCGTGGCTTCGGCTGCCATGATCCTCTGTCTCGGCGGTGCGGGCTTTGCGCTCGGTCAATCGGGCGCCGGAGCGGATCGGCCGCCCGCCTACGCCTTCAGCGAGCCCGGCATCTCGCCCGACGGCCGCGAAATCGCGTTCGTCAGCGGCGGCGACATCTGGAGCGTGCCCGCGGCCGGCGGCGACGCGCATCTGCTCGTCGCGCATGCCGCCTCGGACCGTCGTCCGCTGTACTCGCCGGACGGACGCACGCTCGCGTTCGTGAGCGACCGCACCGGCGGCGGCGACATCTACCTGCTGAGCTTCGCCACCGGCGCGCTGCGCCGGCTGACGTGGGACGACGGGCTCGAGGAGCCGAGCGGCTGGTCGCGCGACGGCCGCTGGATCTATTTCCACTCGACCGGTCGCGACATCGCCGGCATGAACGACGTCTACCGCGTACCTGCCACCGGCGGTACGCCGATGCCGGTGAGCGGCGATCGCTACACCAGCGAGTTCGCCGCCGCGCCGGCGCCTGATGGCCGTCACGTCGCGCTCGTCGCGCGCGGCATCTCGGCGTCGCAGTGGTGGCGGCGCGGCAGCAGCCACATCGATCAGTCCGAGCTGTGGATGCTCGATCTCGAGGCCACCGACGCGTCGGCGTACAACGCGATCGCCGGCCGCGACGCGCGTCAGAGCTGGCCGATGTGGAGCGGCGACGGCCGCACGCTCTGGTATGTCTCCGACGCCGGCGGCACCGAGAACATCTGGCGCCTCGCTCCGGGCGATCAGCGCGCCGAGCCGAAGCGCGTGACGAGCTTCTCGACCGGCCGCCTGCTCTGGCCCTCGATCAGCGCCGACGGCCGATCGGTCGCCTTCGAGCGCGATTTCGGGATCTGGACGATGGACACCGCCAGCGGCGCGGCGAAGTCGATTCCGATCGTGCGCCGCGGCGCGGTCAGCGCGCCGACGCCGGAGCGTGTCCGTCAGACCTCGCAGTTCAGCGACCTGGCGCTTTCGCCCGACGGCCGGAAGATCGCGTTCGTCGCGCACGGCGACGTGTTCGCGGCGTCGGCCAAGGACGGCGGCGACGCGACGCGCGTGACCGCGACGAACGATCTCGAATCGCAGCCGGTCTGGTCGCCCGACAGCCGGACATTGGCGTACGTGTCCGGCCGCGGTGAGGGCCAGCAGATTTATCTCTACGACTTCGGCACCAGCGCGGAAACCGCGCTCACCAGCGGCGACGCGCAGGACATCTCGCCGGTGTTTTCGCCGGACGGGAAGGAGGTCGCGTTTCTGCGCAACCGCCGCGAGCTGCGGGTCATCACGCTCGCGGGCAGGGCCGAACGCGTCGCCGGTACCGGATCGTTCGGCGACGCGATCGATACGCCTGAGCCGGTGTGGTCGCCGGACGGCCGCTGGCTGGCGGCGTTCGTGCTCGGCACCAAGGGCTTCACCAACGTCGAGCTCGTGCCCGCGGCCGGTGGGCCGCGCCGGCCGGTGAGCTTCCTCGCCAACGCCTTCGCGAACACGATCGCCTGGAGCCGCGACGGCACCTACATCCTGTTCGACACGCGTCAGCGCACCGAGCCGGGCCAGCTCGCGCGCGTCGACCTCACGCTGCGGACGCCGAAGTTCCGCGAGGACCTGTTCCGCGATCTGTTCACCGCGCCGACCCAGAATCCGAAGCCGCCGGCCGATCCCAGGCCGGCCGAGCCGAAACCGCCGGCCGAACCTGCCGCCGATCGCGCGCCGGCGCCCGCCGAGCCGGTCTTCGAGGGCATCCGGCAGCGGTTGTCGATCGTGCCGATCGGTCTCGACGTCAACGAGGCCGCGATTAGCCCCGACGGCAAGACCGCGGTGGTGAGCGCGACGACGGGCGGTCAGACGAATCTCTATGCGTGGTCGCTCGACGACCTCGCCGCCACTCGTCCGGTGGCGCGGCAGCTGACGACCTCGACCGGCGGGAAGAGCGATCCGCAGTTCACGCCCGACAGCAAGGAGGTCTATTTCCTCGAGGGCGGGCGCGTGCAGATCGCGTCGATCGAGCGCCGCGAGGCGCGGCCGCTGGCGGTGACCGCGGAGATGACGGTCGATTTCGGCGTCGAGAAGCTGCAGGTGTTCCGGCAGGCCTGGACGCTGCTGCGCGATCATTTCTTCGACGACAAGTTCAACGGCGTCGATTGGCGCGAGTCGCGCCTGATCTACGAACCGCGCGCCGCGGCCGCCGCCACGCCCGACGACCTGCGCCGTGTCATCTCGCTGATGATCGGCGATCTGAACGCGTCGCATCTCGGCATCTCCGGCGGGGGCGGCGGCGCGCCGGCGATCGGGCGGCTCGGCCTGACGTTCGATCGTCGCGAGTACGAAACGAACGGACGGCTGCGCGTGACCAGCGTCGTGCCGCTCGGACCCGCGGCGCTGACGCGGGCGGTGCAGCCGGGCGAGTACGTGACCGCGATCAACGGCGTCGCGATCGCCGCCGCCGTGAACCTGGACGAGCTGCTCGCCGACACGACCAACCGCCGCGTCGAAGTGGCGGTGGCCGCCCAGCCGGGCGCCGCGGCGCGCGTCGTCCCGATGCGGCCGGTTTCGCAGGCGACGGAAAAGGGCCTGTTGTATCGCGCCTGGGTCGAAGGCAACCGCGAGTACGTGCTCAAGAAGAGCGGCGGCCGGCTCGGCTACGTGCACATGATCAACATGAGCGCCGGCGCGCTCGACCAGCTGCACATCGACCTCGACACCGCCAACCATTCCGCCGACGGCGTCGTCATCGACCTGCGCAACAACAACGGCGGTTTCGTCAACGCCTACGCGCTCGACGTCTTCGCCCGGCAGCCGTACCTGTCGATGACGACGCGCGGCCTGCCCGAGAGCCCGGCGCGGGCGGTGCTCGGCCAGCGCGCGCTCGAGCGCCGGACCGTCCTCGTCGTCAATCAGCACTCGCTGTCGGATGCCGAGGACTTCACCGAGGGCTACCGCACCCTGAAGCTGGGCTCGGTGGTCGGCGAGCCGACCGCGGGCTGGATCATCTACACCTGGAACCGGCCGCTCGTCGACGGCTCGACGCTGCGCCTGCCGCGCGTGCGCATCAAGGGCGCCGACGGTACCGACATGGAGATGAATCCGCGCAACGTCGACGTCCCGGCGACGCGCGCGCTCGGCGAGTCGCTGGTCGGACAGGACTCGCAGCTCGACGAGGCGATTCGGACGCTGCTCGGGCAGCTGGGGCGGGCTGAGAGGCCGGGGCCGGGGAGTCGGCGGTAGACATCGCAGCGGTGGCGACGAGACGCACCAGCCGCGTCGCTCAACTGTCGCGCAGCGCCTCAAGCGGATTCACCGCCGAGGCCCGTCGCGCCGGCCCGAGCGCCGCGCCGGTCAAGGCGACGATCAGAACCAGCGCGGCGCCACCGAAGGCCCACGGGTCCCACGGCTGTACCCGCAGCAGCAGTGACTCGATAAGGCGGTTGGCCCAGAGCGCCAACAGCATGCCGAGAGCGATGCCGAGGGCAGCGACGACGCCCGCCTCGGTCAGGACGAGCGCCATTACCTGTCGCCGTAGCGCGCCAAGGGCGGTGCGAATACCGAATTCTCTCGTCCGGCGTGACGTGCGATACATCGTGACGCCATACACGCCGACCAGCGTGAGAACCAGACCCAGCGATCCAAGAGCGACGGCAAGCGCCGCCGTGGCGCGATAGTCGGACGAAGCGTACTCGACGTACCGATCGAGCATCACGACGCGCCTCGGCTCCAGCGACGCGTTTACCTGGCGCAGGGCTTCGCCCACCTCCCGCGTCGGTGGCACGACGCCGGGCGCCAGCGCCAGCAGGAACGTCGCTTCACCGGGTCCGATGGCCTCGAATGGCAGGTAGACATACGGTTCGGGCGTCTCGCCGATGGCGTTGACCACGGCGTCCTCGGCGACGCCGACGATCTCCCAAGGCTCGCCCGGCGCGGCTCCGAACAGGAACCGAGCGCCGATCGTCGGCGAGGTCGGGAAATATCTGGATGCGAACGTCTCGCTGACCACCGCGACGCGGCGGCCGGTCCGCTCCTCGTCCGACGAGAACGCGCGCCCTTCGACGATCCGCGTCCCGATCACGGCGAAGTAGTTGCCGCTGACGGCGTTGTACTTCACATCCGCGACTGCGTCGGCCCGCGACGGCAGCCGGACGCGGTCCGCGCGGCCGCCGCCCGACAGGCTGAGCGGTGCCCGAATCGCAACGGCGACGTCGGTGACGCCCGGCAGCGCGTCGAGTCGCGCTTCGGCGACGGCCCGGGTCGCCGCCGGCAGATCGCTCGTGCTCCACGCCGTCAGCACCGGCGCCCGCGTCAGACCGAAATGGCCATGACGCGCGGCAAGGAAGCTACGTCCCAACACGCCCGCCGCGGCCAGGAGCACGAAGGCGAGCGCGACCTGGACGATCAGACCGAACGGCGCACGTCCGAGCAGGCGACCGTGGGTCCCATGCACGGTGCCGGCTTTGATCAATCCGGAGAGATCGGCGCGCGCGGCGACGCCGAGAGGCGCGAGGGAAAAGACGAGAGTGCAGACCATCGCCGTCAATGCCGTGAACAGCAGCACCCGCGCGTCGACCGTGACCACCAGAGCATCGCGAAATCCTGGTGGCGGCACGACGATCGCGGGCACGAGGCGAACGAACGCCAGCGCCACTGCGATTCCCGCCACCGCGCCGAACACTCCGAGCAGCAACCCTTCCACGAGCAGCGACCGCGCCAGCCGGAAGCGGCTGGCGCCGAGCGCCACCCGGGTGACGAACTCCCGCCGGCGTTCGGCGACGCCAGCGAGCAGCAGCTCGGCGAGGTTCACGCACGTGATTAGACTGACGACGCCGACGAGCGCGAGCAGCGCGAAGACGTTCGTGCTGCCGAGGCTCATCCGGAAGTCGGCGTCGGCGACGACGCGCGCGCGCCGGCCTGCCCCGGACTCCGGATACGAGGCCGCCATCGCAGCCGTGAGGCGGTTCACCTCGGCGCCGATCGACGCGACGCTGACGCCCGACCGCCGCAGGCCGATGAGATCGAACCATCGCGAATCGCGCCGCTCGAACTCGGCCGGGCTGCTCAACCGCTGCCACGTGACCGGCGGCATCCAGATGTCACGATCCGCGGCCGGCTCGAGCTCGCGGAAGGAAGCCGGCAGAACGCCGATCACCGTCGCGTTCACGCTGCCACCCGCGCCCAACGGCAGCGTCGAGCCGACGACTCGCGGATCGCCGGCAAATCGTGTTTGCCAGTACGCATGGCCGAGAACGACCACCGGGCTGGTGTCCAGGCTGCCGAACAGCCGGCCAGTGGCTGGCCGAACGCCGAGAACGCTGAAGAAGTCAGGCGACACAACGTTGACGAGCACGAGCGCGGGCCGACCGTCGACGTCCGCAGCAATAGTTCCGCGGCGTCCGCGCGCGACCACGTGTCGCAGCGTCGTCGCCGACCTGAGCTGGATGAACTCGGGATAGGACCAGCTCGCGGCCGTCGTGTCGCTGGTGACGCCAAACACGCGTACGAGGTCGTTCGCGTCGCGGACCGCCGGTGGCCGCAGCCAAAGGCCGTCGACCAGGCTCATAATCGTCCCGCTGGCGCCGAGCGCCAATCCCAGCGCCAGGACCGCGGCCGCGGTCAGGCCTGGTCGCTTCCTCAGACTTCGCAGTGCGTAGCGCAGATCCTGGCGCATCCCGGCCTCCAGGCAGACGACGGGATGGCAAATGCAAGAGCAGCGCCGAAGCGCGATCGCGCGCAGCCTCCAAGCCCGGCGGCAGCGGGGCTCCGGCGTCGGAGCATTAATCCTGACCGGTGCGGGAATCTCCGCGGGGTCGGTGAGTGGGCGGAACTGGACGGTGCCTCAATGCCGCCGTCTGCGAACGGTCTCGCCGGGCGGCCGGCATTCGCCCGTTCTAGTTCGCTCCCGACGTGATGCCGATGCTCGTCGCCACCGGCGCGCTGTTACGGATCGTCTGGTAGACGACGCAGTAGCGTTCGGTGAGGGCGAGGAGCTTGTCGATCTGCTCGCGCGGGCTGCTGCTCTCGACGTCGAAGTGGAGCCGGATGTTGCGGAAGCCGACCGGCACCTCCTTCGAGACGCCCAGCGTGCCGCGGAAATCGAGATCGCCCTCGGCGCGGACCTCGCCGCGCGCGATCGGGATGCTGAGCGCGGTGGCCACGGCGCGGAGCGTGACGCCGGCGCAGGCGACGAGCGCCTGGAGCAGCATGTCGCCCGAGCAGACGAGCGTCCCGTCGCCGCCGCTGGCGGGATGGAGACCGGCCTTGGCGAGGGCGCGGCCGGTCTCGACGGAACACGCGATATCCGCGCCGTCGAGCGTGCCCGTGGCCGAAAGCGTAATCAGCGCCGCCGCGGCGTCTTCGCGGTAGCGATCCTTGATGGGCGCCTGCATCGCCCGGAGCTCGTCGCTGTTCATGACCGCAGCCTACCGTGTCTGGCCGCGCCGACAAAACCGGCATCCGGCGGGGCGTGAGTAGCGTGCTAGGATGCGCCCATGCCGCAGTTCGTGATCGAACGGGATATCCCGGGCGCCGGTCAGTGGTCCAATGCGCAGATCCAGGATGTGTCGATGAAGTCGCTCGACGTCCTCAACGAGCTGGGTCCGAAGATCCGCTGGATCCACAGCTACGTCACCGACGACAAGCTCTACTGCGTCTATCTCGCGCCCGACGAAGCCACGATCCGCGAACACGCCAGGCGCGGCGGATTTCCCGCGAGCCGCATCTCGGCCGTGCGGCACCTGATCGATCCCGTCAATTACTCGCAGTAGCGTTCGCGCCTCGGATTGCGAATGGTCTGAATTCCCAAACGCATTCTCGAACGGCCGTTGCATGCACG
Source organism: Vicinamibacterales bacterium (assembly GCA_035711465.1). Lineage (GTDB taxonomy): Bacteria > Acidobacteriota > Vicinamibacteria > Vicinamibacterales > SCN-69-37 > DASTCC01. The sequence continues at coordinate 13,462 of DASTCC010000189.1, forward strand.
TCTCACGTGCCGTCAAGACTCTTGCTCTGAGTTCTAAGTTTTAGGTTCCGTCTCCGTCGTCCTGCGCATAAGCCATCGCATCGTTCGGATGCATCGCGCGTCCTTCACGTTCGATCGCCGCCGCTGACGCGCCGAGGATCTCGCGCGCCTCGTCGAGCTGGATCGTGCGGGCGCATTCTTCCTGTGCGAACAGCGGGGCGCCGACGCCCTGGCGGATGCCGTCGGCGGCGGCCGCGAGCCTCAGCGCGCGCGCGTGCTGGCCGCGAAGCAGGGCCGAGCGGCTGAAGCCGTCGATGGCGCGGGCGATGCCCACGCGGTGGCCGAGCTCGCGATAGTGGCCGAGGGCGCGCGACAGCAGCGATCGCGATCGCGGATGATCGCCCTGGCGCGCGGCCAGGACGCCGAGATCGAGAAGCGCGCGCGCGACGCCGGCAATCTCGCCGCTCGACTGAAACGTCGCGAGCGCGCTTTCGTAGTGTGTCGTCGCGGATCGCGAGTCGCCCTCTTCGGCGGCCAGGTCGCCCAGCTGCATCTCGGCCCACGCCAGGGCAGACGTCTCGCGCAGCGACCGCAGCGTCGCCAGCGCTGCCTCGCAGCGTCCGCGGGCGGCGGCAAGATCACCCTCGGCGTGCAGCACCTGGGCGAGGTTGAGCAGCGCGCGCGCGGTTTCGCCGTGGCTGCCGGTGGCGCGGGCGAGCGCGAGGCATTCGTCGAAGCCCTTTCGCGCCGAGTCGAATCGACCGGTGCGGAGCTCGAGCACGGCCAGCCCCGTGAGCCCGCGGGCGAGCGTCGCCGGAGCCGCCGCGATCTCGCGGTTCAGCGCCAGGGCCTGTTCGTAGAACGCGCGCGCCTGGTCGAAGCGGGACTGGTGCTGCAGCAGGTCGGCGGCGGAGTACATCGCCGTCAACCGGCTCGCGGGCTGGGTGCCGGCGCTCGGCAGGGCGAGCAATGAGACCAGACGCTCGTGTCCTTCGGTGTAGGCCTCGCGCGCGACCCAGTACGGGGTCAGCGCGCCGGCCATCCGCAGGCCCCATTCGGCCTCGGGCGTGCGCTCGGCCCAGTCGAGCGCGGCGCGGAAGTTGTTGAGCTCGAGGTCGCAGCGCGCCATCCAGCGCGCGCGATCCTCGGGTGTGGAATGGGTCTGCGACTCCTCCGCGAGCACGAGGCAGTAGGCGGCGTGAGCGCGCCGCATCAGCGTCTCGTCCGGGCTCGCGGCCAGCTGCTGCCGCGCGTACTCGCGGACGATCTCGAGCATCGTGAACCGCGCTTCCTGATCGGCCGGCTCGGCGCGTTGCACCAGACTCTGGCCGACCAGCGAGTCCACCGCGTCGAGGATGTCGATCCCGAGATCCTCCTTCGCGTTGCAGACCGCCTCCACCGCTTCGAGCGTCGCGCCGTTGACGAACACGGACAGCCGTCGGAACAGCGTCTGCTCCTCGGGCGTGAGCAGGCCGTGGCTCCACTCCACGGTCGCGCGCAGCGTCTGCTGCCGCGCCGGCAGATCGCGCGCGCCGCCGGTGAGCAGCTCGAAGCTATGCTGGAGCCGCTGCAGCATCGCCGCGGGCGTCAGCATGCGGACGCGGGCGGCGGCGAGCTCGATCGCGAGCGGCAGGCCGTCGAGGCGGGCGCAGATCTCGGCGATCGCCGCGGCGTTGCTGGCGTCGAGCGTGAAGCCCGACTTCACCGCCTCGGCGCGCTGGACGAACAGCGCCACCGCCGGCGACCGCGCCAGCATGTCCAGCGTCGGTCGCGCCGCCAGCGCCGGCACCGCCAGCGGCGGCACCTCGAAGTCGTGCTCCCCGTAGACGCGAAGCACGGCGCGGCTGGTTACCAGGATCTTCAGGTTGGCGCATCCCTCGAGCAGCGCCGTCACCAGCGGCGCCGCGCCGAGCACCTGCTCGAAGTTGTCGAGCACGAGCAGGAGGGGCCGCGCCGACATCGCGATCGCGTCGGTGACCGCCTCGAGCGGCGAGCGCTGGCCGATCTCGCGGACGCCCAGCACGTGCGCGGCGGTCGAGACCACCAGATCCGGATC
>DASTCC010000190.1:0-2714 GCA_035711465.1 Vicinamibacterales bacterium
GGATGTCCCCAATACGCATTGGCGAACGGGCCAAGCTGCCCGCGATCGACGAATGTCTTGACGCGGTCGCGGATGCCGGCGAAGTACTTCGGGCTCGAGAGCGGCCAGTCCGAAATGGACTCGGCGAGGGCCGACGTCTTCACCGGATCCGCAGACAGCGCCGACACGATGTCCACCCAGTCGAGCGCGTGCAGGTGATAGAAGTGGATGACGTGGTCCTGCACCGCCTGCGCGGCGATGATCAGGTTGCGGAGGATCACCGCGTTCGGTGGCGGCACCGCGCCAATCGCGTTCTCGACCGCGCGGATCGACGCGATCGCGTGCACCGTGGTGCAGACGCCGCAGATGCGCTGCGTGAACGCCCACGCATCGCGCGGATCGCGGCCCTTCAGGATGATCTCGATGCCGCGGAACATGGTGGACGACGACCACGCGTCCTTGACGACGCCGCCGTCCACTTCGGCCTCGATGCGGAGATGGCCCTCGATGCGCGTGACCGGATCAACGACGACGCGGCTCATGACGGCTCTCCTTCCCGCGGCTGCGATGTGGCCGGTTCGAGCGTGTCGCCCCTGCCGCTGCGCTTCATGATCTGCAGCAGGCCGTGCCCGGCGAAGGCGGCGCCGACGCCGGCGACCGCGGCGATGCCGAGCATGTCGACATTAGTGCCCGCGGCGTAGCCGGGAATGCCGGGCAGGTGCTGATAGAACGGCGTCATCCGATCCCAGAACTGCGGCTCCGAGCAGCCGATGCACGGGTGACCGCAGCCGATCGGCCAGCTGGTGCCTTCGTTCCAGCGCACGTTGGGACAGTTCTGCGAGGCGACGGGACCCTTGCAGCCCATCTTGTAGAGGCAGTAGCCGGCGCGATGGCCCGCGTCGCCCCACGCCTCCACGTACTGGCCCGCGTCGAAGTGCGCGCGGCGCTCGCAGTTGTCGTGAATGGTCTTGCCGTAGGCGAAGAGCGGCCGCTTGTAGTGATCGAGCGGCGGCCAGCGCTTGAACGTCAGGTAGTAAACCAGCAGCGCGGTGAGGTTCTCGACGTTGGCCGGGCAGGCCGACAGATTGATCAGGTTCGGCGCGTTGGGCACCGCCTCCGATACGCTGAGCGCCCCGGTTGGATTGGGCGCCGCCGCCGGAATTCCGCCGAACGCCGCGCAGGTGCCAATGGCGATGGTGGCCGCGGCGTTGCCGCAGACGTCGCGTGCCGTGTCGATGGCGGCCTTTCCGCCGATCGTGCAGTAGGCCCCGTTGGCGCCGGCGGGAATGGATCCCTCGACCACCGCGATGTACTCTCCCGGGCGTTCTTTCACGGTCCGCGCGAGATTTTCCTCAGCCTGGTGGCCAGCCGCGGCCATGACGGTCTCGTGGTAATCGAGCGACAGCAGGTCGAGGATGACCTCCGCCGCGGTGGGCCGGCTCGCCCGCAGGAAGCCTTCGGTGTTGCCGGCGCAGTCCTGGAACTCGAGCCAGACCAGAATGGGCTTGCGCGCCTGCTGGACGGCGCGCGCAATTTGCGCCGCCGCGCGATCGGGCAGCGACAGCGCCGCCGCCATCGTGGCGCAGAATCCCATGAATTCACGCCGCGACACGCCGCGGCGCCTCAGTTCCGTAGCCAGCCAGTCGCGCGTGGTGCTCATGGGTCGCCTTTCGTGGATGGCGGTGGCGGGGGCGCGCCGAGAATGGAAATGAGACGGGCGACGATGACGCCCGCCGTCGGAACGAGCATGGCGAGCGCGGGCACGATCGCCGAAGTGACGCTTTCGTGATGACGTCGCATGCTGATCGCGCGAGCGAGCAAAGCCTGTTCCGTTGACGCGAGGTGTGCCGGAAATCCGGCAGGGTGAAATGGGGGCGCCGCCGCCGGCCGTCGTCGAAGCTAGGACGCGAGTGCGGCCTTCTTCGATGCTTCGCGCATCAGCGCGGCGACCGCCGCGTCGTATCGTTCGAGCGTTGCGGCGCGGTGGCTGGTGGTGTGCAGCTTCAGGCACTCGCGCTCGAGCCGCACCTGGTCGCGTGACTGCCACCCGGCGGAGCGCCGCCGCAGGTGCCACCCGTAGACGAATCGAGCCAGGCGTTCCAGCGCCGGCGCTGCAATCGCTGCCGCGCGTTCGATCGCCGTCTTGACGATGGTCGGCTCAGGTATTGAGTGTCCGCTCGCGAAGTTCGGGTACGTCGCGGCGACGAATGGATTCGCCGCCACGAAGCGGCCGAAGACGTCGCGCCCGCAGATCGGCTTGAGATGGATGATCTGGTTCGCCGCAAACAGGTCGCGCGGCTCGATCGCCAGCGCGCGCTCGGAGACCACGTAATTGAGGCACAGCCGGCGGCGGCACCCGAGCAGCCGCGCCATCACCAGAATCGACAGTGTCACGCTCCAGACGCGGCCGGGCGCCGTGATCACGAAGACGTCGAGATCGGCCGACGGTTCGGCATTGAGGTGCGCGAGGCTGCCGGAGACGGCCACCATGCGGACGAACGGCATCCGCGCCATCAACTGCAGGAGGCCTTCGTTACTCGCCAGCAGATCGCGGCTCACGGTTTCGCGCCGGCCGCGCAGCGGCACGAGATCGGCACGACCCCTCGGATAGAAGAGTCCGTCGCGATACTCGATGGTCGCCTGAAGCAACTCGCTCTGCCGCCACCACGATTCGATGGCGTACGGCTCCGCCGGTTCACCGATGAGGCTCGTATGCAGCTGCGCCAGCGTCAGCG
>DASTCC010000191.1:0-2815 GCA_035711465.1 Vicinamibacterales bacterium
CCGGACAAGTACCGGACCTCCGGCTGGCCATCGCCGGCGACGGCGACCTTCGCGACGCGCTCGCGGCGCGCGCGGCTGGCGCGCCGGTGACGCTCCTCGGCCGGCAGACGCAGGATGAAGTCGGCGCCCTTTTCTCGGCGGCCGACGTCGTCGCGGTGCCATCGGTGCGCGACGAGGCCGGCAACGTCGATGGATTGCCGAACGTCGCGCTCGAAGCGCTCGCCAGCGCGACGCCGGTCGTCGGCACCACGGCGGGCGGTCTGCCGCAGGCGATCGAAGACGGCGTCAACGGCCGGCTCGTGCCCGAGCGCGACGCCGCCGCCCTCGCCAGCGCGATTGGCACCCTGCTGGCGCAGCCGGTCCGCGCTCGCGAGATAGGCCTTCGCGCCCGGGCGCGGGTCGAACGCGACTACGGCTGGGCGCGCACCGCGGAACGATTCGAGATCGCGTACGCGCGCGCCCGCGAGTCGAGGCCGTGAGCCTGCTCACCCACAGCCGGCGGCTGCTCAAGGACGTCGCCACCTACGGCCTCGGCGACGTCGCGACGTCGATCATCAACGTCCTCCTGATCCCGATCTACTCGCACATCCTCTCGACCGAGGAAGTCGGGATCATCGCGCTGCTCGTCGGCCTCGAAGCCGGCATGAAGATCGTGCTGCGCTGGGGCGTCGACTCGGCGTTCATGCGGCTCTACTTCGACTGCAAGGACGACGCCGCGCGCCAGACGCTGGCGAGCACGATCTGGCTGTTCCTGATGGTGCTCAACGCGCCGGTGTTCGGACTGGCGATCGCCTTCGCCCCCGAGGTCGCCGAGCTGCTCTTCGGCGTGCCGGGCTACACGGCGACGTTGCGGATCTTCCTGATCAACACGTTCCTGCTGACGTTCACGTTCATCCCGTTCCACGTCTATCGGATCGAGGGCCGCACGCAGCGATTCGCCGCGCTCACCTTCACGCGGGCGTTCGGGTCCGTGCTGCTGCGCCTGCTGTTCATCGTCCAGCTCGGCATGGGCGTCGTCGGCGTGGTCATCGCCGATCTGCTGCTGACGATCGTCGTGATCGCGGCGATGGCGCCGACGTTCGCGGGGCTGCTGCGGCCGCGCTTCGATCGCCGCGTCCTCGGCGAGGCGCTGCACTTTGGCGGACCGCGCGTGCCTCACGGCATCGCGCACCAGGTGACCGCCACCGCGGACCGCTGGATGCTGCGGCAGAGCGGCGCGCCGCTCGGCGTCATCGGCATCTACGGCATGGGCGCCACGGTCGGGCTCGGCATGAAGCTGTTCCTGAGCGCGTTCGAATACGCCTGGGCGCCGTTCTATCTCGACACGATGCGGCGCCCCGAGGCCAAGCAGATCTACAGCCGGATTACGACCTACGTCACGGCGGTGCTGGCGCTGCTCGCCGCCGGGATGGCGGCGCTCGCACACGACGTCGTGCACCTCATGGTCGCGCCCAAGTTCTGGGACGCGCATCGCGTCGTCCCCTGGATCGGCCTGGGCGTGCTGTGTCAGGGCTTCTATCAGCTCACCGCGATCGGCCTGAACATTACCAAGCGCACTGCGTCTCTGCCGCTGGCGACGATTACCGCCGCCAGCGTCGCCATCGGCCTCAACCTGATCCTGCTGCCGCGCGTCGGCATGATCGGCGCCGCCTGGACGTACACCGCGTCGTATGCGGCCATGGCCGTCGTCGGGATGACGCTCTCGCAGCGCGTCTACCCGATTTCCTACGAATGGCGACGGATCGGCCAGCTCGCGATCGCCGCGGTGCTGGCGTGGGCGGCGGGCCGGCTGATCGCGCAGGCGCCGCTGCCGATGATCGTCCGGCTGCTCGCCACCGGCGTCACCGTCGTCGCGATCTATCCGATCGTGCTCTGGCTGCTCGGTTTCTTCCGGCCTGGCGAGGTGCAGATGCTCGTGCGCATGCGCGATCAGCTGACGAGCGTCGCGCGGCGGACGTCGCCGGGCGAGGAGACCGAGATCGCCGGCGAGATCGCCGACACGCCGTCGATCGTCGATCACACCGAGCCCGACGCCGCCGATCCGCCGAAATCACGCAAGGTAGAATAGGCGCTCATGACGCGTCGCCGGAGCGGACGCCGACGGGCCGGGCGACCGGAAATTCTTGCGGTGATCCCCGTATCCGGTCAGGATCCCGAGTTCCGGCGCGGCCTGCCGAAGCTCGGCCGGCGCTCGCTGCTCGATTTCACCTTCGCGGCCGCCCAGGCCGCCCGCCGCGTGACGCGGACGCTCGTCACCACCGACGATCGCCGCATCGCCGACGTCGCCAGACGCGCCGGTATCGACGTGCCGTTCGTGCGGCCGAAGACCTCGCGGCGGGCGCCGATTGCCGAGGTGCTCGAGCAGGCAGTCGAGTTCCTCGAGCGCGAGGAGCCCGGCTACTCGCCGGACTGGATCGTGCGGCTGCAGGTGACGTTCCCGTTCCGCGATCGCGGCATGATCGATCGCGCGATCGCGACCGTGCTCGCCCAGGATCTCGACTCGGCGTTCATGGCCTTTCCGGAGTTCGACACGTTCTGGAATCTCGACGACGCCGGCGCGCCGGTGCGCATTACCACGGACACCCGCGTCCCGCGATCGCGCCGCCGCCCCATCTACCGCGAGCTCGGCGGCCTGTTCTCCATGGTCCGGCGCGACGTCCTGGCCGGCGGGTCGATGTATGGCAGCCGCCTCGGCATCCTGCCCATCACGTCGGTGATCTCCGCCGTCGACATCCACGCGGTCCACGGCCGCGATCTGGCGGCGCTCATCGCCGAAGCGCGGCAGCCCGCCCGCAGGACCTGAGTCTCGTGCCGA
>DASTCC010000192.1:0-13395 GCA_035711465.1 Vicinamibacterales bacterium
ATCATCAGCCACCTGCTCAGCAAGATTCCCTACAAGACCGCGCCGCACGACAAGGTCAAGCTGCCGAAACGGCAGAAGCCCAAGGGCTACAAGGAGCCGAAGTACAAGTACAACTGGGTGCCGGATGTTGTGAAATAGACCGGCACAGCTGAGTACACTGATAACTCAAAACGTGAAACTCAAACCGCAGCTGCACCGCGCACGTCGCACGGCGCACAGCCCAAGCCCCAAATCAGTGCTTGCCCGGAAGCTTGACGCCGTGCGCCTCGGCATACGCATCGACCGCCTCGCCGACCGTCGCGAAGAACGCCTGTTCGCCGAAGCGTGAGAGCAGGCCGAAGCGCTTCAGTTTGTCTTTGACCGGATCCTTCATCTCCGCGAAGTGGAGATCGATGCCGGCCTCGGCGAGCTTGTCGTCGAGCTCGGCGAGGGCGTCCGCGGCAGTGACGTCGACGCTCGTCACCGGCTCGGCGCCGACGACGACCCATTTCACCGGCGTCGGCGAATGCGCGACGGCGTCGAGGACCCTGGTGTTGAACAGCTCGGCGTTGGCGAAGAACAGCGGCGCGTCCCAGCGGAACAGCACCAGGCCCGGAATCAGCTTGGCCTCAGGGTAGCGCGTGATGTCGTGATAGCCGCGGACGTGGTCGACGCGGCCCATCACCGCCGAATGCGGGCGCCACCCGTCCCACAGGAACTCGATGACGGCGACGACGATCGCCAGGGCGATGCCGGGAATCGCGCCCAGCGTCGCCACGCCCGCGAAGCACGCCATCGACAGCCAGAACTCCCAGCGCTGGATGCGATAGATGCGCTTCAGATCCGCGAACTCGAACAGCCCGATCGCCGACGCGATCACGACCGCGGCCAGCGCCGTCTGCGGCAGGTGTTGCAGCAGGTTCGGCGCGACGAGCAACAGCACCGCGATCGCGATCGCGCCGACGACACCGGTCAGCTGCGTCTTGGCGCCGGCAGCCTCGGCGACCGGCGTCCGCGAGGAGCTGCTGCTGATCGGAAAGCCCTTGAAGAATCCGGCCGCGAGGTTTGCGATGCCGAGCCCGACCATTTCCTGATTCGGATCCACCGGCGTCTTGAGCCGCGCCGCGTAGGTGCGCGACAGCACGCTCGTGTCCGCGAACGACACCAGCGCCACCGCGAGCGCGCCCATGATCACCGGCTCGAGATGCTCGAACGGGATCCACGGCAGGCTCGGCGTCGGCAGGCCCTGAGGCAGCGGCCCGAGCACGGACACGCCGGCGCGGCCGAGGTCGAACGCGGCGGCGACGAGCGTCGCGCCGACGACGGCGATGAGGATCGCCGGCACGCGTTTCCAGCGCTTCAGAACCAGGATCGCCGCCAGCGTGCCGAGGCCGAGCGCGAGCGCGACGACGTTAGTGCTGCCGGCGAGAACTTTGTTGACGATCGCGATCGCGTGACGCACCGGTCCGTCCGCGGACGCCGAGAAGCCGCCGAGCTTCGGAATCTGGCTGAGGATCACGGTGAGCGCGATGCCGTTCATGTAGCCGTAGCGGATCGGCTTGGACAGGAGCTCGGTCACGAAGCCGAGGCGAGCCAAGCCGGCGGCGATGCAGATGAAACCGGAGAGGATTGCCATCGCGCCGCCGAGCCTGACCGCGAGATCGGGATCCCCCGCCGAGAGCGGCGCGACGACGGCGAGAATCACCGCCGCCAGCGCCGAATCGGGCCCGAGCACGAGAATCCGGCTCGGTCCGAAGATCGCGTAGGCGAGGAGCGGCACGATGGTCGCGTAAAGCCCGTAGATGCCCGGCAGCCCCGATGCCTCGGCGTACGCGATCCCGACCGGCACCAGCATCGTGGTCATCACGATGCCGGCGACGACGTCGCTGCGGAGCCAGGCGGGATCGTAGCTGCGGAGCAGCCTCAGGCCGGGAAGCCAGCGGAGGAGGCCGTCGGCCGGTTCATGAATCGCGGGATGCGGCACCCGGCCGTCGGTGTGGACGGGATGTGTAGCGGGGGGAATCGGCATGGCCGAGTGAAGGGCAGGTTATCTGCGATCGGCGGGTGCCGACAACTGGCAGAACTCGCAGGGCCGGGGAGGCTGTATCGTGACCGATCGAGCGCGGAGCGGCGGACCCGCGCGCAGGAAGGGGAGTCGATGTCGACGACGCTGACCGCGACGCAGGCGGCGACGATCAAGGCGATCGTCAATCTCTTCGAGACCGGCTTCGTCCTCGGCGACTACGGCCAGGTCACGGTGCTCGGCGGCGACACCGGGCATCTCACCTTCGGCCGGTCGCAGACGACGCTCGGCTCGGGCAACCTGCACGCGTTGCTCGATCGCTACTGCAGCAATCCGGGGGCGCGGTTCGGGCATCTGTTGAGGCGAGTGCTGCCGCAAGCGGACGCGAGGGACCCCGCGCTCGACACCGACACCAAGCTGCACAACCTGCTGCGCGCGAGCGCGGACGACCTCGTCATGCGCGATCTGCAGGACGAGTTCTTCGACGAGGTCTACTTCGAGCCGGCGGCTGCGGCCGCCGAACGGTTCGGCGTCGGCACGCCGCTCGGCCAGGCGGTCGTCTACGACTCGTTCGTGCACGGCTCGTGGCGGCGGATTCGCGATCGCGTGCAAGGCACGCCGCAGGATCGCGGCGAGGAGGCGTGGATCGAAGACTACGTCGCCACGCGGCGGCAATGGCTGGCCACGCATCCTCGCGCCGATCTGCGCGCCACCGTCTACCGGATGGATGCGCTGGCGCGTCTCATCGAGCTGGGCGCGTGGGGCCTGCCGCTGCCGCTGGTCGTGCGCGGCGTCGAGATCTCCACGCTCACGCTGACCGGATCGCCGCCCGGCGTCTTCGACGGCCCGCAGCCGGGCACGCGGGATCTCGCCTTCTTGACGACGCAGACGCTGCTGCGCGGGCTCGACGTCCGGATCGTTCAACTGGCGCTCTCGGAGCTCGGATCGAACATCCGCGCCGATGGCATCTTCGGCCGGGTGTCATCGCTGCGCGTCGCCGAGCATCAGGACGCGCTGGGCCTGCCGGCGTCGGGCGTTGCCGATCGCGCGATGGTCCTCGCCCTCGCCAGAGAGATCGGGCTCGGATGATCGGGCGGGGCGGCCGCCGGCCAGCCCCGCGAAAAAAAGACACCAGGGTGTTGTTCGGTTCGAGGTCGTCAGGCGTTTTGGGCAGAAGCAGGGGGGCCTGCGCCCTTGCGGTCGCAAGGGCCTGTTGGGAGGCATACGATGAAGCTACGTGCGACGCTCGTCTGGATGACCCTGGTGACTCTGTGTGCTGCGGCTAACGCACAGGGCCAGGCGCCGGTGCAGGTCAACTATCACCTGCCGAAAACTACCGTAGTCGTCAAAGGCACCATTGTCACGAAGAAGACATTTCAGCAGGACGGGTCGCTGCAGCCCTCATCCGAGCCGACCGGAACGTCGGTATCCCTCGTCACAGGACCAGAATATGCGGCGCGGACGATGACGCTGGAGTCGTCGGCGCTGGCGAAGACCGACACGACCGTTTCACTGACGACCAAGGGCACGCTGGCCGGTCTGAATCGCACCTCGGAAGGCCAGCTGGGAGCGATCGTCAAGAACATCTTCGGTTCGATCGTCAGCCTGGCCGGTGCGTTTGGCGGGCGGCCCTTCTCTCTGAGTGGCGGCGCTGAGGCCCTGTACGAACAGGAGCACGGGGATCTTGCTGCGCTGCGGCGCACGCTGAAGACCAATCTGAACGCCACGGTGGCCCGCCTCGGTGAGTTGGCTACGCAGCTCGCCAAGGAGGCGGATTTCGCGAAGGCCAAGCAGATCACCGATCACATGTCGCTCCTCGACCGCCACGTGAAGACCTTACGCCACGAAGCCGATCTTCTCGATACTCACTTCAACGCATGGCGCACTCGGAAAGAAGCGAAGGTCGAACAGACGCTCGAGCTGATGATCGATGCTGATCAGTTGCCGATCGATGCTCCGATCAAGAAGTTGAGCGACGACGGGTCGGTTATAGATCCGAACAATTTCTCCCAGAGCGGGGAATTCGCGCCGATCGCCAAGCGCTTCCGGCTGGTGGTCACCCGTCTCGAGCCCGAAATGCCGAAGGTCCCAGTCCCGAGCGGCGCCTCGAACCGCGTGTTCTATCGCGCCGTGAGGCCCGTCATTCTTCGTCTCTACCAGATCACTGAGGACGCGAAGCTGGTTCACGTCAGGGACAGCCAGGAGTACATCGTCGGAGAGCGGAGCGAGGTGATGACGCTGGACTTGCCGACGACCAAGTGGTCGAAGCGCGGGATCGAAGTTCAGTTCACCGACAACGCGCTGACCAAGTTCGGTGCAACGCAGTCGTCCGGTGTCGCCGACACGGCCGAAGCCGTGCGTCAGCTATCGGGCGAGTACCTGACTGCGCTGAAGCAGGTCAACGAAATCGAGGCGGAGCGCCGTAAGCTGGCGACGGTGGACATCGATCGTCAGATTGATGAGGTCAAGAAACAGAAGGATCTGTTCGAAGCGCAGGTAGCCCTGGGGCAGGCGGTGAATCTTGAAGAGGCCAAGAGCCAACTCGCCTCTCTGGATCTCCAGGTCAAGACGCTCGAGGCGCAGCGCACCGTCGCTGTCGGCGTCGCGAATGCCGGACAGATAGAAGGCCTGACCGCCCAGCAGCAGCTTCTCAAACTTCAGAATGATCTGCTGAAGGCACAGCTCGAACAGATTCAACTCCAGCGCCAGCTCAATGGAGGAGGAGGGCAGTGACGAGGGCGTCGATGCCTGTCCGAATCGTCGGCGGCATTCTACTGCTGGCGATTCCGGGATGTTCCACCGTTTCGCCGGGACCTCGGACGGAAGGCTTCTCGAGGGGGTGGGTGGAGGTGAGTGACGGTGGAACGACGCTGTCAGGCCGCGCGGTGCCCGCACCGCCGAAAGCACGTGCCGACATCGAGGCCGTACTGAGTCGCTATCGGGACTTGGTGGTCGGAGTCGAGTGGCAAGGCGATCGGGCCCTGATTGTCAGTCCAATCGAGCAGCAGTGGGAGCGGTTCTCGGCGACGCTGGAGATGCCCGGAGGCATCTCCAGACATCACATCGATCTCACGCCGGCAGCCGGTGCGCGAAATGCGTTTCCGAAGCCCGACCTCCTCACGCGGTTGGCGCGTGATGTGGCGCGGCTGACTCAGGCGTATCAGGCCGTCGGCATCGGCGGTCGCGAAGGTGAGCAGGCCCGCGCCGACGTGGCCGCCAGCCTCACGCGGGTGATCATATCGGCGACCGACGCCGCTGCCGCGACCTCCGATCCGGCGCACCGCACCGAGCTGGTGGCGATGGCCACCGATGCGTTCACTGCGGCCGGTACAGGCACCAACCTGCGTTATGAGGGCGGGATGGTGCGCCCCCTGCAGCATTACCGGTCGGTTCTGGCTGCCAGCGTCGGCACCGCGATGGTGTCTGAACACGACAGCGGCGTCGGCACGGGCTTCCTCGTCGCACAGGATTGGGTGGTGACCTGCCGGCATGTGATCAAGCTCGCGCACCAACCGAGCATTTACGGAGTGCAGTTCGATTATGCCGCCGATGGCTCCGGGGCCACGCCCGCGCCGAAACGATGCACCGTGAAGGAAATCAAAGTGGCTGAGTCCGGTTCGGTGCTGGATCTGGCCGCGTTGAGGATCGAGTGCAGGGAGTTGAGCACGGATCAGCGAAAGGCGCGCGTGCTGCAGCTCCTCGAGGATCGCCTCGAATTCAGCGAGCCAGTCTACGTGATTGGACATCCGAATACCCGGCCGATGATGGTGGCCGACAACGCGTTTGTCAGATATCCGGATCGGATCAACGGCGAGCTCCGCGACGTTCTCAAGAGTCGTATGGCCGCGGGCTCCCGTGAGTTGCAGCTGTTCGAGCGTTTCTATCAGCCCTGCGAGACCGGATTCTGGTGTTACCGTTCGTCCCAGACGAGATGGGCGCTTGGCACGGGAGAGGAAGCCGCGCTTCCAACGTTCGGCTTCGATTCAAACACCTTCGTGGGAAATTCTGGCTCCGCGGTGATGCTGGTGAGATCGCCAATGGTTGCCGGATTGCTGTTCGGCGGTCGGCTTGACTTCGACGAGGTCAAACCCTTCGCGTTCGATCGGCATGAGGGCGCTCTGCCTTCACGAGACGTCCGCGGCTGGCTGAGGGCCGCTGGCATCCTTAATTGACTGGCGACACTGGCTCAGTCGCTTCACCCTCTGAGAAGCCCCGTACTCTCATTGACCCCACGCGGTCCGTAGTCGCGGCAGCTCGATATTGGACTTCGGCTGCCGCGGTGCCCGTCGCTGGCACCTCTGTTGCGTCAAATCCAGGAGTACCTCGGCGGCGATCACAGCCAAGGGAGGATCACATGCTCCAGGATCGCAAAGCGCTGCTGACCGGATTCGGCGTTGGCGTCGCGCTCATGTACTTTCTCGATCCCGAGCGCGGCCGCCGGCGCCGCGCGCTGGTCCGCGATCGAATCGCCCATGGCGCCCGGCTGACGCGCGACGCCGCGGGCGCGACGAGCCGCGACCTCACGCAGCGGGCGTCGGGCATCGCGGCGTCCGTGCGCGGCAAGTTCAACCACGCGGCAGTCGACGACGAGATCCTGGTCGAGCGGGCGCGTGCACGGCTGGGACGGCTGATCTCGCATCCGCGCGCGGTGACGATTACCGCGGAAGACGGGATGCTCACGCTGAGCGGCCCGATCCTGCAGCGCGAAGTGATGCCGCTGATCGACGCGCTCGAGCGCGTCAACGGCGTGCGCGGCGTGCTCAACGAGCTCGAGATCCACAAGCACGCCGGCAGCACCCCGGCGCTCCAGGGCGGCCGCTCGCGGCCGGCGCCGATGTCCGACTTCATGCAGCGGCACTGGTCGCCGTCGACGCGTCTGCTCGCGGGCGGCGGAGGGCTGGCGCTCACCGCCATCGGCAGCGCGCGGCGAACGCTGCCGGGCGCGCTCGTCGCCGGCGCCGGCATCGCGATGCTCGCGCGCGCGGCCGCCAACGTCGAGATGCGGCGCCTCACCGGCATCGGCGGCAAGCGGCGCGCCGTCGACGTGCAGAAGACGATCACGATCGACGCGCCCATCGGCGACGTGTTCGCGTTCTGGAGCGCCTACGAGAACTTCCCGCTGTTCATGTCGCGCGTGCTCGACGTCTGTCCGGCGACGCGCGAAGGCCAGTCGCGCTGGACCGTCGCCGGGCCGGCCGGCATTCCGGTGCAGTTCGACGCCGAGGTCACGGCCTTCGAGCCGGACCAGTCGCTGGGCTGGCGGACGATCGACGGCTCGACGGTGGCGCACGCCGGCCTGGTCCGATTCGAGCCGGTGAGCGACGACCAGACGCGCGTCCACATCCGGATGTCCTACAACCCGCCGGGTGGATGGATTGGCCACGGCATCGCGGCGGCGTTCGGCGTCGATCCGAAGATGAGCCTCGACGCCGATCTCCTGCGCATGAAGACGCTCGTCGAAACCGGCCGGCCGCCGCACGATGCGGCGCAGCGCGAGACCGGACTGCAGCTATAGAGGAGCCATGGCAGCGAAGCGGCGCTCGGCGAAGGCGGCGGCGGGCGACGAGAGCGATCTCGCCGTGTCGTACAACGAGTTCAAGGACTACGTGGGCCAGCGCTACACGGGGATGAAGATCGGCCGCAGTCACAAGTGGTACTACGACCAGGGCGAGTGGAAGGAGACGAAAATCACCCCGGACCTCTGGCAGATCGGCTACGCGGTGACCAAGCGGCGGGCCGGCCGCGCGCCGGAAGGATCCGGCGTGCCCGTCGGCACCGAGTACCACTGGTACGTGCTCGCGCACCAGAACGTCGCCAAGCTGAACGCGAACGACTACACGACGTCGCTCACCGGCCTCAAGTTCAAGATCGCGCACAAGCGCGCCGACAGCGGCAAGTGGAGCGCGACGCCGAGGACGCAGCGCAAGCGGATGATCATGTTCCTGCGCAGCGTCCTCGCCGATCTCGAGAAGCAGTTCGAGCGCGAGGCGGCGCCGATCGCTCGACAGCCGTCGCTCACGGACAAGCGGGAGCGACGTGCCGCGCGATCGGCGACACGGCCGGCACGGCGCCGCTCGTCCGCCACGGGCCGGGGCGGTCCCATGCGGCAGCGGAGCAGTTCGCGCCGCGCACCGGGCAGGTGACGAGCGCAATCCGCATCGCCAGCGCTTCGACCCACGCGAAATGCGCGGCCGGCCCTGAAGAACTGCCATCTCATCGACGATGACAACGCGATCGGCTGCATGGAACGCCGCCGCGCTCGTGGCAGGCGACTTGCTCTTTTGCGCATGTGGCCAGACTTCGCCGTTCCCGCGGCCCGCTCGTGCTCGTCGCGCTTTTCGCCGTCCTCGCCGTCCGCTGCGGCTCGTCGGTGACGACCCTCGGCCCGACGCCTTCGAAATGTGCGGCGACGCTCTCCGCGTCCGTCGACGTCATCGGCGCTGACGGCGGTGAGGGGACCGTCTCGGTCGCGACGCAACCCGAGTGCGTCTGGACCGCGCACGCCGAGGCCGACTGGATTTCCGACCTGACGCCCACGTCGGGACAGGGCAGCGGCATCGTCCGCTTCACCGCGGCGAAGAACGCCGCCACCGTCGAGCGCGAGGGCGCTCTCGTCGTCAACGACCAGCGGCTCACGCTGCGTCAGGGCGCGGCCGCGCCGCCGACGCCGCCGCCGCCGGCCGATCCCGAGCCGGCGCCCGAGCCCACGCCGGGGCCTTCGCCACCGCCGTCGCCTTCGCCTCCCCCGACATCGCCCGCACCTGCACCACTGCCGCCGGTGCCGACGCCCGAGCCCACTCCATCGCCGACGCCGCCGCCGGTCAGTCCGCTGCCGGCCTGCACGTCTGGTCTTTCGACGACGACGTTCAATGTGGGCGGCGCTGCCGGATCCGTGTCAGTGACGGTCACGACCGGCGCGAGTTGCGCGTGGTCGATCGCGAGCGGCGCATCCTGGATCAGCGCGAGCGGCCCCGCCGATCGCACCGGCCCTGCGGTCGTCGTCGTGTCGTATGCCGCCAATACCGGCAACGCCCGCACGGGCAGCATCGCCCTCGCCGGCATCGGCGTCACGATCGCTCAGGCGAGCGGCTGCAGTCTGAGTCTGACGCCGGCGTCACAGACGATCGGCGCCGGCGGCGGATCGGGCACGGCAATCACCGTCTCCACCGCCAGCGGCTGCGCCTGGTCGGCGTCGTCCGGCGCGACGTGGCTCACGCTCGCGACACCCGCGTCGGGCACTGGCTCCGGTCAGATCGCGTTCACGGTCGGCGCGAACAGCGGTCCCGAGCGTCAGACGACGATCACTGCAGGAACGCAATCGGTGACTGTCGTTCAGCAGAGCGGCTGCACGTACGTCGTCGACCCGACCACACGCGACGTCAACAAGGGCGGCGAAGCAGACGTCACGATTGCGGTGACGACGGCAGCCGGCTGCACCTGGTCGGCGACAACCTCGGAGGACTGGATCGTCATCGAGTCCGGCAGTTCCGGATCGGGCCCCGGATCCGTCGTCTTCGACGTCGACAGGAATCGCGGGCCGGCGCGCACCGGCACGATCGTGATCGCCGGCGTCGTCGTGACGATCAGGCAGTGATATGTGGCGAGGGCGCTACTGCTTCTTCAGCACCACCGTGATCACGCGCTGATTCGGCGTGCCGCTGATCGCCGTCTCCAGAGCGCCGTCGGCGCGCAGCGAATACTTGATCGCTTTCGGGTAGTCGTGCGACGGGTTCTCGAAGGTCGCCGAGTCTTTCGTCAGCTGCGTCAGCACGAACTCAGTCGCCGGCGCGCGCCCGTTCGGCATCGCGTTGTAGACCAGGCTGCCGTCGCGCTCGACGATGCAGAGGAACTCGAAGGCGGACATGGTGCCACCGCGCGTGGTGCGCGAGACGCCGATCAATGACCCTCCCGCCGGCGGGGTCCACCGCTCTTCGGTCGTCGACGCGGACGCCGTGGCCGGCTCGCTCGTCCACGTGCCGGGGAGCCAGGCGACGTCGGCGATCGTCGCCGCCGCCTTCGTCGCCGGCAGCGTCGCGGCGAGCGGCGGCAGCGCCTCGGTCGTGCGCTTGTAGATCGTTGCCACCTGCCTGGGCTGGCCATCCTGGGTCATCGTGCCTTCGACGAGCAGCGTGTCCGCGGACTCGAGGCGGAGTAGCCGTTTGACGTTCGCCTTGGTCGGTTGCGGCGCGCCGGCCGCCTGGCTGCTGATCGACGTGAACGAGACCGCGTTGTCTTCCCACGCGGCGATCTCGACGAAGTACGCATCGCCGATGCAGCCGGTGCCCGGCGATCGCAGCCGGACTTCGGGGCCGCCCAGTTCATACGAGCCCTCGATCGAGAACGCGCCCCTCGGCCGGACCAGCGTGAAGGTGTTGCCGCTCATGCGAACGCCAAACCGCGCGCCCATGATCGCGGACGGCGCGGCGGGCAGCGTCGATGGGGCGTCCTTCACGGCGATCCAGGTGCCGGACAGATCCGGCTTCTGCTGGGCGGTGGTTCCTGCCGCGACGGCGGACACCATCAGGGCTGCGGCGATTGCGGCAATCTGGCGCTTCACGGTGCTCCTCCCCGGGATCCGGGCACCTTATCGCAATGTCAGGAACGCCGGCTTGGACAAATGCGACATGGCCGAGAATCGCGACCGCCGCGAGCGCCGGGGCGGCTATCGCTGCCGCCTGAGCGCATAAAGAAGGTGGGAAATCGCCACGTATCCAAAGAACGCCGGCCGGGTGGCGTTGACGTCGACGTCATAGATGGAGGCGACCAGGAGCGGCACCAGCACGCCCTGGAGCAGCAGGACCATCGCCACGAAGGCGGCGGGCACGCGATCGCCGTCGCCGCTGCGAAAGGCCGCGAACCAGAGCATCAGTTCGACGATGGCGATCGCGAGCGGCCAGAGCAGCACGCGCGTCGCGAACACGCCGGTGGGGTTCGAGGCGGCGAGGCGACGGAAGAACTCCCACCCGCAGAAACCGATCAACAGCCACACCGAGAGGACGAAGTTTCGCCGGATTGGGATGATGAGAGGGCTCCTGCGTCGCGGGAAAGCATAGCGACGGTTCGTCGCGGACGCCAGATGCCAGGGGCTGCATCGTCGCCGCTACTCGCCGCGCAGCACCTCGACGATGTTCGTGCTCGCCGCGCGCAGCACCGGCACGATCGTGGCGCCCATCGACACGATCGCCGCCACCGAGATCGCGACCGCCATGCTCGACGGGTCGCGAACGTCGACGCCATAAGTAAGGTCCGCCACCCAGGGCGCAGCCGCAGCGGCCAGCAGGACGCCGGCGCTCAGCGCGATCGTCGTTACCCAGGCGCTGGTCTTGACGTGCTGCCAGATCACCTGGCCGCGCGAGGCGCCGAGCGCGGTGCGGATCGCCGTCGATCGCCGCCGCTGGAAGACGACGAACGAGAGCACGAGATAGAGTCCGACGGCGGACAGCACCGCGGCCGACACGGCCAGGAAACTGACCAGTCCCGTCACCGCGACGAGCGTGCTGGTTGCCGCGGTGACGAACTCGGTCAGCATCCGCACTTCGGTCACCGCGCGGCCGGTCCCGATTTCGTGGATGGCGCGACGCACCTCGGTCTCGAGCTCGCGTGGCGTTCCGGTCCCGCGGACGACGACGATGCCCTGGCCGGAGAACAGGTTGCCGATGGGCGCGTAGACCTGCGGCCGCACGGCGCGGCCCACTTCGATCGTCCGTGCGTGTCCGACCACGCCGACGATGCGCGCGTTGCCGAGGCCGCCCCAGCCGAGCCGCAGCATCCTGCCGACCACGTTCGCTTCGCCCGGAAACGCCTGCCGGGCGAGCGTCTCGTCGACGACGATGACCGCTTGCCGCGTCGCGTCCTCCTGATCGGTGAAGTCGCGACCTTGAACGATCGGAATCTTCATCGCCGCGAAGTAGCCGGGCGTGACGCCCTGATAGTTCACGTTGGCGCCGAACGTCGGCGGTTTGGTCAGGTCGGTCTCGTACCCCGCCATCATCGTCAAGCCGCTGAGCGGGAGGTTGGTGACGACGCCGACCGAGTCCACGCCCGGCACCTGACGCACGCGATCGCGAATCCGCTGGTAGAGCTGCGCCCGCGCTTCGTTGGTCCGATAGCGGCGGAATTCGTAGGCGACGTTGGCCGTGAGCACGTTCGGGTCGTAACCGAGATCGACGCGCGACAGCGCCGCGGCGCTTCTGACGAGCTGCACGCCGCCGAACGCGAGCACCACGGTCACCGCGATCTGCGCGCCGACCAGTACCAGGCGCGAGCGCGACGACGCGGCGCGGCCGCCTTGCGCCGATCCCGAGCGGATCGCGTCGACGAGCACGCCGCGCGATCGCCGCCACGCCGGAAGCACGCCGGCGAGCACGAAGCCGGCGAGCGCGAGCAGCCCGGCGTACGAGAGCAAGTCCCAGCCGACGCCGATCTGATCCCATCGCGGCACGCTGCGGGGTATCAGCTGGCGGATCGCCGAGAGCGACAGCCATCCGGCGAGCGTGCCGGCCGCGAATCCGGCGCCGGCGAGCAGAGCGCCTTCGACGATGAGGTCAAACATCAGCGCCCGTGGCGATGCGCCGAGCGCGGTGCGGACCGCGAGATCGGTCTCGCGTGCGCGCAGGCGGGCGACGACCAGCGCCGCCGCGTTGACGAAGGCGACCAGCAGCAACAGCAGCACCGCGCCGATGGCCGCGCGCAACGCCGGGCGCGTCTGGCGAGTCATGTCCTCGAGCGCCGGCGTCAGCACGTAGCGCAGCGATCCATGGTTGTAGGTGTCGGGGAAGCGGCCGAGCAGATCGGCCGCGAGCGCGTCGAGCCCCTGCTGCGGCGCGGCAAAGGCGTCGCCGCGTTTCACTTTGACCAGCGTCGTGTTGAACCAGGCGCCGCGGTTGTCCTGCAGGCGGAACGGGACGTAGAAGTCGATCCGCTGCGGGATCGCGCGGCCGGTGACGAGCCTGAAGCCGCGCGGCAGTACACCGATGATCTCGTAGCGAAAGCCGTTCAGCGTGATCATCTGGCCGGGCACGTCGGGATCGGCGCCGAAGTGTGTCTGCCAGGTGTCGTAGTCGACGAGCGCGCGCTGCGTCGGGAACACCGGCAGCGGCGGCGGCGGACCGCCGGGCACGGGCGGCGGCGGCGGAGGCAGCGGCGGCGGGATGTCGTCCTCGCTCAGCGGCCGGCCGATCACCGGTTGCACGCCGAGCATCGGCAGCAGGCCGGTGGTGATCGAGATCTGTTTCAGCGGCAACAGGTCGCTGCCGCGCTCGAGCGAGACGTCGCCCACCCGCATCGCCACTTCCACGGACTCGAACAGGCCGGTCTTCCGGATGTCGATGCCCTCCGCCATCGTCAACCCAGGATGCATCTGGAGCTGACCGAGGTTGACGCGGACGAGGCCG
>DASTCC010000193.1:0-3153 GCA_035711465.1 Vicinamibacterales bacterium
CGCGGCGCTTTCGACGCCGGGCAGCGCCGCCAGGCGCTCGGTCGCGGTGCGCCAGAACGCCGCCCGCTGGTCGCCTTCCGTGTAGCGCGGGCCGTTCAGCACCACCGCCCCGGTGATGATCCGTGCCGTGTCCACGCCGACCGGCACGCGGTTGAGGCGGTCGAGGCTGACGAGCACGAGCACGGCCGCGACGATGAGCGGTGTCGCGAGCGCGAACTCGACGGCGACCAGCCCGCGACGGACGCGGCGGGCGGTCGGGCCGTCGGTCGTCGATCGCGTGCCCGACCGCAGCGCGTCGTCCATGCGCAGCCGCGAGCTGTGGAGCGCCGGCACCACGCCGATCATCGCGCCGGCGGCGACGGTGAGCGCGACCAGCCAGGCGAGCGTCGATCCGGACAGACCGATCTCGGCCAGCCGCGGAATGTTGTTGTCGCCGAAGGCGCGAACCAGCTGCAGCGCGCCGGCGGCGACGGCGAGTCCGACGAGCGCGGCGGCGACGGCGAGCGTCGCCGACTCCATCAGCACCTGTTGCAACAGGCGACCGCGCGAGGCGCCAAGCGCTCCCCGGATTGCCAGCTCGCGGCTCCGTTGCAGACCGCGCGCGACGAGCAGGTTGATCGCGTTCGCGCACGCAATCAGCAGCACGCATGCCACCGCCGCGAGGACCAGCAGCAACGTCGGGCCGATGTCGCCGACGACGCGCGACTTGAGATCCTGCACGCCCCAGGTCGCTTTCTCATCCTGATACGACGACTTCCAGATCGGGAACAGCCGGCGGTTGGTGGCGTGCAGCGTCTCGGTCGCGGCGGCAGGCGTCACGCCGGGCTCGAGGCGGCCGATGGCCATCGTGAGGAACGGACCCTTGCGCCGCGGCTCGGGCCACCGCTCCGCGGTGAAGACCGCCGTGTTCTGTTCGAACGGCCCGACGGCCGGCTCGAGCACGCCGACCACGGTGTGCGGTGTCTCGTCGAGGCTCACCGTGCGGCCGACGATCGATGCGTCGCCGCCGAAGCGGTTCATCCAGAAGGCATGCGTCAGCACCGCGATGCGGTCGCCGCCCTTGTCGTCGGTATCATCGAACAGACGCCCGACGGCCGGCTTCTGGCCGAGAAGCGGGAAGTACGATCCGGTCACCGACCTGACCGCGATCTCTTCCGCCGTATCGGCGTCGCGGAGCGTCGCCCGGCTGGTCTGATACGCCGCGACAGCGGAGAAGGACGGATGGTCGGCTTCGAGCGCGCGGTAGTCGACGACCGAGAAGCGGAAACGGAACGGCGCGTTGTCGGTGTAGATCCAGTAAAGGGAGTCGGCATCCGCGTAGGGCAGGGGATTGACGAGCACGGCCTGGACGACGCCGAGCATCGCGGTGGTCGCGCCGAGACCGATGCCGACCGTCAGGACGATCGTCGCCGCCAATGCCGGCACGCGCACCAGACTGCGAACGCTGTGACGTAGATCGCGCCAGAAATGACTCATGATCCCGCTCCGTGGTTGGAAGGCGGATGCGACGCGGTCCGCCAGAAGGTGACGCCCGTAGGCCTGTTCCTGCTGACGCAGCCACCGATCGGCGGCTGCGGCGCCGTCGTCGCGCCGCTTCAGCTCGTAGAGCTCGCGCAGGTCGTTCTCGATCGCGCGCCGATCGGCGTCCCCGACGAGCCTGCGGACCAGCCAGCGCATGTCAGGCCTTGTGCGAGCGCAGCAGCCGATCGAGCCCGCGCCAGAGCCGCGCGTGTTCCTGCCGTGCTTCCTTGACCACGGCCAGCCCTTCGCGCGTCAGCCGGAAATACCGGCGCGTCCTGCCGCTCTCGGGCTCCTCGAGCCGCGACGACACCAGACCCTTCTTCTCGAGCCGCCCGAGCGCGATGAACACCGCCGCCTGCGCCACCGGCCGCCCGGTCCGTTTCTCGAGCGCCAGCACCAGGGGCACGCTGTAGGTCTCGCCCCGCTCGCGCAGCATCGCGAGCAGGACCTGGAGCTCGAACGTCTGAAGCGCCTGTCTGCCCATTGGCAAAGACTAACAGCGTTAGTCGTAGGACGCCAGGCTTCGGTTGGCTTGGTGGGCTGCCGCTCTGCGCTCGCGGCTCGGGGCTCGGCCCAGGGCCCAAGCCGACTCACTTCCCAGGATCGGGCAACACGATCACCGCCGTCCGGAAGGTCTCCGATCCGACCGAAAGACGCGCCTCGTACGAGCCCGGCGACACCAGCGGCCGGGGAGAACCGCCGCGGCCGCGGCCCGCTGAGGGCGTTGCGGCGGGTGGCGGATCGGCGCGCAGATCCCAGACGACGCGAGTGAGTCCCGCGGGCTGCTGAAGTTCGAAGCGGCGGAGCCGTCGGCCGTTGGCGTCGAAGACCTCGACCGACGCCGAGTCCGCCGCGCCCGGCTTCACATAGACGTCCAGATACGCGCCATCAGGAGGATTCGGCGCCGTGTAATACGCGCTGCCAAGGCTGGAGCGCCCGCGATCGAACCGCGTCAGGAGCAGCGCAGGCCGGGGCGTGAAGATCGCGCCGGTTGCGGCGAGGACGTCCGGCGTCAGGCCGCGCAGGCCGACGATCGAATCGAGGATCCAGAGTCCGCGGCCGTGCGTGCCGACGACGAGATCGTGCGCGCGCGGGTGGATCAGCATGTCGTGGATGGCGCTCGTCGGCAGGTTGAGCTGGAGCGGGAACCAGCGGCTGCCGCCGTCGAGCGTCGCGTGGATGCCGAACTCGCCGCCGGCGAAGAGCAGCCGCGGGTTCACCGGGTCTTCGACGAACGACAGGATCGGGCTCCGCGTCGGCAGGTTGCCGGCGATCGACGTCCACGTCTCGCCGAGGTCCGTGCTCTTCAGCAGATACGGACGGAAGTCGTCGTCTTCATGCGCCGAGGCGGCGACGTAGATCGTCCGATCGTCGTGGGCGGAGAACGTCGCGCGGCGGATCTGCGCGTGCTCCGGGACTCCCGGGAGCCGATCGATCCTGCGCCACGACACGCCGGCGGTCTCGCTGATCTGCACCAGGCCGTCGTCGGTGCCGACGGCGAGGAGCCCCTGCTTGCGCGGCGATTCGTCGATCCAGAGCAGCGTGCCGTAGTCGGAGATGCGGTATGCCGGGTCGATCGCGATCTGCCGGGTCAGGTCAGGACCGATCGTGTCCCACGTCGCGCCGCGATCG
>DASTCC010000194.1:0-2140 GCA_035711465.1 Vicinamibacterales bacterium
CGCCGCCGCCGCCGGGTGCCGCCCCTCATCAGGTTCAGGAAGATGATGAGGAGGATGACCCAGAAGCCGACCGGAAAGCCGCCGCTGCCGTCGCGCCGTCGCGACTGGGCCTGCGGAGCGGGCGCGAGGTTCAAGTCGACGTTACGCCCCTGCGCGATGCGCTCGGCCACGCGTGTCGCTCCGGCCACCAGGCCTGGCCCGTACTCGCCATTGCGGAAGAACGGGACCATGGCGCGGCTGGTCTCGCCCGCGAAGCCATCGGTGATGAACCCTTCGAGCCCGTAGCCGGTCTCGATGCGGACTTCGCGATCGTCGAGCGCCAGGACGATCAGGACACCGTTGTCCTTGCCCTTGACACCGATACCCTGGCCGCCGTTCTCGAACATCTCGACGGCGTATGACTGCATGTCGCCGAACGGCTTGAAGGTCTTGACCGTCGCGACCACCATCACGTCGCCGGTGGCGTCCTGCAGTCGGCGAATCAGGCTGTCGAGCTGGGACTTCGACGCCGCATCGACGACGCTCGCGAAGTCGTTGACGGGCGCCGTTAATCGAGGAGGTCCTTCGACCTGGGATTGAACGGTCCCTTCGACTCGCGTGTCGGCGGCTGCGCCGCCCGCGCCCTCGCTCAGGGCAAGCAGGACGACGGCCGCGGCAACGAGCGCCAGCGTGGCAGATCGAAACATCATTGGGCCGTCGTGGCCCTCCACCGATCGATGAAGCGCCAGAGTTTCTCGACGTTCGCGAGGTACGCCGGATAGAGACGCGCCGCGTCGACGCCCGCGGCATCAGGGTTGTTGGCGAGCGCCATGATGTCGCCGACCACGCGCGGGTCGAGACCGGGACGGCGCGAAGCGTAGCCGCCGAGGTCGGCAGCCGACGTGACGTGCAGGTCGTCGAGCCTGGCCATTCGTCGCAGCAGCATCGCGAACGCCGGCGCCGCGTCGGCAACGAGCGCGGCGATATCAGCGGGCCGCCCGCCGCACTCGATGAAGTTCTCGCGCAGGTGCACCAGGTGGCTCTTGACCTGCACCTCGCAGGCGTGCCGCAGATCCTCGTCGCGGATCTCCAGGCCGGCGAACGGATTGCCGCCGAAGATCACGCGATGGGTCTCGAGGATCTCGCCGTACTCGATCGGAAACGCATCGAGCGATCCGGCAAACTCGTCGCGCGTCAACAGCAACGGTGTCGCGCAGCCGGCGCGGCGCCAGGCGGCGGCGCGCGTGGCGCACGCGGTCAGGTCATCGGCGGTCAGCACGCGCACCAGCGCGAGGCTTGCCGCCGGCGACGTGCCGGGCTGGCCGTACGACACCATCGCCTCGAGCCGGTCGCCGAAGATGTGCTGGAGGTCGTGAAGGACGGACGCGAGGGGTCCGCCGTGAGGGCTGTCCATCTCTCTTATAGAATACGACCGTCCGGCTGCTCTGTTCCTTATGCGCCTTCGCGAAATCAACCTGGGATGTTTCGGCGGCGGCACCGGCCTGCCGAGCCTGCTCGGCGGTCTCAAGCGCAACCCGTGGCTACGGCTCAACGCCGTGGTGACCATGTTCGATTCCGGCGGCAGCTCCGGCCAGCTGCGCGACGAGCTCGGCGTGCTGCCGCCCGGCGACGTGCTGCGCTGCGCGCTCGCGCTGTCGAGGAACGAGGGCGAAGCGCGGCGGGTCCTGCTGGCCCGGTTGCCGACGATGGAACACGCGCGGCTGGGCGGGCATACCGGCGGCAACCTGCTGCTGTCGATGATGGAGCGCTACAGCGGAGACTTCCTCGCCGCGGTGGATGGCTTGCGCGCGTTGCTCGGTTGCCGTGGTTTCGTGTGGCCGATCACTGTCGAGCAGGCGACCTTGTGCGCCGAGTATGCGGACGGCCTGGTCACGCGCGGCGAAGTCGAGGTGGATGCCGGCCACGCGCGCGGCCACCACGTCACGCGCGTGTGGCTCGAACCTCCCGCGCCGATTCATCCCGCCGTGCGCGACGCGATCGCGAAATTCGATGCGGTGATCATCGGCCCGGGAAGCTTCTTCACGAGCCTGCTGCCGACGCTGCTGGTTACCGGTGTTGCCGATGTGCTGGCCGAGGTCAAGGGCCCGATCATCGTCGTCGCGAACCTGCTCACGGAGGGGCAGGGCATGCAGGGCTTCAC
>DASTCC010000195.1:0-9736 GCA_035711465.1 Vicinamibacterales bacterium
CCGAGCGACCACGGAATCAGCATCCCGATGACTTCGATCGCCAGGCCCGTCGTCGCCAGGTACCAGACGATGATGGTCGCGAGCGTGCCGTGAATCGCCAGCGGCACCGACACCCCGGCGTGCTCGCGCTTCCACGACCGATAGCTCGCGATGACGACGCCACCCCAGATCCAGGAGCCGACGACCAGCAGCGTCGCGCCGATGTAGAACAAGGGATGCGCCTGGAGCGGCGGATAGAACGTGTACAGGACCGTGCTCTTGCCGAGCAGAATCGTCGCCGCCGCCGCCGCGCTGCCAGCGAGCGCCAGCCAGAAGCCGAACCACGCCGCGCCGCGGCCGACGATGCGTCCGAGCGCGGCCGCCGACAGCGCATAGCCGAGCCCCATGATGAAGAACGTGGTGAACACCAGCGCCATCAGCACGCCGTGCGCGGTCACCGCCATGTAGTAGAAGGCTTCGCTGCGCCCGGGAAACGCGAGGTCCGCAATCGACATCCCCTGCAGCACGCCCATCGCCGCGGCCACGCCGAACGCGGCGATGGCGACGACGATGTGCGCCCACGCCAATCGACCGGCCGGCGTCATCGCTGCCGCTCCTTCACGACCAGCTTGGCCGTCATCGCGTGGTGCATCAGCCCGCAGTACTCGTTGCAGACGATCGGGTACTCGCCCGGCTTGTTGAACGTGTAGGTGAACTGGCTGACGTAGCCCGGCATGACCATCGTGTTGGCGTTGGTGCCGGCGACCGCGAAGCCGTGCAGGACGTCGCTGCTGGTGATTCGGAATGTCACCGGCCTGCCCGCCGGCACTTCGACGGGATCGGGCGCGAACGCGAACATCGCCGCGACCATCACCACCACGATGCGGCCGTCAGGCTGCTCGAAGACGCCGGGCTTCCCGAACTCCGGGTGCGCATCCAGCGTGGCCGGATCGAGCGTCTCCACGTGACTCGGCGGGTGCACGGCCTGCATCCCGGCGGTGAGCACGATCACGATCACGAAGGCCGCGATCAGAAAGGTCGCGACCCACATCCAGATCCGTTCGTAGGCGTTGACGCTCATGACATCCGTTCTCAGGACGTCGGCGCGCCGATCGCGACGAAGTGGAAGTACATGCCCAGCCAGCCGAGCGC
The DNA here is from genome assembly GCA_035711465.1 of Vicinamibacterales bacterium. Classification (GTDB taxonomy): domain Bacteria; phylum Acidobacteriota; class Vicinamibacteria; order Vicinamibacterales; family SCN-69-37; genus DASTCC01. The sequence continues at coordinate 1,132 of DASTCC010000195.1, forward strand.
GAACAGCACGGCGAAGAGGATGACGATCGCCAGCGTGCCGCGCGGATGTTCGAAGGTGTCGGCTGCCGGGTCGGGCGCGATGGGTTCTGAAGACTCAGCCACGCATCGGAACGAGAGCAAAGTCCTCGCCAACCGTTGGTCGCGAAATCGGACGCCGGCAGCCCTGCCGCGTGCGGAAGATTCCAGGGCGCCGAGGGAAAATCCGCGGCCGATCGGACGATCCAACCAAGATCTGACCGCCTCGTTGGCCAGCAGCGGACAAAGGTGAGCGCGTTTCTGGCGGCCGGCGACGAACAGCCGTTCGGTTCGTCGTGAGCCGGAGTTTATAGTAGGCGGCGGGAAATCACGGAGCGGCCGCCGTCCGATCGCAGCGGAGGTTGTGATGAGTACACGTGTCTTCTACCGGCGCGGCAAGAAGGTCGAACTGGAACAACTCGATGGCGTCGTCGCGCAGCCGATGACTGACGAAGAACGCGCCGCGGCCGACGCGGCGCCGCCGGCCCCGACGACGGAGATCCTCGGCGACGAAGCGTCGGGCGCAGAGGCGAACGACCTCCGCGCGTTCCGGCGTGCCGGCTGGCAGATCATGCAGGCCGAGCAGTCGGACGAGGTGTCGGGCGCGGCCCGCCCGTCGGCACCGGTCTTCCGCGATCCCAAACAGAACCGGTTGCTGATCGGCACCAAGCGCGTCGCGGTGAAGTTCCGTCCCGACACGCCGGAAGCGGACGCGACCGGGAAGCTGGCCAGGGCCGGCGTCACGGTGCTGCGCCAGCTCGCCTTCACACCGAATCTCTATCAGGTCGAAGTGGGTGCGGGCCAGGATGCGATCGACGTGGCGGCGAAGCTGCAGGACGATCCGGCGGTCGAGTACGCGGAGCCGGAGCTCATCGAGCATCTGCCGTCCCGGTTTCAACCGACCGACCCGCAATACGCGCGGCAGTGGCAGTGGAACAACGACGGCAGTCTCGGCGGCAAGGCGAAGGCCGACGTGCGCGCCGAGCTGGCCTGGGACAACACGCGCGGCAAGGGCATTCGCGTTGCGGTCATCGACAACGGCTTCGACGTCACGCATCCCGATCTCTCTGCCTCGCTCGACCAGGCGACCGGGTTCTTCCTCCGCACGCTGAATGGCGATGCCGAGTTCAAGCGCACCCTCGCCGGGTTCCCCGATGAGAATCACGGCACGTTCTGCGCCGGCATGGTCGGGGCCCGCGAAGGCAACGCGCAGGGCGGCTGCGGCGCGGCGCCCGAGTCGTCGCTCCTGCTCGTCGCCTGCCTGACCGATCAGATCGGATCGCAGGTGACGCTGGCACGAGCGGTGGCGTATGCGGCGCAGCCGTCCGTCGAGCCCGCTGGCAAGCTTCCGAACGGGACGAGTCTTCCGGGCGCGGACGTCATCGCCTGCAGCCTCGGCCCCAACAACTCGCCCTGGGCGATCACGTCGGTGCTCGAGGACGCGCTGAACTTCGCGGCGACGAAGGGGCGGAACAACAAAGGCATTCCGATCTTCTGGGCCGTGGACAACGCGCCCAACCCCGTCGCGAACGACGAAGTCTGCTCGCATGAGAAGACGATCGCGGTCGGCCGGTCGACGCGTAACGACAAGGAGAACGGGTCGGCGTTCGGGCCCGAACTGGATTTCCTCGCCCCCGGCGTCGACGTCTTCAGCACCACCTCCGGCGGCGGCTACGGCACCTCGACCGGCACCAGCTTCGCCGCGCCGTGCGCGGCCGGTGTGGCCGCTCTCGTCCTCGCCGCCAAACCCGCGGCAACCGCCGCCGAGGTCCGCCAGATCTTCAAGGATTCCTGCGACAAGATCGGCGGCGTCACCTACACGGCCGGCCGTCACGACAAGTACGGCTCCGGCCGCATCAACGCGGCTCGCGCCGTCGACGCCGCGCTCGGCAACGAAGATCAGCCGGTGCAGGACGACGAGGCGGCGCCGCCGCCGCTGGTCGGCCCGCAGTTCCCCGTGCCGCAGGGCAACGGCGAGACCCAGTGGACGGCGCCGTCGGTCGTGCGCGTCAAGCTGTCCAACGAAGCCAACATTCGCGAGCTCGAGGCGTCGATCATCGACGGCCGCGCCGTGTTCGAAGGCGACATCGTGCTGACGCGCGGCCTCGAGACGCTCGGCGTCGGCCACAGCGACATCGGACGCCGCTGGCCGAACCGGACCGTCGTCTACGACATCCACCCCAATTTGCCGAATGCTGCCCGGGTGGCCAAGGCGATCGCGGCGTGGGAGGCCAAGACGGTGATTCGCTTCAAACGTCGCGAGCTCGAGCGCGACTACGTGCTCTTCCGGCCCGGGAGCGGCTGCAGCTCCGCGGTCGGGATGATCGGCGGCGTGCAGTTCATCACGCTGGGCCCGAACTGCAACGAGTGGAACACGGCACACGAGATCGGGCACGCCGTCGGCCTGTGGCACGAGCAGAGCCGCGAGGATCGCGACATACATGTCACCGTCCACTGGGAGAACATCGCGCCCGACGCCCATCACAACTTCCGGCAGCAGATCGAGGACGGCGACGACATCAACGACTACGATCACGACTCGCTGATGCACTACTCGTCGCTTGCCTTCTCGATCAACGGGCTGCCGACGATCGTGCCGAAGGCGAGCAAGCCGATCGGCCAGCGCGATCATCTGAGCGATGGCGACGTCGCCGCGGTCGCCAAGATGTACAACAACATCTGACCGGGAATGGCGGCGACCACGGGCGTGCGGACGTGACCGTGTCCGGACGGATCGATTTCGGACCGGACCCGCCGCGGCGGATCGCGCCGGACGTGCACGTGTGGATCGAAGACACGACCTACGCCGATGCGCCGGCCGTCCGCGTCGCCGAGCGGCGGCTGACGGGCGCGAGCTACGACGGCGGCGCCGAGGGCCTGCCGTTCACGATCGAGTGGGACGATCGCAGGCGATCGCCCGGGCGTACCTATACGATCGCGGCGTTCGTCGACGTCGATCGCGACGGCCGGCCCGGCCCGGGCGATTTCGTCACGACCCAGGCCGTGCGCGTGCCACTACCGGACGTGCGGGTGAGCGTGCCCGTCAAGCGGGTCGGCGGCTGACGACAGGAGCGTCATGGCGGGAGTGGATCGCACGCGGCAGCAGTTCCCTTCGCGTCAGTACCGCTATCCCTACGCCGTTCCCGAGGCGCGGCTCCAGGCCGACGAACCGGCCGATCCGCGCGAGATGCTGCGCTTCATCGCCGGACGCGACGCCGCGCCGGTGCCGCTCGGCCGCGACGAGGCGCGCGCGAAGCTGCACGACCCCTTCGTCCGCCTCGTCCTTCTCCCGGACGGCGCGGCCGGACCGCCGCCGATGTCGCTCCGGGCCGTGCTCGCGGCGATCGACGCGACGCCAATGACCGAGACGCGCAGTTTCGTCGTCGCTGACGGCGGCCAGATCCCCTGGAGCCAGGAGACCAACGATCTGCAGCGCAACTTCCGCCTGGCGATCGTGCGCCAGGCGCCGGGCGAGGCGCAGCCGGACATCCTGATCAGCGGCAGCACGGACATCGACTCGCCGACGAACTTCCTGCAGGTGATCGGCTGGGACAACACCGTCGGCGCGTATCAGTTCTACGAGCGGCGTCTCGGCCGATGGGTCTGGGCCGGAAGTTCCTGGGACGCGCTCGCGCCCGCCTCGCGCGCGCACGGACCGTTCGACAGCCACATCAACGGCGCGCTGAACATGAAGGAGCTGAAGTTCCCCTGGCTCCACTGGCACAGCCCGTCCGCGGCGATCACCGACGAGGTGCTCGCGGCCGGCGATCCCCTCCGCGGCGAGCCGCTCTGGACCGGCCGGCGGCTCGCCGACGAGTTCGAGCGCACGATCGTGCGGCCCGGCATCCGGCGCTGGACCGACAGCCGCTTCACGAAGCGGATCGTCAACGGATCGCTGACGCGTCTGCACGAGTTCTTCCGCCAGGTGCTCGGCACGTCCACGGTCAACCTGATCTCGTCGCCGACGTCTTCGGCGGCGGTGGCCGCAGGCCAGGACGTGCGCCTGCCGCTGACCTTTCTGATCGACGCCGATGCGCTCCTTGGCACGCTCGAGCTCGAACCGGACGTGCCGCCGCTCGTCGTGCCCGCGGCGGCGTATCGATCGTCCCTGGCGCGATTTGACGTCAAGGTCGGCGACGGGCAGTTCACCTTCGCCGGCGACACGCACTTCGTCTTCGTAGTCCCCGAGGCGGCGTTCGAGGACGGGCTGGTGCTCGAGCAGCTCATCGGCCGCGGCGTGTTGTCGCCGCATCTGGCCGCGTCGCTCCTGATGGTGGACTTCGAGAACCCGGTGTTCTCGCGCAAGCGCGCCAGTCTGCTGACGTTCGTGCCCGACAGCGCCAGGCTCGGCGATCCCGAGGCGTTCACGTCGGCGTTTGCCGATGCCGTCCGCGCGAGCGCCGGCGCGTCCATTCCCGGCCGCGCCGAACACGAGCTGCTCGCCAATCTCGCGCTGCCCGCGGACGAATGGCGATCCGCCTTCACCGCGCGTCTCACGCGCTTTCTGCAGAGGGTCGCGCCCGGCCTCACCACCGCCGCCGCCTTCGCGCCGCTCTTCGAGCTGGCCGAATCGCGGCGTCGTGAGTTCCGCCGCCGTCCGCTCGCCGAGTTCCGGCTGACCACGCCGATCACGAACATCCCTGAGACCGCACCGCTGCTCGAGATCGGGAGCGACGCGGTCGTCCGTCCGAAGAGCGAGGTACACATGGCCCTGACCAGGTTCGATGCTCCAGGCTTTCTCGACGATCTCGACGCCCCGGCGCTGGCCGAATGGAGCCGCTGGGTGTCCGACCAGCTCGACGCCGTCCGCGACCGCGACGGCGGCGGCGATTTCGCCAACTACGGGCCGCGTCTGCAGTTCTTCAACCCGCTGCGCACGCCGGCCGCGGCCGACGCCGTCACCAAGGACATCGACTGGCCCGCCTTCCCGCGCGTCGTCCAGATCAACTCGGCCACCGATCGGCAGCGCTGGCGCACCGCCGACAGCAGCCGCGACAACCAGGACGAGTACTGCGAGTGGAGCGTGACGCGCGACCCACAGACCGACCGGATCACTCGCGTGACCTTCACCAGCGAGGGACCCGAGTACTGGCAGTTTCTCGCCGCGGCGGCGCCGGCGCGCGTGCTCGAGCTCTACCGCCAACACATCAGCCCCGACGTCGAGCGCAGCCACCTGTTCCAGAACGGCAAGTACGTCAGCCGCAACCGCTGGAACAACTCGACGACGAACGGAGCGATGCATCTGGTGCAGCGGAGCAACACGCTCGGCGCCGAAATCGAGCTCGCCGCCGCGGCGACCATCGTGCGGCTGCGCAACGGCGCGCCGATCACGGAGGCGCAGGCGTTGATCGCGTGCGGTCAGTACGGCGAGCCGCAGCGGCACAGCGATCCGCACATCGGCGCCATGGTGAACGAGCTGGCCCGCGCCAAACATGACCTCACGCTCGCCAACCCGATCGGCCTATACATCGCCGGTCTGTCCGTCGCCGGCTGGGCGACGCCGGACGGATCCGATCCGGCGAGCTTCTGGACGATCACGCGGGGCACCAAGGAGAAGGCGCTGCGCGCCGTTTACGAAGTGCCCGCCGGCCGCGGCTTCGTCGTCGGCGACATCACGATCGACGGCCGGAAGATCGAGTTCGGCGCGCAGATCGCGGACTTCATCCGCATCAAGCTGACCGGCCTCGCCACCCGGCTCGGGCAGAGCACGGTGGCGCCGTTCAACGGCTGCGTGGAGTCGACGACGCAGGACGACGCGGCCGCGGGCCCGGCAGCGCCGCCGAAGGTCGCCGCGGTGCTGGCCGGGATGGATCTGCCGATCACGCGGTAACCTTCGAGGCGGCCATGGGACTCGTATTCGATCAGCGAGACGCGCTCGGCCACGGGCCGGGCTGCCACGCCTTGATCGTCGGCGTCAGCGGGTATCCGTACTTGGACCATACCGCGGCACCGAGGACACGACTGAATCTCGGGTTGCTACCGCTTTCGTCCGCCGCCCTGAGCGCGAAGCGCGTCTATGACTGGCTTGTCGATGCGAAGCTGGCGAAGCCGCTCGCCACGGTTCGCCTTCTGCTCTCGCCGGCAGCCGATGATGTCTTCGATTCAACGATCGAGAAGGCGAGCCTGGATCAGTTCATCCGCGATGCTGCCGACTGGCGTGCGGACGCGAGCGAGCATCAGGAGAACATGACCTTCTTCTACTTCGCCGGTCAGGGGTTCTCGCTGAACCAGGGCGAGCATGTCCTGGCGCTGCAGGACTTCGGCGATGCGATCGGTCCGGCGCTGCGCCACACGGTGAAGGTCAACAACGTCGTCGACGGCATGGCGCCAGGCTGGATGCAGAACATGGCGCGGACGCAGCTCTACTTCATCGACGCGAACAGGCGTCGGCCGCAGGAGCTGTTGTCGTATCCATCGCTGCTGCCGACGGCGGTCTTCGACGTGGCGCCAGCCGGCATCGACGATCGCACCACGGCGGTCTTCTACGCGGCCTCGCCCGATTCGGAAGCGTGGGCGTACAAGAAGCAGCAGACGTTTTTCAGCCGCGCGCTGGTGACCTGTCTCGAAGGCGCCGCCGCCATCAAGCAGCCCGACCAGCGCTGGGCGGTGTCGGTGCAATCGCTCTGTCAAGCACTGCCGAAGCAGGTCGCGGATCTCGCGGCTGAGGCGGAAGTCCGCCAGCAGGTCGTGATCGAGGGCTCGCTGCGCGAGGCGATCATCAGCCATCTCGAGCACCCGCCGCTCGTCGGCGTCGCCGTACATCTGGAGCCGGCCGCGGCCGCGGCTACCGCGCACGCGCGTCTCTCGAATGACGAGGGCACCGTGGTTGCGGAATGGGACGCACGCGACTCCTCCGCTCCGCCGCAGGTGCCAGCCGGGCTCTACCTTCTGGACGTCAATGGCGAGGGCTCGAACGGGTCGCCGTTCAGTATGCGCAAGTTCATCCAGGCCGTGGGTCCGCTCGTCGAGCTCACGCTCAAGCTCCCCTTCTGATGGCGATCGGTGACCCCTGGTTCGAGCGCGAAGGCTGGGATGGCGGCCCAGGGCTGCACGCGTTCGTCGTCGGTATCAGTGCCTACGCGCATCTGCCGGCGCCGGGCCAACCCGTGCTGCCGCACCACTACGGCATGCGGCAGCTGTCGGCGCCGGCGCTAACGGCGTACCGGCTGGCGGCGACGCTCAGAAGCCAGGCGGACCAATTCGATCCGCCGCTCGCGACGCTTCGCCTGCTGGTCGCTCCTTCGGCCGATGAGGTCAAGGCCGAGCCGGGACTCGCGGCGTTCGCCGACACGGTGCCGGATCACGACACGTTCTGCGCCTTCGCGGCGGCGTGGCGCAAGGATGCCTGCCGTTCGCCGCAGGGGATGACGTTCTTCTATCACGCCGGCCACGGCATCGAGCGGAAGACGCGCGAGCACCTGCTGCTGCTCCACAACTTCGGCAGCGACAAGGGCGCCGCGTTCTCCAACAAGGCCGTCAACATCCGCCACATCCTCGACGGCATGGCGGCGTCGGAAGGCCAGACGACGATCGCGGCCAAGCAGGTGTACTTTTTCGACGCCTGTCGTGTCACCGATCCCGAGATCGACACGCTGGTCGCGCCCGAGACCGGCAACATCTGGAACTACAAGGCGGTTCCGGAAAAAGACGATCGGCTCTCCGCCTGGTTTTTCGCGGCGAGAGCGGGAGGCGAAGCGTTCGCACATGCCGGCGAGACGCTGTTCGGCCGCGCCCTGCTCGATTGTCTTCGCGGCGGCGCCGGCGTCTCGTCGGTGAAGTCGGATCCGAACGCCGACTGGATCATCACGATCAACTCGCTGCACCAGCGGCTCGAGATGTTCATCGACCTCGGCAATCGCGAGGCCGGGGCCGCGCAAGGCCGCAACGTCCAGTTCATCGACGGCAACATGCGCCTGATGCGGCTGGCCAAGCGGCCCGACGTCAAGGTCCTGCTCAGCGTCGATCCGGAAGACGCGGTCGGCGTCGCGGCACTGAGTGTGGTGGATCTCGAGGATGCTGTCGTCGCCGATTTCGTGCCACCGACGGACAGCGCCGTCTACGAGGTCACCGCGCCGGCCGGCGGGCTGATCGTCAGAGCCGTGACCGAGCCGGCGCGGGACAATTGGAAGCCACGGGTGAAGAAGCTGTTCACGATCGAGCCGCCGGAGTCACCCTGTCATCTGTCTCTCAAGTGAACGACGGCTCATATACAGGAGAACGACGCGTGTCATTGCTGGTCGACAATCGCGACGCCCTCGGCGCCATCCCCGGCGTTCACGCCTTGATCATCGGCGTCAGCAACTACCCGTTTCTCGCCGGCGGCGCGACGCCGGTGGCCGATCCCTGGGGCCTCGGCCAGCTGACCTCGGCCGCCGCGAGCGCGCACGCCGTGTTCGAGTGGCTGAAGACGGCAAAGATGTCGGCGCCGCTCGCCACCTGTCGCGTGCTGCTCTCGCCCTCGGCGGCGGCCAACGAGGCGCCGCTCGCCGGACTGACCGATCCGGCGACGTTCGACAACGTCTTCGCCGAGGCGCACGAGTGGCGTCAGGACGCGGCCAGGCATCAGTCGAACGTGACGGTGTTCTATTTC
>DASTCC010000196.1:0-4200 GCA_035711465.1 Vicinamibacterales bacterium
CGCGCTCGGCGCGCTCGGCGCCGAGCGCCGCGGGCAGCCGCCGGTCTTTCAGCGCCGCGGCAAACCAGTCGAAGTTGAGGGGACGAACGGCGATCGTGTCGGCGCCGATCGACACGCGCAGCGCCGCATGCGCGGGCAGCACGAACAGGCCCTGATCCTCGCCGCGGATCGGCGTCACGTCCAGGTAGGTGACGCCTTCGACCTTGAACAGGTAGGCGGTGAGCGATCGCGTCTCGAGCGGATGCGTGTAGGTGATGCGGTACGAGCGCCACTCGCTCCGCTCGATCGTCAGGCTGAGGTTGTCGTCGTCGCTCGTCCACTGCCCCGGCAGCCGATCGTCGGTGGCAATCGCGTCGTCCTCGAAGAAACGGTTGAGCGAGACGACCAGGCATCCAGGCGTCGTCGCGAGCACGCAGGCGAGCACGGCGAGAGCGCGGCACATCGTCATCGGTGTCCCGTCCTGGCTACGCGATCTGGCGGCCGCGCGTTTCCGGAATGAAGAACCAGAAGAACGCCGCGGCGAGAAACGCCAGCGACGCGATCGAGAGCGCGGCGCCGTAGCCATGCGTCGCCGTCAACCCGCCGACGACGTAGGGCGCGGCCGCGCTGGCCACACGGCCGATGTTGTAGGTGAGTCCCTGCGCGGTCGCGCGAATGGCCGTCGGGTAGAGCTCGGCGGTGACGGCGCCGAAGCCGCTGAAGTATCCGGTCGCGAAAAACGCGGCGATCGGGCCGAGCAGCAGCACGATCGCCGGCGTCGACGTCGACGAGTAGAGGAACACGACCAGCGCCGCGATCAGCAGATAGCCGACGTAGGTCCGCCGGCGTCCGATCCGATCGCTGACGAAGCCGAAGGTCACGTAGCCGAACCACATGCCGACCTGCATCGCGACCACGAAGAAGCTCATCGCCGACGTCGACAGTCCGACGCCGCCGGCCGACACGGGCTCGCGCAGATACGAGGGCACCCAGGTGTTGAAGCCCCACCACGCGAACATCGTGCACGCGTTCATCAGCGTCAGCGCGACGGTGACGGCGAGCATGCGGCCGCCGAGCACCGCCGACCACGAAACCGGCGCCGCCTGGGCCCGCGTCGCGTGCCAGATCGCCGGCTCTTCCACCGATCGTCGTACCCAGAACGCGTACAGCGCCGGCACGACGCCGGCGAAGAACACGGCTCGCCAGCCGAATCCCAAGACGTCCTGCACGAACCAGGCGACGATGGCCGCGAGCGCGTAGCCGATGGCCCAGGAGCTCTGCATCAGCCCGAGCGCCTTGCCGCGATGCCGATCCGGCCAGGTCTCCGACACCAGGGCGGCGCCGCTCGCCCATTCGCCGCCCATGCCGATGCCGAGGAAGATGCGGAACACCGCGAGCTGCACCACCGTCTGGGCCAGACCGCAGGCGGCGGTGAACACCGAATAGATGAGCACGCTCAGCATCAGCGCGCGCGTCCGCCCCCAGCGATCCGCGAGGATGCCGAACAGCAGTCCGCCCGCGGCCGACGCGAGCAGCGTGAGCGATTGCAGGCCGCCGGCGATATCGGCGGAGAGGTTCAGATCGGCGCGGACCGACGAGAGCACGAGCGCGTAGAGCATCACGTCGAAGGCATCGAGCATCCAGCCGAGTGACGCCGCGATGAGCGCCCGACGCGCGGTGGCGTCCGCTTCCTTCCAGAACGTCATGCCTGCCTCGCGCGCGGCTCGCGACCGTATCCGCCGCCGCCTGGCGTTTCGATCCGCAGGCGATCGCCGGGTTTCAACTGCAACTCGACCTTCCCCGGCAAGGTCTGCTCGCGGCCGTCGCGGATCAGCGTGTTGCGTCCAGAGGCGCCCGGCGCGCCGCCTTGCGCGCCGTAGGGCTGTCGTTTGCGCCGTTCGGAGAGCAGCGTCACGCTCGCCTCGGTCAGCACTTCATACTCGCGAATCAATCCGTCGCCGCCGCGGGCCGCGCCCGCGCCGCCGCTGCCCGATCGCAGCGCGTAGCGATGGATGCGCACCGGCAGATAGTGCTCGATCGCTTCGATCGGCGTGTTGCGCGTGTTGCTCATGTGCGTATGCACGCCGGAGAGTCCTGCCATCCCCCGCCTGCCGCCCATCCCGCCGCCGAGCGTCTCGTAGTAGGCGAACCGCTTGCCCGTCCGCGTGTCGGTGCCGCCGAGGGTGATGTTGTTCATCGTCCCCTGGCTCGCCGCCGGCAGCCGCTCCGGCAATGCCTGCGCGAGGGCGCCGAGCACGACGTCGGTGATGCGCTGCGAGGTCTCGACGTTGCCGCCGGCGACCGCCGACGGCCGTTCGGCATTGACGATGGACCGCGGCGGCACGACGACCGTCAGCGGACGCGCGACGCCGGCGTTGTAGAGCACGTCGTCGCCGACCAGGCACCGGAACGCGTAGAGACACGCCGACAACGTCATCGCGTAGTTGGCGTTGACGCTGCCCTGCACCTGCGGCGCCGATCCGGCGAAGTCGATGACGGCGCGGTCGCCGTCGATCGTCACCGTCGCCCGGATCGGCACCGGCCGATCACCGAAGCCGTCGTCGTCGAGCGCGTCTTCGAAGGCGTAGCGGCCGCGCGGGATCGCGCGGATCGCCGCACGCAGCACCCGCTCGGTGTAGTCCTGGAGCGCCGCGGCGTAGCCCGTGGCGCGGGCGCGGCCGTACCGGGCGACGGTGTCGCGCAGGCGCGTCTCCGCGACCCGGTTGGCCGCGATCTGCGCGGTGAGGTCGCCCTCGCGCTCGTCGGGCGTCCGGACGTTGGCGAGCACGAGATCGAGGATGTCGCGGACGATGCGGCCGCGGCGCGCGAGCTTCACCGGCGGCAGGATCAGCCCCTCCTGATAGATCTCGCGCGCCACCGGCATCGAGCCGGGGCTCATACCGCCGACATCCGAGTGATGCGCGCGATTGGCGACGTAAAAGGCGGGGCGGCGATCGCGGCCGAGGAACACGGGCGACACGAGCGTGATGTCGGGCAGATGCGTGCCGCCGTGGAACGGATCGTTCAGCATCACGATGTCGCCGGGATCCATCGGCCCGGCGTCGATGGCCGCGCGCACGGACAAGGGCATCGCGCCGAGATGCACGGGCATGTGATCGCCCTGGGCGATCGTCTCGCCCTTGGCGTCGTAGACCGCGCACGAGTAGTCGAGCCGCTCCTTGATGTTCGGCGAGAAGCCCGTGCGGCACAGCGTCACGCCCATTTCCTCGGCGATCGAGAGATAGAGATTCTTGAAGACCTCGAACTCGACCGGATGGACCTTCACGACCGCGCCGCGCCTTTCAGGATGACGTTGCCAAACCGATCGATCTCGAACTGAAACCGCGGCGGCACGACGACGGTCGCCTCGCCGCCGGAGATCACGGCAGGTCCGGCGCCGGCGGATCCCACCGGCAGATCCGCCCAGCGATAGAACGACACGCGAACGTCGCGGCCGCCGAACCGGCCGGGCCGCACGCCCGACGGCTTCGGCGTCGATCGCCTGAGCGCGCGCGCTTTCGGCAGCGGCGGCTTCTCGGTGACGCCGGTGGCGTGGACGCGGATGTTCACGACCTCGGCCGGCCGCTGCGGGTTGGAGTAGCCGTAGGTCTTGCCATGCCGCCGATCGAACTCGTCGCGGAATCGCGGCGTGTAGGGCAGCGTGATCTCGTAGGACTGGCCGACGTAGCGCACGTCCACGAGCCGCGCGATCGCCTGCCGCGCTTCGCCAAAGCCTTCGGCGCGCAGGTCACGTACGGCCTGGCGCACGAGCGGCGCGAATCGGCGATCGAGATCGCGCGCGCCGAGGTCGTGCACCGCCGTCAGCACGCTCGCCGAGTAGTCGCGCGTGACGTCGGCGAGCAGCATGCCGAGCGCCGAAAGGACCCCGGCATGGCGCGGCACCATCACCGTCGAGATGTCCAGCTCGCGCGCGATTTCGCACGCGTGCATTCCGCCGGCGCCGCCGAACGCGACGAGCGCGAACCGGCGCGGGTCGTGTCCGCGCTCGACCGAGACGACGCGAATCGCCCGCTCCATGTTCGCGTTGGCGACGCGGACGATGCCCTCGGCGAGCGCGCTGACGCCGAGCTTCAGCTGCCGCGCGGTGTCGGCCGCAATCTCGGCGGTGCGGGCGACGTCGAGCCGCATCCGCCCGCCGAGAAACGCGTCCGGATCGAGTCGCCCGAGAAGGAGATTCGCGTCCGTCACGGTCAGGCGCGT
>DASTCC010000197.1:0-9556 GCA_035711465.1 Vicinamibacterales bacterium
GTACGGCGGTTTGCTGGCTGTCGACACGCCGCTTCGGCTGACCGCGTACCAGTCCGGGTGGGTTGACGTGTTCTCTCCGCGCATCATCGTGAACAGCCAGGCGTGGAGCTCGAGCCCTTCGTCGCGGGCGGCGGGTACGGCGGCGCGATAGAAATCGGGCGTGCCGCTAATCAACACGGCGTCGATGCCCGAGGCTTTGATCTGCGGCAGCCGTCGGCGCCAGGCCTGGAGGGGCGAGGTGACGCCCCGCATCCAGGTCCAGTGTTTGCGCGGCGCCTGTGCCGAAAAGGCCGGCATCGCGATCGCTGCGGCTGACGCGGCCAGGAACTCGCGTCGATTCATGGGCGCACGATACCACCACCGTCCTGCCCAGGCGTCGCCGCTCCGAGTGCTACACTCCGCCGGGGGAGTATCCGTTCAAAGGAGAGTTCGAGGCCATGACTCGAAATATGCTCGTCCTGACCGTCTTGATCGGCGGCGTCATCGCCGTCGGCGTACCGCAGGCTCAGCAGGGCGGCGGCGCCAATCCGCTCGCCGCGACCATCCGCGCCAACTGGCAGGCGGCGCGGCTCAACATCAAGGAATCGGCCGATCAGATGACGGCCGACAAGTACGGCTACAAGCCGGTGCCGACGGTGCGGAACTTCGGCGAGATCCTGACGCACCTCGCCGGCGCGAACTACATCTTCTGCGCGGCGGCGAAAGGCGAGAAGGCGCCGCACGCCGAAGATGCCTTCGAGAAGTCGGTGACGGCGCGCGATCAGATCATCAAGGTCCTGGCCGAGTCGCTCGCGTACTGCGACAGCGCCTATACGGCGGCGACCGACGCCTCGCTGGCGCAGATGGTGGCGCAGCCCTTCAGCACCAACCAGGGCCCGCGGGCCAACGCGCTCATCGGCAACATCGGCCACCTCAACGAGCACTACGGCAATCTGGTGACCTATTTCCGCATGAACAACATGGTGCCGCCGTCGTCGAAGCGGTAGAACTCGGTGCTGGGTGCTGGGTGCACCTAGCACAGGCACCCAGCACCTAGCACCCAGCACCCAGCACCTTCTCGTCGTATAGTCTGTCTATACGACGAGGACGACTGTGGACCTTCTGCAAGGCACGCTCGATCTCCTGATCCTGAAAGCGCTGGCGCTCGAGCCGCATCACGGGCTCGGCGTGTCACGGCGCATTCAGCAGATCACCGGCGGGACGTTCGACGTCAAGCCCGGGTCGCTCTTTCCGGCGCTCCATCGTCTCGAAGAGCGCGGCTGGCTCGAGTCGTCGTGGGGGGAGTCCGAGAACAAGCGGCGCGCGAAGTACTACAAGCTCACCGCCGCCGGGCGGAAGCAGCTCAAGGAAGAAACGCAGGCCTGGGAGCGCGTATCGCTGGCGATGGCGAAGGCGTTGAAGGTCTGATCGCTAGCGCGGGATCTCAACCGACACCTCGCGGCCCTCGAACGTGACTCGTCGCGTCGTCGTGCTGCCCGCGATCCTGACCTCGATCTCCCGGCGCGCCGCACCAATCATGCGCGAGCCCGGCTCGAGCGCGAGCGTCAGCCGCTGCATGCGGTCCTGCCACCGCATCGCCAGGCCCATCCAGGCGCCTTTCCGGTAATCGAACGACGCGCCGTCGTCTTCGTACATCTGCGCCGCGCCGTCGGCGCCCGGATAGATCTGCAGCGTCAGCGGCCCGTCGCCGGCCTGAGACGTGTACTGCTTGACCGGTCCCATCGGCAGGATCGCGCCGGCGCGCGCGTAGAGCGGCATGGTCGCGAGATCGACTGGACGATCGATCTCGCGGCCGCCGTCGAGACCTTCGTTCGTCCAGAAATCGATCCACCGGCCACGCGGCAGATACACCCTTCGGGTCGTGGCGCCCTTCTCGACGACGGGGGCGACCAGGATGTCGCGGCCCCAGAGGAACTGATCGCCGCGCGCGACCGCGACGGGATCGTCGGCGTAGTGCAGCCACAGCGCCCGCACGATCGGCATCCCGGTCTGCGAGCACTCGCGGACCGCGGAGTAGAGATACGGCATGAGCCGGTAGCGCAGCTCGAGGTACTTCTTGCAGATTGGCTCGACGTCCGGATTGCGGAGCTCGTGTTCCGGCGGCGTCGACGCGCCCACCGAGTTCGCGGTCTCGATCGTGCCGACCGTGCCCAGGTTCCAGCCCCACGGCAGCCGCAGATGCCAGTTGCGTCCGTGGGCGCGGAAGAGCGTGTTGAAGGCGCCGAACTGAAACCAGCGGACGTGCAGCTCGCCGGTGTACTCGCTGGTCGGCACGAAGCCGCCGATGTCGGTGCCCCAGTAGGGGATGCCGCTGAGCGCGGTGTTGATCGCGATCGGTACGTGCAGCTTCAGCGTCTCCCAGGTCGTGTAGACGTCGCCCGACCAGAGAAACGCGCCGTAGCGCTGCATTCCGGCCTGGCCGTTTCGGTGCAGCGCGAACGGCCGCTCGTTCGGGCGCCACTGCTGGCTGCCGTCCCAGTACATCCGGATGCGCGCCAGGCGCGACGGTTGATCGAAGCCGTCGCCCTGGTCGGGCCACCAGCCGTCGATGCCGAGATCGTAGAGCGGCTTGTGCGCGGGCCAGTAGCACGCGACCTGCCGCTCCGGCGGCCACCGGTTGTCCTCCGTCCGGCCCGGCGGGATCGGCGCCGCGGTGCAGGCGTCGTTGACGGTGCCGCTAAACACGCGCCCTTCGACGACGATGTGCAGCACGACCTTGTAGTGAAGATCGTGCAGCGCGTCGATCATCCGCGTCGGCTCGGGAAAGTTCTTCGGGTTCCAGGAGAACTCGCCGTTGTGCGTGTTCCAGCCCGACGGCGTGAAGTCGGTGCCGAGATAGATCAGCGCATCGCAGGGCAGTTGCTTCTCCCGGAACGTGCGCGCCACCGACATGATCTCGTCGGGGCCCGAGAGCGTGCGATGCGACTGCAGGTAGCCGAGGCTCCAGAGCGGCGGGATCTCGGCAGGCCCGGTGAGCTCTGCCCACGCCCGCATGATCTCGGCCGGTGTGCTCGCGGTGACGACGAAGACGTCGATGGGCGCGTCGGCGGTGCGCGGCGTGAACAGGCCGTCGGCGCCGCTGAGGTCGAACGTGCCGGCCGGTTGATGGACGTAGATCGCCCAGCCGTCCGAGCCGATCAGCCACGGAATCGCCACGCGCGCGCCGTGCGTCCGCAGCGCGTAGCCGCCTTTGCCGGACGGCTCGCGATACGTCGCCTGGCCGTTGCGCATCGGATCGATCGTGCCCTTGCGATCGAAGCCGGCGCCGCCTTCGCCGAAGCCGAGCAGCGGCCCCTTCGGCAGCGTGAATCGCATCGCCGTCGATTCCGGATCGAACACGAGCCGCTGCACGACCGCGCCGCTTGGACCGGCGACGGCGAGCGTCGGCGGCTGATTCGAGAAGGCGATCGTGTGCCGGCCGATGGCCGCCGTCGCAAGCGGCGCCTGGCGCCGCGCCGGTCGGACGGCGTCCGACGCCGCGTTCAGGATGCGGTGATCCGCCACGGGCACAGCCTGGCCGTCGACGATCGGCCGCACGGTGATGCGCACGATCCGTTCGGACGGCGTGCCCGTCCAGGTCGGCGCCGCCTCGATGGCGATCTCGACAGGCTTGCCGCCGACACGGATGCCGGCCGTCTGCCCGAGCGTGCGTGCCGAGAAGACGAACCCGGCTCCGGCGACACCGATGGTCTTCAACGCGTCACGGCGCGTGGCTTTCATGGTGGCCAAAGAGTAGCAGGTCGGAGCGATCCGAGGCCTGGCTTACGTTTTCGATCGCTTCTTCTGCTCGTACATCAATTTGTCGGCGCGCTCGAGCAGCGTCTCGACCGGGGTGCCGTCGGGGGGGCAGGTATGGACGCCGATGCTGAAGCTCAGCGCGTAGGCGCGGTCGGGGGAGCTGTTGACGACGCCGAGCGCGGCGTCGAGCCGGGCCTTGACGGCGCGCTCGCTGCCTTCGGCCGCCGAAAGCGTCATCGCCGCGAACTCGTCGCCGCCGAGGCGGGCGATGATGTCGCTCTGCCGGAAACAACTGCGCAGGACGTTGGCGGCCTCGACCAGCGCGCGGTTGCCTTCGGCATGGCCGAAGGTGTCGTTGATCTGCTTGAGGCGATCGAGATCGAGGAAGAGCAGCAGGAAGCCGCTGCGGTTGCGGCGCGCCAGCTTGGCCATCTGCTCGGCGAGCACCAGGAAGCCACGGCGGTTGCTGAGCCCGGTCAGGTCGTCCTTCAGAGACAGGCTCTCGAGCTGCAGCCGCATGATGTGCCGCTCGATCGCGAAGCGCAGCGCCCGGCGCAGCGAGCGGCCGTCGACCTGCCCCTTGACCAGGTAGTCCTGGGCGCCGGCCTGCATCGCCGACACGCCGAGCTCCTCGTCGCGGGCGCCGGTCATGACGACGATGCCAGCGCGGCCGGCCGCCTGGACGACACGGCGCAGCGTGTCGAGCCCGGACTCGTCCGGCAGGCTCAGGTCGAGCAGCACGACGTCGGTGTCGATGCCCGGATCGGCCAGGCGCGCCACCGCCTCCCGCACGGTGGTGACGTGCGTCAGCCGGAAATCGTTCGCGCCCGTCTCCTTCAACATCTCGATGACGAGCCGCGCGTCCCCCGGGTTGTCTTCGACGAGCAACACGCTCGTCGTATCGGTGGGCATCCTCACACCTCTGGCGGAAGCCGCACGAGCGTGAACCAGAACTGCTCGATCCCGTGCACGACCTTGGTCAGCTGCTCGAGGTCGACGGGTTTGGTGATGAAGCAGTTGGCGTGCAGCCGGTAGCTCCGCAGGATGTCCTCCTCGGCCTGCGACGAGGTCAGGATCACCACCGGGATGTGCACGAGCCGCGGATCGCGCTTGATGTCCTCGAGCACCTCGCGGCCGTCCCGCCGCGGCAGATTCAGATCGAGCAGGATCATGTCCGGCTGCGGCGCGTGCGAGTGCGATCCCTCGCGGCGCAGGAACGCCATCGCCTCTTCGCCGTCGCGGACGTGATGCAGCGTGTTCTTCACCTTGCTCACGGCCAGCGCTTCACGCGTCAGCCGGGCGTCGCCGGGGTTGTCTTCCACGAGCAGGATGTCAATGGGCTTCATGTAATCTCGGTCAGGACGCCCGCGCCGCGCGGGCCGAAGCGTCCGGGAGGACGAACGAGAAGGTCGTGCCGTGGCCGAGCTCCGAGGCGACGGTGATCTGGCCGCCATGACGCTCGACGATCTTCTTGCAGAGGGCAAGGCCGATGCCCGTGCCCTCGTACTGCTCGCGCCCGTGCAGGCGCTGGAACATCTGGAAGATCCGTTCGAAGTACTTCGGCTCGATGCCGATGCCGTTGTCGGCGACGGTGAAGCGCCAGCCGATCGGGTCGAGCCGCGCCGAGATCTGGACGATCGGCTTGGAGTCCTTGCGTCGGAACTTCAGCGCGTTGCCGATGAGATTCTGGAACACCTGGGTGAGCTGCGTGCTGTCGCAGCTGATCGTCGGCAGCGCCTCGACGCGAATCTCGGCGCCCGACTCTTCGATGGCGCCGGCCAGGTTGGCGAGCGCGTCCTCGACGACGCGATTGGCCGGCGTCGGCTTGAACTCCTTCCCGCGCGTGCCGACGCGCGCGTACTGCAGCAGGTCGTGAATCAGCGCCTGCATCCGCTTGGCGCCGTCGACGGCGAAGTCGATGAACTCCTGTGCGTCGCCGTCGAGGCGATCGCGATAGCGGCGGCCGAGCAGCTGCGTGTAGTTCGACACCATCCGCAGCGGCTCCTGCAGGTCGTGCGAGGCGACGTAGGCGAACTGCTCGAGCTCGTGGTTCGATCGCGCCAGCTCTTCGGCCTGCTGCTTGAGCGCTTCCTCGGCATGCTTGCGCGCGGTGATGTCGCGCAGGATCGCCGAGAAGAACGTGCCCTTCGACGTCTGCCACGACGACAGCGAGATCTCGAGCGGGAACTCGGTGCCGTCGGCGCGCTCGCCGATGGTCTCGACCGTCCGGCCGACCATCCGCGCGTCGCCCGTCGCCAGATACCGCGACATGCCGTCCGAGTACGCCTCGCGATACCGCTCCGGCATCAGAATCGTCAGCGGCTGTCCGACCGCCTCCCGCTCGGCCCGCCCGAACATCCGCTCGGCGCCGGGGTTCCAGTAGCGAATCGTGCCCTGCTCGTCGGCCGAGACGATGCCTTCGTTGGCGGTCTCGGCGACGGCGCGGAACTTCAGCTCGCTCTCGCGCAGCGATTCGGCGGCCAGCTTGCGCGCGGTGATGTCGCGGTGGACCTCGAGGAAGCCCTGCGCCGCGCCGCGATCCGATCGCGTCAGCGTCCAGCTGGTCTCGACCGCGATCGACGTCCCGTCGCGCCGCGTCATCGTCACCTCGCCGGACCAGTGGCCCGACGTCAGCACCAGCTGCTCGATCTCGTTGACCGGCTGCGGAAACACCGTCTGCAGCAGCCGATACGAGGGCTGGCCGAGCGCCTGCTCGCGTGAGTAGCCGAGCATGGCCGTGGCGCCGGCGCTCCAGTAGACGATCGTCCCGCGCAGATCGCGGACGACGATGCCGTCGCTGGCCAGGTCGAGCAGCGCCGCCTGTTCGCGCAGCTGCTCGGACTGGCGCTGCAGCGACTCGTTGGCCAGCGTCAGCTCGCGCGTGCGTTCCTCGATGCGCTGTTCGAGGCTCTCGTTCATCTGCCGCAGCGACGCTTCGGCGTTGCGCCGCTCGGTGATGTCCACCGCCGTCGTCAGGAAGATGCGCCGCTCGTCGCCGGCGGTGCCGAGCGGCGTCGTCGTGAACTCCCAGTAGCGCTGGTCGCCGTTCTTCGCGGTGATCGCGGTCTCGTCGCTGTGAATCGTGCCGGTCGCCTCGGCGAGGCGGCGCATGTAGGCTTCGGCTTCGTCGCGGGTGGCGCGCTGCGCGACTTCGATCCAGCGCGAGATCGTCGGCACGTCCTTGAGCGCGTAGCCGGAGTGATCCGTCCAGCCCTGGCTCAGATGCAGCACGTGGTCGGCGTCGTCGTGGATCATCATCGGCACCGGCGCGTCGGTGACCGCGCGGCGCAGCCGCTCCTCGCTGAACAGACGCTGTTCCTCGGCGCTGAAGCGGCGGCCTTCGACGCCGCGGACGAGATGGCCGGAGATCCAGACGACGGCGCCGAGCGCGGCGATGGCCGAGGAGACGAAGAGCGTCAGCGCGAACGCCGAGTCGTAGTAGCCGGCGACTTCGCCCTGGCGCCAGACCCACGCCAGCAGCACCGGCAGCACGAAGACCGCCGGCAGCAGCCGCCGGACGACGAAGCCAGCCGGGCCTTCGTCGCTGACGATGTTCATCAGCGCGCTCGTCGGATGGGCGAGGAAGAAGCCCGCGCAGAGCAACAGCAACGCCCACGACGTGTGCACCGCCATCTGCGTGTAGAGCGGCAGCCCCGAGATCTGCCTGGCGTCGAAGATGTAGCCGATGATGTTGAGCGCCGTGAGCACGACGGCGATGCCGACCAGCACGTGCGGCACGGTCACGCGATCGGTGCGGTTGGCGAGCAGCATCGCGCCGTTGATCAGCACCAGCGCGGCGGCGGCCGACGCCGCGACCCGGACCTCGAGGTTGACGAGCTGGGCCACCTCTTCGCGAATCAGGATGCCGTCGAGGCCGACGCTGAAACCCGTCAGAAGCTCGAGGATCGCGATGAAGCCGATGAGTCCGGCCGCGCCGCCGAAGGAGTTGAGCAACGGATCGCGCCAGCGCGTCATGCCCGGCCGCTGGTAGATCCAGAGCGCCACGCCCGAACAGATCAGCGCGATGGCGGTAACCGGCTTCATTGCGACGGCGCCCGGGAAGACCGTAATCAGCGCCGGAATCGAGAACCACCAGCCGGCGAGCACGCTGAGCCCTGTCAGCACCACGACCGCGGCAAGGATGCCGGCGGCCGTGTGGAAACGGTCGGCGATGGTGACCCGCGCGGGGGCTGGCGTGTGGTCAGGCTCGGCGGTGGGCATGTCTCGCTTCAAGTAACACGGGCGCGGAAAACGAACAGGCGCCACGGCCCTTCCCCTCGGCACGCCTGGGGCGGGCCCGCTGGGGAATCCGGGCGCCAGTTCAGAAAGATTATCGGTCCGCAGCCCCTGAACTGGAGGGCTAACCCTCTGGGGAGCCGTGATTTGGCCCCGGACCCCGGCCGTGAGAGCCTAGGCGGCCATGAACTACCAGCGGCTGGGCAGGACCGACCTCGAGGTGTCGGCGGTGGGGTTTGGAGCCTGGGCGATCGGCGGTTTCTGGGGACCGGTCGACGACGGCCAGTCCATGCAGGCGCTTCATGCCGCCGTGGATGCCGGGACCACGTTCATCGACACCGCGGACGTCTATGGCGACGGCCGCAGCGAGCGGCTCGTCGGCCAGCTCCTTCGGGAGCGGCCGGGCGAACGGCTGGTGGTGGCGACCAAGGCCGGCCGGCGGCTGCCCGCGCAGGTTCCGGAGGGATACACCCGCGCGAACCTCGAGACGTGGGTGAACGACAGCCTCGCGAATCTGCGCGTGGATGCGCTGGACCTGCTGCAATTGCACTGTCCGCCGCCGGCGATCTACGCGCGCGGCGATGTCTTCGGTGTGCTGGACGACTTCGTCGCCGCAGGCAAGATCCGCTACTACGGGGTCAGCGTCGAGACCATCGACGAGGCGCGGATGGCGATGCGGCATCCGAACGTCCAGTCGGTCCAGATCATCTTCAACATGTTCCGGCACAAGCCGGCCGAGGCGTTTCTGGCCGAGGCGGCGGCGCGCCAGGTCGGCGTCATCGCGCGCGTGCCGCTCGCCAGCGGCTTACTGACTGGAGCGCTGCGGGCGGACACGACCTTCGCGGCCGACGATCACCGGACGTTCAACCGTCGCGGCGAGATGTTCGACGTCGGCGAGACGTTCTCTGGCGTGCCGCTCGAGGCGGCGTTTCCGGCGGTCGACGAGCTCGCGGCGTTGGTGCCGGCCGGCGCGACGATGGGGCAGTTCGCGCTGCGCTGGATCCTGATGCACCCGGGCGTCACGTGCACGATCCCCGGCGCCCGCACCGAACGCCAGGCGCGCGAAAACGCCGCCGCGGCAGACCTGGCGCCGCTCCCAACATCGACGATGACGGCCGTGCGGCGCATCTACGATTCGCGGATCCGAGATCACGTGCACGGGCGGTGGTAGGGGAGCCTATAATCACCCCGCCGCCATGCTCATCTACGCTGCGATCGCTCTCTTCGGGGTGATTCTGCTGCTCGTCATGCTGCTCGTCGGCGAGCTCTTCGGCGGCGATCATGACGTCGGCGACCACGACGTCGGCCATGTCGGCGACGTGGACCACGGCGGCGGGCCGAGCATCTTCAGCGTCCGTATCATGGCCGCGTTCCTCACCGCCTTCGGCGTCGGCGGCGTCGTCGGCCGGTACTACGATCTGTCCCATCCGGCGTCGTCGGGCATCGGCATCGTCGTCGGCGTGGTGATGGCGACGGTTGTCTATCAATTTGCGCGGTTGCTCTATTCGCAGCAGGCGTCGAGCGAAGTCCGGATGACCGGGCTCATCGGTCAGACCGCCGAGGTGTCAGTGGCCGTGCCGCC
>DASTCC010000198.1:0-13209 GCA_035711465.1 Vicinamibacterales bacterium
CGATCCGGAACCCGGATCCGAGGTCGCTGAACTCGCGAATCGCCGCGAGGCGCCGTCGCGCGATCGGCGACAACGTCTGCTCGGTCGGGATCAGCAAGTACGCATAGGCGCGGCGATCCGATCGCCCGACCCGG
This sequence comes from Vicinamibacterales bacterium, assembly GCA_035711465.1. Lineage (GTDB taxonomy): Bacteria > Acidobacteriota > Vicinamibacteria > Vicinamibacterales > SCN-69-37 > DASTCC01. The sequence continues at coordinate 135 of DASTCC010000198.1, forward strand.
CCGCGCAGCTGATAGAGCTGCGCCAGCCCGTAGCGATCCGCGCGGTTGACGACGATCGTGTTCGCGTTCGAGATGTCGAGCCCGTTCTCGACGATCGTCGTCGCGATCAGCACGTCGAACTTGTGGCCGACGAAATCGACCATCACCTTCTCGAGCTCTTCTTCGCTCATCTGCCCGTGGCCGACGGCGATCCGCGCCTCCGGCACCAGACGGCCGACCAGGCTGGCCATCGAGTAGATCGACTCGACGCGGTTGTGGACGAAATACACCTGACCCTGCCGCTCGAGCTCGGTGCGAATCGCGCGCGTGATCACGGCGGTGTCGAACTTCACGACCTGGGTCTGGATCGACAAGCGGTCACGCGGCGGCGTCTCGATCACCGACATGTCGCGGATGCCGACGAGCGACATGTTCAAGGTCCGCGGGATCGGCGTTGCCGTCATCGTCAGCACGTCGACGCGTTTGCGGAGCTGCTTGATCCGCTCCTTGTGCGCGACGCCGAAGCGCTGCTCCTCGTCGACGATGAGCAGGCCGAGGTCGCGGAAGGTGACGTCCTTCGAAAGCAGCCGGTGCGTGCCGACGATGATGTCGACCTGGCCGGCGGCCAGCTGCGCGATCGTCTCCTTCTGCTCCTGCCTGGTGCGGAAGCGACTGACGAGATCGATCTTCACCGGAAAGCCGGCGAAGCGCTCCCGGAGCGTTCGGACGTGCTGGAACGCGAGCACGGTCGTCGGCGCCAGCAGCGCCACCTGCTTGCCTTCGATCACCGCCTTGAAGGCGGCGCGCATCGCCACTTCGGTCTTGCCGTAGCCGACGTCGCCGCAGAGCAGCCGGTCCATCGGCGTCGGCGACTCCATGTCGCGCGTGATGTCCGCGATCGCGCTCTGCTGATCGGGCGTCAGATCGTATTGGAAGGCGTCGTCGAACTCCTGCTGCCAGTGCGAATCGGCGCCGAACGCATGGCCGACGACCGCCTTGCGCGCGGCGTAGAGCTTGAGCAGCTCCTCGGCCATGTCGCGCATCGCCTTCTTGACGCGTGTCTTGGCCTTCTCCCAGGTAGTGCCGCCGAGCTTGTCGAGCGCCGGCGCCGCGCCGCCCGTGTACTTCTGGACGAGATCGAGGCGTTCGAGCGGGACGAAGAGCTTGTCCTCGCCGGCGTAGCGAAGCTCCATGAACTCCTGGTCCGGCAGCCCCGGGCCGACCGCCAGCTTCTTCAGGCCGACGAACCGGCCGATGCCGTTGTCGACGTGCACGACCAGATCGCCGATCTTCAAATCGCGGAAGTCGGAGATGAAGCTTCGCGCCGCCGACCGACGCCGCTCGTGGACGCGGCGCTCCTCCTCGAAGAGATCGGTCTCGGAGTAGATGCGCAGGCTCGCCGCCGGAATGTGAACGCCGCGCGAGAGCTGGCCGGTCGTGACCAGCACCGCGGCAGAATGAAGGTCGTCGGCTTCGCCGACGTGCCTGGCGCGCAACTCGTAGTCGGCGAGCAGCTCGATCGTCCGTTCGGCGCGCCCCGGCGTCGCGGCGACGAACACCACCGCGGCGCCCTGCTCGCGCGCCGTCCGGACCTCGTTGACCCAGTCGCCGATGCGGCCGTGATGCTCCACCGCCGGCAGCGAGCTGACGTGCGTGCCCTCGTCCTCGCCTTCGACGATGGCGAGCTGACTGACGCGCGAGCCCGACGACAGCCAGGCCTCGAGGCCGGTCCACGGCGCGGCCAGCGCTTCGAACGGCTGCACGTCCTGCCGCCGCACCGACAGGTCCGCGGCAATCGAACGCCACTGCTGTTCCTGCGCGCGGCCCCGCTCGATCACGTCGTCGATCTCGAAGACGAGCAGGCGCGCGCCGGCGCGCCGGACGACATCGACGATGGTGGCGCTGCGATCGAAGGCGGCTGGATCGTCAGGCGCGTCGAGGCTCGGCAGGAGCTCGCGCTGCGGGCTGACGACCAGCCGATCGAGCGCGACGAGCGACCGCTGCGTCGCCGCGTCGTAGCGCCGGACCGACTCGATGATGTCGCCGATGAACTCGAGCCGGACCGGCTGCGCTTCCGACGCCGGATAGAGATCGACGACGCCGCCGCGGACGCAGAACTCGCCATGTTCGTCCACGGGATCTTCCGGCGTGAACCCGGCATTGGCGAGCCGCTCGCGCAGGTCCAGCGGCGAGATCTCGGTACCCGGCGAGAGGCTGAGACCGGCTTCGGCCAGGCGCTTCGGATCCGAGAGGCGCGGCGCCAGCGCGCGCGCGGACGCGATGACGATCCGGGCGCTGCGAATGACCAGCGCGTGGAGCGCCCGCGCGCGGGCGGAAGCGACTTCGAGGTGCACCGCGAGGCCGCGGTAGGGATCGACCTCGGGCGACGGCATCGGCAGGACCTGCCGCACCGTGTCGGCTTCGCTCAGACCTTCGAGCGCCGCGAGGAAGAATCGCGTGTCGGCGGTCAGCTGCTCGACGTCCGCGTCGGTCGGCGCCACCACGAAGATCGGCTCGTCGCGGACGCTGGCCGCAAGGTGGTACGCGAGCGCCACCGGCGTGAGGCCGGTGAGCCGCCGGGCGAGCCGGTCGAGGTGCGCGCGGCCGGCCGACGACTTCAGCAGCGCGCGAAAGGCAAGAGACGACGTGCGGTCGAGCATGGACGATCGGGCGTCAGACGCCCGATGACTTGATTCTCGCAATGATCGCCGACGTGGACCACCCCTGTTCGATCGGCACGCGAACGACCACCCCGCCGCCGGCTTCGACGGTTTCGCGGCCGACGATCGCGTCAGCGGCCCAGTCGGCGCCCTTGACGAGGACGTCGGGACGCAGGCGATCGATGATCCCGGCCGGCGTCGGCTCGTCGAAGATGACGACGGCGTCGACCATGTCGAGCGCGGCGAGCATCTCGGCGCGTTCGCGCTCCGGCACGATTGGACGGCCCGGTCCCTTGTTCCCGCGGACGGATCGGTCCGAGTTGACGGCGACGATCAAGACGTCGCCGTGCGCTCGCGCGGCACGCAGATAGCGGATGTGTCCGGGGTGCAGCAGGTCGAAGACGCCGTTGGTGAAGACGACGCGCTTGCCGACGTGGCGCCAGGCGGCGATCGTCGCCGCGGCCTCGTCGATGGAATACGACGGCGTCGGCGTCATCGCGGCGGCTTGAACTTCACCGCCGGCGAGAACTGCCACCGGTGATGCGGCCGGTAGATGCCGACGTCCTTGACGCGTGATTTGACCCTGAACGTGTAGAGCAGGCGGTGGTAGTCGTAGGGCGCGCCGTCGCGCTTGTGCACGGCGACATCGAGCTTGTAGGTGCCTTCGACGAGATCGAGCGCGTCGAACGACAGGCGTACTTCGGCCTCGCCGGAGAGCGAATCGGCCTCGAGCTCCTCGATGTCGGTGTTGGTGCCGTAGACGGCCAGGCCCTCGGCGTTGAAGAGGCCGACGCCAAAGACGAAGTCGTTCACCGGCGCGGCCGCGCGCACGGTCATGCGCAGCGTCATCGGCTCGCCGGTATGGTAGACGTGCGTCGCCTGGCCCTGATCGTTGAGGAGCTCGACGGCCGCGATCTCGACCCCGCCCATCCCCCATCGGCCTTCGGCCGCGCGCGACATGTCCGATGCGACGTCGCCGGCATCGCGAGGCCCGGCGGCGTCAGTGGCCTGCTGATCGTCGACGGCGGCCTTCGTCTTCGCGTCACCGGCCGCGAGCGTCCGTTCCTCCTGCCGTTCGACATCGGTGATGTAGGCGCCGATGACGCGCTTCGGATCGCCCTCGGCGCGCTTCCGGCCGGCGTCGAGCCACACCGCTTCGTCGCAGAAGCGCTCGACCAGCCCGAGCGAATGCGTCACCAGCAGGATGGTCTTGCCGCGGCGCTTGAACTCCGCGAACTTGTCCAGGCACTTGTGCGTGAAGCCTTCGTCGCCGACGGCGAGCACTTCGTCGACGAGCAGCACGTCGGGATCGACGTGGATCGCGACGGCGAAGCCGAGCCGCATGTACATGCCCGACGAGTAGGTCTTCACCGGCGCGTCGATGAAGGGCGCAAGCTCGGCGAAATCGACGATCTCGTCGAAGCGGCGCTGGACCTCACGCTTCGACAGGCCCAGCATGATGCCGTTGATGAAGACGTTCTCGCGGCCGGAGATCTCCGGATGGAAGCCGGCGCCCAGTTCGATCAGCGCCGAGATCCGGCCGTTGACGCGCACGGTTCCTGACGTCGGCTTGGTGATCCCGGCGACCAGCTTCAGCGCCGTGCTCTTCCCCGATCCGTTGCGGCCGACGACGCCGAACGTCGAGCCCGCCGGCACGGTGAAGGAGACGTCGGTGAGCGCCGGGAACTTCTCCTCGGGCCGGAGGCTCTTCAGCAGATCGCCGCTGAGCAGCGCGCTCTTGAGCGTCGTGAAATGGCGGCCGCCGTACCGCTGGTAGACCTTGCTGACGTTCGCGAGCTCGATCGCGGGCGTCACACCGCCTCCGCGAAGGTGTCGCGCAGCCGGTCGAACACCCAGTAACCGACGAGGAACATCACCACCGACGCGGCGCCGAGGGCGAGCAGCCAGTTGCGATGCCCGAAGGCGTTGTCGGGAAAGAAGAGGATCTCCTGATACGACACCGCGAGATGCGTGAACGGATTGAAGTCGAACCAGCGCTTGAGCTGCGGCAGGTCGCGCCACGAGTAGATGATCGGCGTCGCGAAGAACCAGAACGTCAGCAGGTTCGCGAGGATGTCGCGGATGTCGCGAAAGAGCACGGTGATCGATGACAACAGCAGCGCGAGGCCGGTCGTGAGCATCAGCTGGACGAGGATCACGACCGGCAGCCAGACGAGCTCCTGCCAGTGCAGCGCGACCTGGTGCACGATGACCTGCCCGGTGGCCGGATCGACCGACGCCGCCGGCGACCAGATGTAGTAGGCGAGAAACACGCCGAGGATCGGCAGCCCGAAAAAGAAATGCACCATGTTCGTGAGCACGCTCACGATCGGGAGCACCTCGGCCGGGAACAGGACCTTCTTGATCAGATTGCCGCCGGAGATCAGCACCCCGGCCGACTCGTTCAGCGCCGTCGAGAACCAGGTCCACGGCAGCAGGCCGGCGAAGAGGAACAGCGCGTACGGCTGCACGCCCAGGGCGCGGTTCTGCAGGAACTTGTCGAAGACGATCGAGTAGATGAGGAGCAGCAGCAGCGGGTTGACGAACGACCAGAAGAACCCGAGCGCCGATCCGCGGTAGCGCGCCTTCAGCTCGCGCGCGACAAGGCTTTGAATCAGGCCGCGGTAGCGCAGCAGCTGGCCAAGGTTACGCCACATTGACCTTCAACATCGCGACCGTGATGTTGTCGGGCCCGCCGGCGTCGTTCGCCGCGTCGATCAGCGCTTGACAGGTTTCCTTGAGGCCGTCCGTCGATCCGATGATGGTCGAGAGCTTCTCGACCGGCACGACGCCCGACAGGCCATCCGAGCACACCATCAGCTTGTCGCCGGGCTCGAGATCGATCTCGGCGACCTCGACGTCCGGATCGTCGCCGCCCGAGAGCGCGCGGGTGACGACGTTGCGCCAGGGATGGCGGCGCGCATCGGCGTCCGAGAGCACGCCGGCGCGGACCTGCTCGCTCACCCACGAGTGGTCCTGGGTAATCTGGCTGAGCTTGCCGTTGCGAAATCGATAGATGCGGCTGTCGCCGACGTGCGCGATCACCGGCCGCTCCTGGCCGACGAGCACCGCCGCGGCGGTCGTCGCCATGCCCTTGAGCGCGTCGTTCTCGCTCATCGCCAGCGCGATCTTGCGATTGGCCAGCCGGAACGCGGCCTTCAGCCGGTTGCCGTCGATCGACAGCTGCGTGTCGTACGGAAACGGCCAGGTCTGGTTGATGTCGGCGTCGCGGGTGTCGTCGACGAAGCGCTCGATCGTCTCCACCGCCAGCCGGGACGCGACCTCGCCGGCCGCGTGTCCGCCCATGCCGTCGGCGACCATGTACAGGCCGATGTCCTCGCGGGCGCAATAGGCGTCCTCGTTCTCCTCGCGGCGCAGGCCGGGGTGCGAGGCAACGGCAGAGACCAGCTCGCGCATCAGCTCAGCCGCGTCGCGGGATGTTCTTCATGACGTCGAGCCGCGAGATCGCCCGCAGCAGGGCGATTCGCGCGCGCTCGAAATCTATCTCCGTCACGGTCGGTTTGGCGAGCAGTTCCTCGGCGCGCCGCTTGGCGGCCTCGGCACGCGCGCGATCGATGTCCTCGGCATGTTCGGCAACCGGCGCCAGCACGGTGACGCGGTCCGGAAGCACTTCCGCGAAACCGCCATCGACGAACGCGATCTTCCGGTCTGTGCCTCTGCGGTACCACATGCCGCCGGGCCGGAGCGCGGCGAGCAGCGGCGCGTGCCCGGGCAGGACGCCGAAATCGCCGTCCTCGCCCGGCAGCCCGACTTCGTCGACGTCCTGGTGCGCGAGCTCGCGCTCCGGGGTGACGAAGCGCAATTGCAGGCTCTTCGGAATCGACATGGTCGGTTACTTCTGCGCCTTGTAGCGCTCGATGACCTCTTCGATCGGGCCGGCCAGATAGAACATCTGCTCCGGAATCTCGTCGTGTTTGCCCTCGACGATCTCCTTGAAGCCGCGGACCGTATCCGCGATCGGCACGTATTTGCCCTTGTAGCCGGTGAACTGCTCGGCGACGAAGAACGGCTGCGACAGGAACTTCTGGATCTTGCGCGCCCGCGACACCGTGAGCTTGTCGTCTTCCGAGAGCTCGTCGATCCCGAGGATGGCGATGATGTCCTGGAGGTCCCGATAGCGCTGCAGGATCTGCTTCACCGCCCGGGCGGTGTCGTAGTGCTCGTCGCCGATGACGCGCGGGTCGAGAATGCGCGAGCTGGAGGCCAGCGGATCGACGGCCGGGTAGATGCCCAGCTCGGCGATCGCGCGCGACAGGTTCGTCGTCGCGTCGAGGTGCGCGAACGTCGTCGCCGGCGCCGGATCGGTGTAGTCGTCGGCGGGCACGTAGATCGCCTGCACCGAGGTGATCGAGCCCTTGCGCGTCGAGGTGATGCGCTCCTGGAGCTCGCCCATCTCGGAGAGCAGCGTCGGCTGGTACCCGACGGCGGACGGCATGCGGCCGAGCAGCGCCGAAACTTCCGATCCAGCCTGGGTGAAGCGGAAGATGTTGTCGACGAAGAGCAGCACGTCCTTGCCTTCGGCGTCGCGGAAGTACTCGGCGACGGTGAGCGCCGAGAGCGCGACCCGCAGACGCGCGCCCGGCGGCTCGGTCATCTGGCCGTAGACCAGCGCCGCACGCGACTTCGACGGGTCGTTGACGTCGATGACGCCGCTCTCCTGGAACTCGAGCCAGAGGTCGTTGCCCTCGCGCGTGCGTTCGCCGACGCCGCCGAACACCGACACACCGCCGTGTTTCATGGCGATGTTGTTGATGAGCTCCATGATGATGACGGTCTTGCCGACGCCGGCGCCGCCGAACAGGCCGATCTTGCCGCCCTGCAGATACGGCTCGAGCAGGTCGATGACCTTGATGCCGGTCTCGAACATCTTCAGCTCGGTCGACTGCTCTTCGAGCGTCGGCGCCGATCGGTGGATCGGCCAGTACTCGTTCGTCTGCACCGGACGGCCAGGGTCGTCGACCGGCTCGCCGAGCACGTTGAGGACGCGGCCGAGCGTGTTCGGCCCGACCGGCATCGAGATCGGCGATCCGGTATCGGTCGCCTCCATGCCGCGCTGCAGGCCGTCGGTCGGTTTCATCGCGACGGTCCGGACGCGGTTCTCACCCAGGTGCTGCTCGACCTCGACGATGATCTCGATCGGCGTGCTGCCGGCCATGCCGGTGACCTTGACCGCGTTGTAAATCTCCGGCAGTTGGCCGCCGGCGAACTCGATGTCGACGACCGGGCCGATGACCTGGACGACCTTTCCGACTTTCACTGCTTCAGCGACTGCCATTGTCTGTGTCTCTCTCAGTCAGCATTTTGCTTCGAACCAGCAAGGGGGTCAGTCCCGGCTTTCGCCGAACGGGACAGACCCTGCTCACGCTTGCATTCCCGTCACCGCGGGTCAGTCCCGGCTTTCGCCGAACGGGACAGACCCCTGCTCACGCTTGCATTCCCGTCACCGCGGGTCAGTCCCGGCTTTCGCCGAACGGGACAGCCCGCTGCCTCACAGCGCCTGCGCGCCCGAAACGACTTCGATGATCTCTCTCGTGATCGCGGCCTGACGCACCTTGTTCATCGTCAACGTCAGGCCCTGAATGATTTCTCCCGAGTTACGCGTCGCCGCGTCCATCGCCGTCATCTGCGCCGCGTAGAACGCGGCCGTCGACTCGAGCATCGCGCGCGCGACCTGCACTTCGACGATGCGCATCAGGAGCCGGGTCAGGAACTTCTCCGGCGCGGGCTCGAACAGGTACTCGGTCTTGCGCGCCGCGGCGGCCTTCTCCTCCGCCGTCAGCGGCGCCAGCGGCAGGAGCTGCTCGACGACCAGCTTCTGCTGGATGACCGACTTGAACTCGTTGTAGACGAGGTACGCGGTGTCGATCTTCCCGGCGAGAAAGTCTTCGATCGCCGGCGCGGCGATCGCTTCGGCATCGGCGAACGTCAGGACGCGCGGCAGGTTGACGTGCTGGAAGCGGACCGGCAGACCGCGTCGGACGAAGAAGTCGCGGCCCTTGCGCCCGACCACGCCAAGCGACACCGGCCGGCCCTTGTTCTCCTGCAGGAACGCGCCGACCGCTTTGACGATGTTGGTGTTGAAGCTGCCGCACAGGCCGCGATCGGAGGTGATCACGATCAGCAGCGTCGGCCCCTTGTCGGCGCCGGGGCGACGCACCAGCAGCGGATGCTCCGTCTCGTCGATGCGGGTCGCCAGGCTGGCGAGCAGGCTGCGGGCCTCGGCGCCGAACGGACGCGTGGCGATGACGCGCTCCTGCGCACGCCGCAGCTTCGACGCGGCGACCATCTTCATCGCCTTGGTGATCTGCTGCGTCGACTTGACGGCGCGGATGCGCCGGCGCATGTCAATCAGCGATGGCATGACTCGTTCCTCGTCTCGTGCCGCGCCCGATCAGGCCGCGACGCTTGCTGCGAAGTCCTTGCCGAACTCTTCCAGCGCCGCCGACAACGCCTTCTTGATGTCGTCGTCGAGAATTTTCTTTTCCAGGATGGCGGCGAGCAGACCCGAGTGGCTGGTGTCGAGATATTTGTACAGGTTCTCTTCGTAGACGCGCAGCCGCTCCACCGGCACGCTGTCCAGGTAGCCGTTGGTCGCGGCGAAGATCATCGTCACCTGCTTCTCGACCGCCACCGGACGATACTGCGGCTGCTTCAGAATCTCGACGAGCCGCTTGCCGCGGTTGAGCTGCTTCTGCGTCGCCTGATCGAGATCCGATCCGAACTGCGCGAACGAGGCGAGCTCGCGGTACTGCGCGAGGTCGAGCCGGAGGCTGCCGGCGACCTGGCGCATCGCCTTGATCTGCGCCGAGCCGCCGACGCGCGACACCGAGTTGCCGACGTTGATCGCCGGGCGGATGCCCTGGTTGAAGAGGTCGGCCTCGAGGAAGATCTGCCCGTCCGTGATCGAGATCACGTTCGTCGGAATGTAGGCGGAGAGGTCGCCGGCCTGGGTCTCGATGATCGGCAGCGCGGTAAGCGATCCGCCGCCGAGCTCCTTCTTGAGCTTGGCCGCGCGCTCGAGCAGTCGCGAGTGCAGGTAGAAGACGTCGCCGGGATATGCCTCGCGGCCGGGCGGGCGGCGCAGCAGCAGCGAGATCTCGCGGTACGCCTGCGCGTGCTTCGACAGGTCGTCGTAGACGCAGAGCGCGTGCCGGCCGCTGTCGCGGAAGTACTCGCCGATCGTGCACGCCGAGTACGGGCTGATGTAGAGCAGCGGCGCCGGATCCGACGCCCCGGCTGCGACGACGATCGTGTACTCCATCGCGCCTTCGTCTTCGAGCGTCCGCACCACCTGCGCGATCGTCGACTGCTTCTGGCCGATCGCGTTGTAGATGCAGATCACGCCGAGGCCGCGCTGGTTGATGATCGTGTCGACCGCGACCGCAGTCTTGCCGGTCTGCCGGTCCCCGATGATCAGCTCGCGCTGGCCGCGGCCGATCGGCACCATGCCGTCGATCGCCTTGAGGCCGGTCTGCAGCGGCTCCTTCACCGGGTTGCGATCGACGACGCCCGGCGCCAGACGCTCGATCGGCATGAACTGCTTCGACGCGATCGGGCCCTTGCCGTCGATCGGCTGGCCGAGCGCGTTGACGACGCGGCCAATCATCTCGTCGCCCACCGGCACCGAGATGATCCGGCCGGTGCGCTTGACGATGTCGCCTTCCTTGATGTCCGTCGAGTGGCCGAGGAGCACCGCGCCGACGCTCTCTTCCTCGAGGTTCAGCGCGATGCCGAACAGGTTGTTCGGAAACTCGAGCATCTCGCCGGCCATGGCGCGCTCGACGCCGTGCAGCCGCGCGATGCCGTCGCCGACGGCGATGACCGTGCCGACTTCCGCGACGTCGACGTTGGTGTTGTAGTTGCCGATCTGGTCGCGGATGATCTTGGAAATCTCTTCAGCCTTGATGTTCATCTCTGTCCTCGGTGCCTGTCCTCGGGATCGGATGGCCGCTCAGGCCTCGGAGAGCAGCCGCTGCTTGAGCCGCTCGAGCTGATGGGTGACGCTGCCGTCGTAGACGATGCTGCCGACGCGCGCGACGACGCCGCCGACGATCGACGGATCGACCCTCTCGGTCAGCGTCACCGTGCCGCCGGTCGCGCGCCCGAGCGCGGCGACGAGCGCCGCGCGCCGGTCGTCGGCGAGCGGCGCGGCGGTCACGACCTCGGCGGCCATCACCCGCTCGGCCTGCATCACCCGGGCCTCGAACGCGCGGGCAACGTCGCCCACCAGCGTGAGCCGATCGCGATCCGCGAGCAGCATCAGGAGGCGATAGACGTCTGCGGACAGCCCGCTCGACGTCGCGAGAATCTGTTCGAGAATCGCGCGCTTCTTCGTCAGCGGGACCGCCGGCGAGGCGAAGACGCTGGTGAGCTCGGCGTGACCTTCGACGACCGCGGCCACCGACGACAGATCCGCGCGCGCCTGAGCGACCGATCCGTTCTTCGTGGTCACGTCGTAGAGCGCGTTCGCATAGCGACGCGCGATCGCCTGAAGCGTCATGACGGCGAGGCGCCGTGGGCGCGGAGATATCGAGGTGGCAAGACGTGCGTCTGAGTCACAGGGTGAATGTGGAAACCGCGCCGGACCGTGCGTCGACCGGCGGTTACCGGCGGCCGGGGCGCCGCCGAGCCACGGACGGAAGACGGGCACGACGCAAGGGACCGGTCCATCGGCCCCCGGCGAAACGTCAATTTATACCATTCGTTCACAAGCGCCGGCAAGGCGCGCCAACCGGACGCGGATCGGACCGGGCGGGCCCGGCACGGGTGCAGTTCAGGCAGGAAGATCTAAATGAGGCGGACGAGCGTGCCCGTTGAAGCGGGGACCTCGACATGACCGACGATTCTGGCGTCGACCCCCTCATTGGCCAGATGCCCGAGGATGGCGCTGGTGTTCTGGCTGTTGACCGAAAACAACAGCCCTCCAGAAGTCTGCGGGTCGAGGCACAGCATGTATCGCTCGAGGCTGACGGCCTCCGTCCCCTCCAACTGCTTGAAATAGCGCTTGTTCGCGCGACCGCCGCACGGCAGGAATTCGCGCACGAGCTCCAGGGCGCCTGGCAGGACGGGCAGCGCGTCGGTATCGATGACCAGCGTGACCCGGCTCGCCGCCGCCACCTCGCACCCGTGGCCGGCAAGGCCGAACCCGGTGACGTCCGTGCAGGCGCCGACGGCGCCCGGCGGCATCCCGGACAGCGCGCGGGCCGCGGCGTCGTTCAACCGCAGCATCGACGCGACCGCGTGCTCGAGGTACTCGTCGCTGCCCTGCCCGTACTTGCGCGCCCGCACGATCACGCCCGTGCCGAGCGGCTTGGTGAGAATCAAGGCGTCTCCCGGCCTGGCGCCGGCATTGGTCAGGATGCGGTCGATCTCGACTTCGCCGGTGACCGAATAGCCGAACTTCACTTCGGGATCGGAGACGGTGTGCCCGCCAAGGAGCGCGACGCCGGCCTGGCGCAGCATGTCGGAGCCGCCGCGGAAGATCGTACGGATGACGTCGGCCGACGGTCCCTTCTTCGGCAGCGCGGCGATCGCGAGCGCCGTGCGCGGCACGCCGCCCATCGCGTAGACGTCGCTCAATGCGTTCGCGGCCGCGATCTGACCGAACAGATACGGGTCGTCGACGATCGGCGTGAAGAAGTCGACGGTCTGCACCAGCGCCTGCTTCTCCGTCCACCGGTACACGCCGGCATCGTCGGCCGTCCGGAAATCGACGAGGATGCGATCGTCGGCGGACGCCTCGAGGCCAGTCATCAGCTGCGACAGATCCTCTGCGTCGAACTTGCTCGCGCAGCCGGCGCAGTCGGCGTACTCGGTGAGGCGTTTTTCGGTCGGCGGCGAACTCTCGATGGCCATCACTATTCCGTGAGCGCGTCGTAGAGACGCTGCAGCTCGTCCTCGTTGGCGAAGTCGATCTCGATGCGGCCGCTCGCGCCTTTGCGGACGATGCGGACGCGGGTGCCGAGGGCGAGGCGAAGCTGCTCTTCGGCGGCGCGGGTGTTGGGATCGACGCGCGGCGGCGGCGCCAGCACCGGCTTGGGCGGCGCCGTCGCCTTGCGGACGAGCGCTTCGGTCTCACGCACGGAGAGGCCGCGCGAGACGACTTCGCGCGCGACGCGTCGCTGCGCGGCTTCGTCCTGCAGGCCGAGCAACGCGCGCGCGTGGCCCATGCTGAGCGCCTGGGACGCGAGATCGTTGCGAACCTCGATCGGCAGACGCAGCAGGCGGACGTAGTTGGCGATCGTCGATCGATCCTTGCCGACGCCGCTGGCGATCTGCTCCTGCGACAAGTGGAGCTCGTCTGAGAGGCGCCGGTACGCCTGCGCTTCCTCGATCGGATTGAGGTCTTCGCGCTGGATGTTCTCGATCAACGCGGCGGCGAGCAGTCGCTCCTCCGGGATGTCGCGGACGACGAC
>DASTCC010000199.1:0-4956 GCA_035711465.1 Vicinamibacterales bacterium
GCGTTTCTCGGCGACAGCCTGACCGCCGGCTACGGGCTGCTCACCAATCAGGCGTACCCGGCGCTCATCCAGGACATGTTCGAGGCCGAAGGCTACACCGAGGTCGAAACGCGCAACGCGGGCTTGAGCGGCGACACCACCGCGGGCGGCCTGCGCCGCGTCGACAACATCCTGACGCCCAACGTGCACATCCTGGTCGTCGCGCTCGGCGGCAACGACGTACTGCGCGGCCTGTCGGTGACGCAGACGCACGACAACATCGCCGCGATCATCGACAAAGCGCTGGCCACCAACGTCGGCGTGCTGGTGGCCGGCATGCAGGCGCCGACCAACTACGGCCAGGACTACGCGCCCGCGTTCCGCGCCGCCTTCGATCGGATCGGGCGCGAATATGCCGGGCGCATCACCTTCGTGCCGTTCCTGCTCGAGGGCGTCGCCGGCGTGCCGACGTTGAACCAGGAGGACGGCATCCACCCGAACGTCGAGGGCCAGCGCAAGATCGCCGAGATGCTGTACCCGCTCCTCCGGTCGATGGTCGATCGCGCCGGCAGCGGGAGACCGGAGTGATCGAGCTCGTCGGCGTCTCGCGCACCGTCACCAGCGGCGCGGGCTCGCTCACCATCCTCCAGCCGACGTCGTTCCGCATCGACGCCGGCCGCGCCGTCGCCATCACCGGTCCGTCGGGCAGCGGCAAGTCGACGCTGCTCGGTCTCATCGCCGGCCTCGACGCGCCGAGCACCGGGCGCATTCTGATCGGCGACACCGACATCACCCGTCTCGGCGAAGAAGCGCTGGCGCGGCTGCGCGGCGAGCAGATCGGCATCGTCTTCCAGTTCTTCCATCTGCTGCCGTCGCTCACCGCGCTCGAGAACGTGCTGGTGCCGATGGAGATCGCCAATCTGCCGGATGCGCGCGGTCGCGCCACGCGCCTGCTCGCGGACGTCGGCCTCTCCGACCGCGGTCATCACTATCCATCGCAGCTCTCCGGGGGCGAGCAGCAGCGCGTCGCCATCGCGCGCGCCCTCGCCAACGATCCGGCGGTCCTGCTCGCCGACGAGCCGACCGGCAACCTCGACACCGCCACCGGCCGGCAGATCATCGACCTGCTGGTCTCGGTGAATCGGGCCCGCGGGCGCACGCTGATCATCGTCACGCACGACGCCGAGCTGGCCGCACTCGCCGACGAAGTGCTCATGCTCCGCGACGGCCGACTGGTCGAGCGGCGGGTGGCGCCGACACGCCAGGCTGCGGTCCGATGAGCTTCGTCGTTCGCATGGCCTGGCGCGAGACGCGCGCCTCGCTGGCGCGGCTGCTGTTCTTCTTTCTCTGCGTCGCCCTCGGCGTCGCCGCCATCGTCGTGCTGCGGAGCCTGATGCAGAACGTCCGCATCACGCTGACGCGCGAGGCGCGAACGTTCGTCGGCGCCGATCTCGTGGTGCGCTCGTCGCGGGCCTGGACCGCCGACGAGCTGTCGCGCATCGACACGCAGCTGACCCCCTCCGCGGTGCTCGCGCGCACCCAGATGATCGAGACGCAGACGATGGCGTCGGGCGGCGAGCGCGGCACCGGCGTCGTCCGGCTCGTCGAGCTGATGGCGATCGGCAGCGGTTTTCCCTACTACGGGACGATCGAGCTGCAGAGCGGACAAGCGTGGTCGCATGCGCTCGTCGCCAATCAAGGCGTCGTCGTGCCGCCGGAGCTGCTCATCGAGCTCGGGTTGTCGGTTGGCGACGAGCTCAGGCTCGGCGGCAAACCGTACACGATTCGCGGCGCCTACAATCGCGATCGGATCCAGCGCGGCGGCGGCTTCTCTTTCGGGCCGCGTGTCTACGTCGACGTCGACGATGTGAAAGGCAGCGGCATGCTCGGGCCCGGCTCCCGGGTGATGTACTCGATCGTCGCGCAGGTCGCGCCCGACAGCCTCGATCCGCTCGCCGCACGGTTGCGCGGCAACCTGCGCGGGATCGCGGCCGTGCGCGACTGGCGGACGCTCGAGGACCGGCTCGGGCGCAACCTGACCATCGCCGAGAACTACCTGAGCCTGGTCGGCTTTGCGATCGTCGTGCTCGGCGGCATCGGCGTCTGGAGCGTGACGCGCGTCGTCGTCCAGCAGAAGGTGAAGAGCGTCGCGATTCTGAAGTGCGTGGGCGCGACCTCCGGCCGCGTCCTCGCGACCTATTTGCTGCAGATGTCCTGGCTGGCGCTGGCTGGCGGCCTGCTCGGCATCGGCATCGCCGGATTCGCAGTGTGGCTGATTCCGTCGTCGCTCATCGCCCCGCTCGGCGTCACCAGCGTGTCGATCACCACGTCCGCGGCGCTCCAGGGGCTCCTGGTCGGCGCGCTGGTGTCGATGCTGTTCGCGCTCGTGCCGCTGCTGGAGATGCGGCGCGTCAAGCCGCTGCTGCTCCTGCGCGCGGATACGGCGCACGTCGCCCGCAAGCGCGACTGGCAGACATGGCTGGCGTGGACGCTCACCGCGATCGCGCTCATGGCGGTCGCCGTGTGGCAGGCCGACTCGTGGCGAGCCGGCGCGTTCGTGTCGATCGGCCTGGTGGTCGTGTCGGTCGGCCTGCTCCTGGCCGGCCGCCTGCTCGTACGCCTGACGATGCCCTTGACCGGCTCGCGCCGCTTCGCGCTGCGGCACGCGATCGTCAGCCTCGGCCGGCCCGGCAATCAGACGCGCGTGATTCTGATGGCCGTCGGCCTGGGGTGCTTCTTCATCCTCGCCGTCCGCGCCGTGCAGACGAACCTGCTCGAGGAGTTCACCGGCGAGCTCGGCCGCAATGCGCCAGACCTGGTGCTGATCGACATCCAGGACGATCAGGTCGACGGCGTTCGATCGATCGTCAAGCCGTATGTCACCCGCGATCCGCGGCTGATGCCGTTGATGCGCGCGCGAGTGGCTGGCGTGCAGGGCCAGCGGCTGACGCTGAACGATCAGGAAGACGTCCGCCGGCACGGCCGCATGACCCGCGAGTACGGCATGACCTATCGGGACTATCTCGAGGAGAACGAGAGCATCGTCGCCGGCCAGTTCTGGTCGGGGCCGCTGAGCGTCGCGCAGGTCGCGCCGGGCGTCGACACCGAGGTGTCCATCGAGCAGGAGATCCACGTCGACGCCGGCGTCGAGATCGGCGATCGCATGCGCTTCAGCGTCGCCGGCCAGATGATCGCGGCACGCGTCACCAGCATCCGCAAGGTGGCCTGGGACGACGCGCAGAACGGCGGCTTCGTCTTCGTGCTTCGCCCCGGCCCGGCGGTCGCGAAGATGCCGCACAGCTTCGTCGCCTTCGTCGAGACCGCCGACGACGCGACGACGCGCGGCAAGCTCCAACGCGACCTGGTCAAGGCGTATCCGAACGTTTCGGTCATCGACATCCGTCAAATCCTTCGATCGGTGCGCGAGGTCATCGACAACGTCTCGCTCGGCGTTACGATCGTCGGCGCCGTCACGCTTGCCGGCGGGGTGCTGATTCTGGTCGGTGCGGTGGCGATGACGAAGTTCCAGCGGCTCTACGAGGCCGCGATCTATCGCACGCTTGGCGCCAGCACCAGAGTCCTGACCGGCATGGTGGCGATCGAGTACGGCGTCCTCGGGTTGCTGGCCGGCGTGCTCGGCGCCGCCGGCGCGCTCGGCCTGTCGTGGGCGCTTGCGCGCTATCTGTTCGAGATCGAGTGGCGTCCGGCGCCGGGGCTGCTCGCCGCCGGCGTCGTGCTCACGGCGCTCACGGTCGCCCTCGTCGGCGTCCTTGCGAGCGCCGATGTGCTGGTAAAACGCCCGCTGGAGACGTTGCGTCGCGAATAGGCAAGCTGCCGCCCGCAGCCCGCAGCCGAGTAACAATCAGTGCTTTTCACAGGAGACGATCCGAGTGGCTACCCAGGAAATCATCGGCGACGACATGCAGGCAGTGATCGTGTCGCTCACCCAAGGCGAGACGATTCGGGCTGAAGCAGGGTCGATGATGTACATGACCCATGGCGTCGACATGGACGCGAAGATGGAAGGCGGGTTTCTCGGCGGCTTGAAGCGCAAGCTGCTCGCCGGCGAGAGTTTCTTCATCACCCACTTCCGTTGCAGCGCGCCCTCGGCGCGAGTCGCGTTCGCCGGCCCGTATCCCGGCAAGATCATTCCGATGACCATCGTCCCGGGCAAGCCGATCCTCTGTCAGAAGGACGGATTCCTTTGCGCCATCGGCGACGTCGACATCAACATCGCCTTCACGCGGCGGATCGGCGCCGGCTTCTTCGGCGGCGAGGGCTTCATCCTGCAGAAGCTCGAAGGCAACGGCCTGACGTTCGTCCATGCCGGCGGGACGATCGTCGAGACGACCCTGGCGCCAGGGGAAACCCTGCGCGTCGACACCGGCTGTCTCGTCGCGTTCGACGAATCGGTCAACTACGAGATCGTCCGCGTCGGCGGCATCAAGACGAGCCTCTTCGGCGGAGAGGGGTTGTTCTTCGCGTTGATGACCGGTCCGGGCCGCGTCTGGATGCAGACGTTGCCGTTCTCACGGCTCGCCGACCGCATCCACGCCGCTTACCGGGGCGACCGCGGCGAAGTGAAGCGCGATTTTGGAGGCTTGCTCGGCGGACTGGGCAACATCATAGGCGGCGATAAGTAGCCTCAGCGCGTTCGTCGCGAGCGCGCTGAGCGGTGCTGGGTGCTGGGTGCTGAGTGCTGAGTGCTGGGTGCTGAGTGCTGAGTGCTGGGTGCTGGGTGCTGGGTGCTGGGTGCTGGGTGCTGAGTGCTGAGTGCTGAGTGCTGAGTGCTGAGTGCTGAGTGCTGAGTGCTGAGTGCTGAGTGCTGAGTGCGTGCGGGTGCTGCCTTCAGTCGTCTTATTTGCGTGGGCGACGTTCTGGGGTGGGCGTCCGCGAGAGGTAGGCGTGCAGCCCCCCCGATAGCGCCTTCGCCGCACGAATCTGCCTGGTTAGCGACTGGTGCTCCGCTGCGGAAAC
>DASTCC010000200.1:0-8852 GCA_035711465.1 Vicinamibacterales bacterium
CACGGTAGCGGGAGCCGACTGGGCTGAATCGCAGCGTGCGGCCGACGAGATCGAACAGGTTCGGCTGCCCGAGTGCGGCGGCGTCCAATTCGATCACGATCAGATCGCCGAGCGTCGAGACCTGGCCGATCGAATGTCCCGGTGGCTCCTGCTGCCCGGCGTTTGAGGACCCGGTCAACACCAATCCACACACAAGGACGATCCCTAGCCACAAGACTCGCTGCACGCCGGGCGTCACCTGGCTCGCTCCCTGGAGACAGCAGTCCGGCGTCGCAGGAATTCATCTGCGCACCGATGACGATCAGTGTCCCCCTGTGCTTCCAACTGACTCGTGGGACAACGCCGCGTGCCGGGATGCCGGCTCGCGTCTAACTCCCCGCGCCGCGCCCGGGCGCGCCGGGTGGAGGTGGCGGCGGTGGCGCACCAGGCGCGCCGCCGGGTCCTCGACCGCCGCCGATGCCGCGACCGGGAGTGATCGGCCGGTCTTCGCCGCCGCGTCCAGCCCCAGGACCGCCACGCCCGCCAGGTCCCTGCTGACGTCCGCGTCCGCCGCCGACGCCGCGCGCCAGCGCGAGCTGATAGGTGAACGGCCAGAGGTTGTACTGCTGCTGGCCCTGGTACACCTTGATCGAGGTCGCCATGCTCCTGCTCTGGACGCCGTAGATGCCGGGCTGATTGCTGACCGGACCTTGCGCGGCCTGGCTCTGCCCCGGCCGGGTGCCGGCCGACACCGGGTTCGAGATGCTCGACTGCGAGGACGAGATCTGCCCGGGGAGGACCGCGCCGAGGTAGATGAATTCCTCGCCGGTGATCGGATCCAGGTACTTCTTGCGCAGGTATTTCTGCGACAGCAAGACGTCGATATTCTGAGGCAGGGTGCCGTTGTTCTTCGCCGCGTAGAGGGCGATGGCGCGCGCCCATTGCTCGCCGCGGTAGATCAGCTCGGCTTCGCGCTCGCGCATCGCCTGCTGCCGCCAGGCCGGCAGCAGCGCCGACATCCAGATGACGCTGATGGCGACGCCGACGAGGATGACGGCCAGAATGTAGCCGCCCTCGTCAGATCCAGAGCCGCGGCGACGGACGCCGGGCGCGAGGAGCTTCGATTCGATGGCAGTGCTATCCTTTTCGCTTCGCATGGGCGCACCAGTAAAACGACTCATCGCCCGTCCTCGTGCCGCGCTCGGCCTGGCCGTGCTCTCGTCCCTCGTCATCGGCGCCGGCGGCTGCGACGATGTCTGGTTGACTGCCCCGTCAGGCACCGCGATCACGCTCTTCGCCGACACCGATGCGGTCGCCGTCAACGGCACCGCCGAAATCACCGCGGTCCTCATCGAAGGCGGCCAGAGCAGCGACGACGCCCAATCGATCGTTCCCGGCGTCGGCACGCCCGTTCATCCCGGCACCGTGGTCTCGTTCTCGACCACGCTCGGCACGATCGAGCCGGCGGACGTGAAAACCGGCGGCGGCGGCCGCGCCGTCGTCCGCTTCAACGCCGGCGGTCAGGCCGGCACGGCGACGATTCGCGCCATCTCCGGTCCCGCCAGCCAGACGCTCGAGCTCACCATCGCTGCGGCGTCGGGACGCTGAAGCGCGCCTGTTCCGTTGCCGCTACCAGTCCGCGTAGCGGCTGCCGTCCATCGCCGTCATATCCGAGCCGCTCTTCACGTCGTAGATCCCCGGCGAGGTCGACACCGTCCCTGGCGTCGCTTCCGCCTGCACCGTCTGCCACGTCGTCGTCGAATTCGTGAACGGGTCCTGCGGCACCTGCCGGATGTAGCTCTCGGACACCAGCGCCTCGAGCGACTCGGGATACTTGCCCTTGTCCGCGTAGTACTGGTCGATCGCGTCGCGCATGAAGAACAGGTTGGACCGGAGCGCCGCCTCGCGCGCGTAGACGACCGAGTTCCGGTACATGTTCAGCGACACCGACGCGAGAATCATGATCAGCGAGATCACGACCAGCAGTTCGATCAGCGTGAAGCCGCGATCGCGAGCGTCTCCCTTGCGAACCGCCTCGAGCATGCGAGTGATACGCGTCATCAGGCCCTCCCGCACTACCAGTCGCGGTACTTGACGCCGTTCAGGCCGATGCCGGGCGCCTTGCTGTAGACGTCGAAGACGTTCTGGCCGCCCCAGACGTTCGAGGTGGGGTCGTCCTGCAGCGATCGCAGGCCCCACTCGGTGTCGTTGGTCAGCGGATCGATCGGAATACGCCGGAGGAACCGCAGCTTGTTGCCGGTGACATCGCCGTTGCGGGTGACGCCGTCGACGAGCTGCTGCAGCGACACCGGATAGTTCTCGTTGCCGATGCGCAGATCGGTCGACGCGATCTGTCCGTTGTCGGCGAGGTCCTTGAAACGATCGATCGCGGCCCGCATCTCGCGCAGCGAGTGCCGCAGCTCGTTCTCGCGCTGGCGGCGCATCGAGACGCGCGCCAGCGGCAACGCCGCCGAGGCGAGCACCATGATCACCGCCGTGGCGACGACGAGCTCGATGAACGTGAAGCCGCGCGACGAGCGGCGAAGCCACGTGCGGAGGAACATGCGCGAATCCTTACTTGACGACCACCGTTGCCGGGGCCGTTCGAATCGACACCGGCTGTCCGGTCGAACTGATGCCGACCACCGTTGGCGTCAGCGTCGCGGTGCCGGCCGCCACCGGCCTGAATTGAATGGCGGCGACCAGGCCGTTGCCCGACGCGGCGGCGGCGCCCGGCCGCGCGATCGCGATGTCGACGCGGCCCGCCTGCGGATCCATCTTGGGCACGAACGTCGGCTCGACGCCGCCCTGGGACATGAACGTCCCGGGCGACACGCCGACGATCTGGACGATGGCCGGGTCGAACGTCACCGTCACCGTGATCGATCCCAGACTTGAGACGTTGGCGAGCGAGATCGGGACGGTGAACGCCGGACCACCCGCCTGCTGCTCGCCTCCCACCGTCAGCGTCATCTGCGCCTGTCCCGCTGGAGGCGGCGTCGTCGGCGGGGTTTCGCCGCCGACGGCCTGAATCGGCACGATGCCCGCACGCGCCTGCCCCGTCTGCGCGGGCGGCGGCGTGGTCTGCGTCTGCGCTGGTGGCGTCGCGCCCGCCTGGGGATTGGTCACCGGGGCGCCCGGCGTCGCCGGCACGCCACCGCCGCCCACCGGCACGGTCGCCTGCGGCGGCGGCGCATCCGGAGAGATCAGCGACGGCACGCGGCCGAGGCCGAAGTTCTGCGACGTGCCGACGTAGGTCGGGCGCAGATCGCCGGCCTTCAGATCATGGCCGCGGATGATGCGCGGCGTGATGATCATGATGATCTCGGTCTCCTCGATCTGCTTGTCCGTCGCGCCGAGCAGGTCGCGCAGGATTGGAATCTGCGCGATGCCGGGGTAGGAACGCAGCGTCTTGCGCTCGTCCTCGCGAAGCAGACCCGCGAGCAGATTCGGCTCGCCGTCGCGCAGCCGCATCGAGCTCTGCGCGTTGCGGGTGACGATCGTCGGGAAGATCTGTCCGCCGACGGCGATGTTGTTGCCGAGCGCGCTCCGCTCGAGCGTCAGCTGGTCGATGATGATCTCGTCCTCGAACGTCACCCGCGGCGTGAACAGCAGGTTGACGCCGACCGCCTGGTAGTTCACCTGCGTCGTCGGGATGTTGTTGACACCGCCGGCCGCCGCCGAGTTGAACACCGTCGTCGGAATCGGGATCAGGTCGCCGAGGCGCAGCGACATCGCCGCGCCTTCGCGTCCGCGCAGCTGCGAGCTCGCGAGTGTCTTCGTCGTCTGGTCGGACTCGAGGAAGCGGATGAGCGCGGTCATCGGCGAGATGTAGAAGTCGTTGGTGCTGACGCCGCCGGTGACCGTGTTGAGGTTGAACGGCGGCGGCTGCGTCGGGAAATTCCCGGGAATCGTCGCGACGTTCGGTGGCGCCACTTCCGGCGAGAACGTCACGCCGAGCGCGTACTGGCTCAGGTCGATGCCGAGCTGGCGCATGCGGATTTTGTCGACTTCGAGAATCTCGGCTTCGACCAGCACTTCCGCGCGCGGCTTGTCGTTGGCCTTGATGATCGCATCGATCGCCTCGAGCACCGGCAGCGTCGCCTTGACGACGATCGAGTTCAGGCCCTTGTTCTGCGCGATCGCCGGCCGGACGGTGGCGCCGGTCGTGATCATCTGATTGATGAGCTGCAGGACCTCGTTCACGTCGGCGTGAGACACGTAGAACGTCTGCGTGTAGACGTCGTCCCACTGCTGACGTTTGTTCGGGGTGTCGTTGTAGACGAAGATCGTCGTCGGGTTGATGACCTTGAACGTGAGCTGGTTGGCCGAGAGCACCTGATTCAGCGCGTCCTCGACGGGAATGTCCTGCACCTGAATCGTGTACGCGGCCGACGTCTGCGCGTCGCGGTCGTAGGTGATGTTGATGCCGGTCAGCTGGCCGATGTTCGTGAGGATGTCGCGGACGGCGGTGTTCTGGTAGTTGACCTGGGGCACGCGCACGCGCGGATCGAGCCGCGGCACGCCGCCGGGCAGCTGCGACGCCTGCTGCTGCAGCTGCTGCAGCTGTGACGGCGGCCGCGCCGCCTCGATCTGCTCGCGCATCCGGCGCTCGAGCTCGAACGCCTTGGTCACCGCCATCGTGTTGCCGCGATCGAGATCGGCGGCCTGGCGGTACTCGGCGATGGCGCCGGCGATCTGATCCTGCATCTCGAGCTGACGCGCGCGTTCGAGATGTTCCGCCGACGCGCGGCGGCTGGCACGCTCGAGCAGCACCCGGAGCTCGACGTCGTCCGGATCGCTCTGCAGCGCCTGACGATAGTAGGCCACGGCGGTATCCCAGTCGCCGCGGTTGGCGGCGTCCTGCGCGTTGCTGAGGCTGCGCCCCGTGGCACACGAGGCCGCGAGCACCAGCGCCAGGCCGAGCGCGACAGATCGCAGACGGACCATACCCACCTGTTAACTACCCCCGTACTGAATCAGTTTGCGCCCGCTGCCGTCGAGATACGTCATTTCGACGGACTGCAGGCCAATCTTCACCACTTTGTATCGGCCGTCCACGACCTGGCCTTCGGATGCCGTGAAGACGCGGCCGGTCGCCGGATCCTTCAACGTCGCGAACGCCCGGTGCTCCACCTGCTGCACTTCCCGCCCCGTCGCCGGATCCAGCGTCTTGCCCACCGGCACCGGCAGCACCTGGCGGCCCAGCGCCTTCAGGGGAATCGGCGGCGGGCCGACCGGCTGCGGCGCCGGCTGCGGCGCGGGCGTTGGCGGTGGCGCCACGTACACCGGCGGCGGTGGCTCCGGCTTGGCGCCGAAGCGGAACAGATTGCGGCCGACCTCCGGCTCGGCCGGGACCGACTCGAGCGTCTCGAGCTTCACCGGCTCGGGCAGCGCCGACTTGCCTGCCGGCTGCGGCGTTCGCGCCGTCGCGCCTATGTTTGACGCCATGGGCGGCGGCGCAGTCGGCGGGCCGCTCGTACTCTGATACACGAATGCGCCGATCGCGACGACGATCAGCACGCCGAGCAGCACGAGCTGCCGGGTGCGCTGCGGGCCGGGCGGAGGCAACAGCTCCATCGTCAGGGTCGACTCCCGGCCGGCGGCAGGAAGAACGTCGAGACGTCCAACCCGATCTCGATGACTCCGGTGCCCGCCTGCTGCTGGACCGAGCCCGATTCGCCCAGCTCGACCTTGTCGATCACGACGAACTCCGGCGCGGTCTCGACTTCATACAGGAAGCGGCGGATGTTCTGGTACGACCCGCGCAGCACGACCTTGCCGCTGAACCGCCACAGCCGGCTCTCGCGAATCGGCTCCGGTTTGTAGTCGCCGGCCTGGAACTGCAGCTGCGTGCGATCGGCGACGTCGTGCAGGAACAACCGCGTGACGTAGCTCGCCTCCGCGTACGACTTCGGCAGAATCTCCGAGTAGAACGTCGTCAGCTCGACGTCGGCGCTGTTCTTCCGATCACGGGCGGTGTGGGCCTGCTGATTGGCGCGCTTGGCGTCGGCAAGCGCCGCAATCTGGTTGAACGCCTCGGTCTTGGCGTTCGCCACGCTCGTCTTGAGCGGCCACACGCCAAGCAGCAGCACGCCGAGGTTGACGACGAACAGCGCGATCAGCGGCAGCACCGTCTTGCGCCGCTCGGCGTAGACGCGGGCCCAGAGGCTCATGGACGCTGCCCTCCCCGCCCGGTGCCCGGCGGCGGCGAGGCCCGCGGCGGCGTCCCGGCCGGCGGCGGCGCGGACGGGGCCGCGGCTTCGACCGTGCGCGGCGTCGCGTCCGTGAGCGGCGAATAGCTGGCGACGATCTCGGCGCCCAACGTGCCGTCGTCGTTGGCCGATTCGCTCTTCGGATAGACGTCGCGGAACGTCTTCGTCTCGCGCAGCGCTCTGGTGAAATCCTCCAGGTCGTCGGCGGTGCGGCCGACGACGTGCATCTCGACGGTGAAGACGCCCTTGACGAGGCGGGGCACGACGGCCACGAGCCTGACGTCGATCGGCAGCGTCTTCTCGATGTATCCGAAGAACTCCGTCCACGAGAACGACCGGCGATCGATCAGGCCGTTGGCTTCCTGCGTGCCGACCATCAGCGCATTCAGCGCCGAGGTGTCGAGTCCCTGTTGAATCTGCGCGGTGTCGGTCCTGATGCGCGTGACCTCGGCGCGGCTCGACTCGATTTGATTCTGCGCATCCCGTCGCTCGGCGGAGAGCGACAGCAGCTGCCAGGCGTTGAACGCGGTCAGCGCCAGCACCACGAGCGCGGCGCCGCCGAGCGCGGCGCCGACGGCGCGCTGATTGTAGAAGGGGCGGCTCGAAAGGTTGTTGCGCAGCATGTCCAGTCTCTACGCCGCCTTCTGCTCGCGGAGCAGCACGCCCACCGGCGCTGCCAGACTGTCGAGCAGGTCCGCCGACACCGCCACCGCGTCGCGCAGCGACGCCGCCGGACGGATGTCGACGCTCTCCACCGGAACGCCGAGGCGCCCGCCGATCTCCTGCCGGGCGCGCTCGAGCCCCTGCGCGGCGCCCGACAACCACACGCGCGCGAACTGGCCGCCGCCGAGCCGATCCTCGTGGTACATCGCGGTCTGGTGCACGAGCGCGCTCAGCGGCTCCTCATCGACCGCCGGTCGGTGGCGGTAGAACATCAACTCACTGCCGCGCATGATCGCCAGCGTCGTCGCCTCGGACGCCAGGTGCACCAGCAGCCAGTCGCCGGCGGCCACCGATCCTGACGCGACCACCGCGTTCATGACGTTGAAGCTCGCGAGGTCGACGAGCCCGGCATGAATGCCGAGCGCGTCGGCGACGCCTTCGTACTGCGCGATCACGTCGCGCCGCGCGACCACGGCGGCGACGTTGACGCCGGTCAGCGTCTTGCTCGCGACGAAGTGGCTGACCTGGGCGTCGTCGAGCGAGAACGGGGTCGCCTTGCGCATCTGCCAGCGTACCAGTTTGTCGAGCTCGGCGCTCCGCGCCGGCACCTGCTCGAACGGGAGCAGCGACACGCGGGCGACGCTGTCCGGCACGATCAACGCCGCCCGCGTCGTCGACCGCAGCCCGGCCCGCTCGAGCGCCTGCGACAGCGCCGCGGCGACGACCTGCCGGTCCGCGATGTTGACGCCCTGGAGCGACGGCACGACGGCGTTCTCCGGCAGCGGCTCGGCGGCGAAGCCGTCGACGACGGGACTGCCGGCGGCGCGGCCGATCGCCACCACGCACACCCGTTTCTTCGCGATCTCGATCGCGACGGTCGGGGGCACGGCGGTCAGCATCGACGGCATCGGATGGCGCTACTCCACGAAGGTCACTTTGTTGATCTCGCGCAGCGTGGTGACGCCGCTCAGGACCAGGCCGACCGCGCACTGACGCAGGAAGGTCATGCCTTCCTCGCGAGCGGCCTTCTTGATTTCGGACGTCGGCCGGCGATCCAGGATCATGTCGCGAATCTTGTCGGTCAGGTCCATCAGCTCGCAAATCGACGTCCGGCCCTTGAAGCCCGTGCCGCCGCACTCGATGCAGCCCGCACCTTCGTAGAAGGTGTGAGTATCGGCTAGAGACGGCTCCATCGCCGATTCGGTCAGGTGGTCGCGGCTGATTTTTACGGGAGTTTTACAATACTCACAGATTCGTCTCACCAGGCGCTGCGCCAGCACGCAGTTGAGCGCCGACACGAACTGATAGGCCTCGACCCCCATGTTCAGGAATCGGCCGAGCACGTCGATGACGTTGTTGGCGTGCACGGTCGTGAAGACGAGATGCCCGGTGAGCGCCGACTGGATGGCGATCTGGGCGGTCTCGGGGTCGCGGATCTCGCCGACCATGATCTTGTCGGGGTCGTGACGGAGGATGGACCGCAGCCCGCGCGCGAACGTCAGGCCCTTCTTCTCGTTGATCGGAATCTGGGTGATGCCGCGGAGCTGGTACTCGACGGGATCCTCGATGGTGATGATCTTGTCCTCGACGGTCTTGATCTCCGAGAGCGCGGCGTAGAGCGTCGTCGTCTTGCCGCTGCCGGTCGGGCCCGTGACCAGCACCATCCCGTACGGCTCGCGGATGTACTTCCGGAACCGCCGCATCTCCTCTTCGGGCCAGCCGAGAATATCCAGCTTCAGCTCGGTGAACTGCTCGCTGATCGATTCCTTGTCGAGGATGCGGATGACCGCGTCCTCGCCATGCACCGACGGCATCACCGAGACGCGGAAGTCGATGGTCTTGCCGCGCACGCGCAGCTTGAAGCGGCCGTCCTGCGGGATGCGCTTCTCGGCGATGTCGAGCTCGGCCATGACCTTGATGCGCGAGATGATCGTGCTGTGGTGCCGCTTGTCGATCGGCTTCATCGCCTGCTGCAGCACGCCGTCGATCCGGTAC
>DASTCC010000201.1:0-4090 GCA_035711465.1 Vicinamibacterales bacterium
GGGCCGGACGTCGCCGATGATCTGATCGCGCAGCGGCTTCGCGATCATCGACCAGCGGATCTCCTCGGGCGCGTAGCGCTTCGGGAACGCCTGCTTGAAGTTCTGTTCGACGCGGTCGAGGATGCGATTGGCGGTGTCGATCGACTGATCGGGTCGAACGCGGCCGATCATGCCGAGGTACTGGTTGCCGCGGCCTTCCGTTCGCGCCTGCTCCCAGCGGTAGGCAATCCAGAGATCGGCGCGTTCTTTCAAGAAGCCGACGGGCTCGTCGGGGAACCGCACTCCCGAAGGCATGACGCCGACGATGGTGGCGGGCCGGCCGCCGACCGTCACGGTGCGGCCGACGACGTCCGGGTCGCCGCCGTAGCGGCTGCGCCAGAGCGTGTCGGTGAGGACCACGACGAGATCGGCGCCGGCGACGCCGTCGGCGGCCACGAAGGCGCGGCCGAGCGTCGGCTGGACGCCGAGCAACGTGAAGAAATTGGGCGAGACGCGATAGGCGGCGACGCGCTCCGGTTGACAGCCGGCACCCGCGGCGCAGTCACCGGTGAGGCTGGTGGGCAGCGGCTGCATGGCCGCGACGCCGTCGAATCCCTCCGGCAGATCCTGGATGTCGGCGAACTCGGCGGGCGCGATCGACGCCTCCTCGAGGCTGTCGGCGTAGGAGTTCCAGATGACGGCGAGGCGATCGGCGTTGTCGTAGGGCAGGCCGCGCAGGAGCACGGCGTAGACGACGCTGAACATCGCGGTCGCGGCGCCGATCCCGATGGCCAGGGTCGCGACCGCCGCCGCCGTGAACAGCTTCGCGCGGCGCAGCCCGCGCCAGGCGTAACGGACGTCCTGCATCACTCCAGGCCACCAGGCGGAACGCTGCATATCGTGCTCCTGTTCGCGATCGATCTCGCGGCATTCGTCGCGGACGCGATCGACGTTGCCCATGCGCGCGAGCGCGCGCCGGCGGGCCTCGTCGGCCGGCACGCCGGCGGCGACGAAGCGGCGCGTCTGCATCTCGACGTGGAACTCGAGCTCGCGCTCGACTTCGTCCGGCGGCGGAATCGGCGGGCGATCGTCGGCCACGTCTAGCTCATCCTCAGAACCTTGCCGACGGCGGCGGTCAGGTCGCGCCAGTCGGCGGTGCGCTTGCGCAGCTCGCCGCGGCCGCGCGGCGTCAGCGCGTAGACCTTGATCGTCTTGCCCAGATCCGACCGCGCCCACGTCGCGCCGATCCAGCCGCGCCGCTGCATGCGGTGCAGCGCCGGGTAGAGCGAGCCTTCCTCGATGCGCAGCGCATCCTCGGTGGCGTCCTCGATCAGCCGGGCGATGGCATAGCCGTGCGACGGGCCGACGGCGAGCGTGCGGAGGATGAGCAGGTCGAGCGTGCCTTGCGGAATCGTGGACGGCGCTGGCGACATGTGACCCCTGTAGCTTCTATGGATGATGGCCGATCAGGCATAGAAGGTCAAGGGGTGTGGCCGAAGGCCGCGTAGAATCGTTCCCCGTGACCGACGCGCTGGACATCCCGCCATCCGGGCTGACCCCCGAAGAAGTTGCCGAACGCTTCGACGTCCTGCAGCGCAAGCTGGTGCCGCTCTGGCGCTCGATCGAGCGCTTCAACCAGGACCCGCAGACCGTCGTCGTCGTCCCGTCGATCAGCGTCGATGCCCCCTTTGGCGGCGTGCTGCTGCAGGCCTACGAGGAGCGCTTTCTGTTCCTGCTGCTGCTCCTGCGCCAGCCGCGGGCGCGGCTGGTCTACGTCACCTCGCAGGCCATCCATCCCGAGGTCATCGACTACTACCTCGGGCTCCTGCCCGGCGTCATCGCCAGCCACGCCCGGGCGCGGCTGTTCCTGGTGACCCCGCTCGACGGATCGACCGAGACGCTGACCGCGAAGCTCCTGGCGCGGCCGCGCCTGCTCGAGCACATCCGGTCGCTCGTGATCGATCCGGATCGCGCGCACCTGGTGCCGTACAGCACGACGCCGCTCGAGCGCGAGCTCGCCGTCCGGCTCGGCATCCCGATGTACGGCGCCGATTCGAAGTTCCATCACTTCGGCACCAAGAGCGGATCGCGGCAGCTGTTTGCCGACGAGGGGGTCGCGCATCCGCTCGGCGTCGAGCAGCTCCGCTCGGTCGGCGAGGTCGCCCGCGCGATCGCGTCGATGCGCGTCACACGGCCGGCGATGGCGAGCGTGGTGGTCAAGCTGAACGAGGGCGTGTCGGGGATGGGCAACGCGACGATCGACTTGCGCGGGCTGCCGGCGCCGGGCGATGCGGCCGAGCGGCACGCGATCGCGGAGCGGCTGCGGGCGATGAAGTTCGAATCCGATCTGCTGGACTTCGAGCAGTACGCGGCCAAGGTCGTCGAAAAAGGCGCGATCGTCGAGGAGAGGATCAGCGGCGACGAGTTCCGCAGTCCGAGCGCGCAGCTGCGGATCACGCCGCTCGGACGAGTCGAGCTCCTGTCGACGCACGACCAGGTGCTCGGCGGCGCCACCGGCCAGACCTATCTCGGCTGCCGGTTTCCAGCCGACGAGGGCTACGGGCCCGCGATCATGCGCGAGGCGGCGAAGGTCGGCGCGCGCCTGGCGCGTGAAGGCGTGCTCGGCCGCTTCGGCATCGACTTCGTCTGCGTCAAGCGGAACGGCGTCTGGGAGGCGTACGCGATCGAAATCAACCTGCGGAAGGGCGGCACGACCCATCCGTTCCTGACGCTGCAGTTTCTGACCGACGGCCGCTACGATGCCGAGTCAGGCGTGTTCCGGACGCCGGGCGGCGCCGCCAAATGCTTCGTGGCGAGCGACCACGTCGAGTCGCCCGACTACCGCGCCTTCACGCACAAGGATCTGTTCGACCTGGTCGCGCGCCACGGTCTGCACTTCGACGCCGCGCGCCAGACCGGTGTCGTGTTTCACATGATGAACGCGATCGGCGAGCTCGGCAGCGTGGGCCTCACGGCGGTGGCCAACTCGCACGAAGAGGCCGAGACGCTTTACCAGAAGACCATCGCGGCCATGGACGCCGACGCCGCGCTGGCGCGCGCTGGCGGATTCTAGGCGGCCTACTTGACCTCGCGTCTGACCTTCAGTACCGGATACACGAACGGCCTGGTGCCGCCGCCGAGCGATCGCAGCGTCTCGTCCAGCACCCCCCAGCCGACGAAGCCGTCGCGGGCCTGCGGCTCGAGGTAGTAGAAGGCCGCGTTGGCCATCGGCTGGGCCATGTCGACGTAGAACGCGCCCGCCGGCACGTCCATCGCCTCGAGCGGCTGGAACGTCCCGTCGAGCACGGTCATCTCGTAGCCACCGCTGCGCACCTTGCGCATTGCGGTCGCCTGGAACTCCTCGGCTTCCACCTTCATCGGCTTGTCGAGCGGGCGCACGCGCACGTTGTGCGCGCGAAGCTTCGCGGCGATTTCCGGGTAGGCGGCAGGAATGACGTAAGCGCGCGGGACGGTCGCCTTTCGCGTGCCCACCGGCTTCGTCAGGTCGTCCACCCCCGACACCGTCTCGGGCGGCCCTGATGCCGTGCCGGGCCGCGTGCTCAGCAGACTCGTCCCCGGCCGATACTCCGCGACGTTGCTGCGGTAGGCGAGCAGATCGATCTTGCCGCGCGACTGGTATTCGCCATCCAGCCAGTTGGTCAGCGTGCCCGACTCCGCGCCGGCGAGCACCGCCGCGACCGTGTCGTCGTCGGCTTTCTTGACGACGGTCTGGATCTCCTTGGCGTGCGAATTCGTGTACTCGAGCAGCGAGAGGATGTAGGCGTACTGCGCGTAGATGCGGCGCTCGAACGTCGGTTGCCCCGGCGTCTCGGTGATGATCGCGAGCCGATTGCGCAGGCCGAAGTCGTTGACGATGAACTTGGCTTCGACGGTCCAGGCGGCGCGATCGTGACTCCACCCGGTCGGCGGCCACGTGTTCGGGATCGGTAGCGCGTGGGTGAACACCTCGAGGCCGAAGTCGCGCCGGACAGCGTCGCGCACGGCAGGGAAGAGCGTGTCGTGGGTGTAGTCGCGCGGTCCGGGCGCGGCCGCCGGCACCGTCGTCGTCCCGTAGGTGTTGGCGTAGCCGTGATTGACGCGGCTCATCAGA
>DASTCC010000202.1:0-4422 GCA_035711465.1 Vicinamibacterales bacterium
ACGAAAAACAGCGCGTCGCCGTCATCGTCGTCCTGTTCGTGTTCGCGACGATCTTCTGGTCGGCGTTCGAGCAGGCGCCGACGTCGCTGAACCTGTTCGCCCGCGATTTCACCGATCGGGTCATCTTCGGCTGGGAAGTGCCGACGCTGTGGCTGCAGGCGGTGAACTCACTGTTCGTGATCCTGTTCGCGCCGGTGTTCGCGTGGCTGTGGGTGTCGATGGGCAATCGCGGTAAGAACCCGTCGAGCCCGGCGAAGTTCGCGTTCGGCCTGCTGCTCGCCGGTCTCGGCTTCCTGGTGATGGTCTCGGCCGCCAACCGCGTGATCGCCGGAGGCACGGCGGTCAAGGTCTCGATGATGTGGCTGACGATCAGCTACCTGCTCCAGACGTTCGGCGAGCTGGCGCTGAGCCCGGTCGGCCTGAGCTCGATGACCAAGCTGGCGCCGCGCAAGTTCGTCGGCCAGATGATGGGCGTGTGGTTCATGGCCGCCGCGCTCGGGAACCTGATCGCCGGCATCGTCGGCGGGCACGTCGATCCGGAGCGGCTCGATCAGATGCCGATGCTCTTCCAGCGCACGGCGATGTCACTCTTCATCGCTGCCGCGGTTTTGGCGCTCCTGGTGGTGCCGATCCGTCGCATGATGAAGGAAAGCTCGGCGAGCGGCAGCCACTAGGCAGGCGCCGCCGGGCAAGGCGGCGCCCGACATGGCACTCGACGAGTACAAGAAGAAGCGCGACTTCACCAAGTCGCCGGAACCGGCAGGCGACCAGGAAAAGGCGCGGCAGGCCCGGAAGGGCAAGCCGCGCTTCTTCTGCGTACAGAAACACCTCGCCAGCCATCTGCATTACGACTTCCGGCTCGAGCACGACGGCGTGCTGCTCTCCTGGGCGGTGCCCAAGGGCCCGTCGCTCGATCCCAAGACCAAGCGGCTGGCGATGCACGTCGAGGATCACCCCTTCGACTACGGCACGTTCGAGGGCGTGATCCCATCCGGCTACGGCGCCGGCATCGTCATGCTCTGGGATCAGGGCACGTGGACGCCGCAGGTCGACGACGTCGACGCGGCGTTGAAGAAGGGCGACCTGAAGTTCACGCTCGACGGCTACAAGCTCAAGGGCTCGTGGGTGCTGGTGCGCACGCGCGGCTACGGCGACGCGCGTGGCGGCGCCGGGCGGAGCTGGCTGCTGATCAAGCATCGCGACGACTGGTCCGGCGACCTCGACATCACCGAGTTCGCCCCGCTCAGCGTCAAGAGCAACCACGATTTCCACGAGATCCTCGCCGCCGACAACCCCGACGTCTGGCGGTCGCACAAGCCGGCCGAGGGCGGCGAGACTGGTGCTATGCTTCGCCAGATCATCGAGAAGGCCGCAGCGCTCAAGGCCGGGCGGGCGGTTGCACCGGACGCACCACCATCAAAGACGACCACCACGCGCTCTTCCAGGAGGAGCAGCGCCCCTCGACCGGCACGACGACGGCCCGCGGCCGATCGTGCGACTTCAAGGAAGCGCCGCTGACAGACATGAGACGACTCGCGCTGACGTTCTGCACCGCCCTAATCATCTCGGCATCGCTCGCGGCCCAGTCGACACAGCAGGCGCCGCCGCCCAAGCCCGAAGAGAAAAAGGCCGACGCCAAGGCGGCGCCCTCCGCCGCCGGCAAATGGAACCTGGTCACGCAGACCGATCAGGGCGCGACCAACGCGATGCTCGACGTCAAGGTCGACGGCAAGAAGGTGACCGGCACGATCTCGAGCCAGATGGGCGAGGCGCCGATCGCCGGCGAATGGGTCGACGGCGTGCTGACCTTCTCGATGACGATGAACGGCAACGGCGGATCGATGGAGCTCTGGTTCACGGCCAAGCTGAAGGACGCCGACAACATGACCGGCGAGATCGACTTCGGTCAAGGCAAGCTCAGCTTTACGGCGACACGGGCCAAGTAGACTCAAAACTCAAGGCTTAAACTCAGAACTTAGAACCCGGAACTTAGCACCCATGAAGACAATCACGATCGTGCTCATGGCGCTGGCGATGGCGGCGGTGACTACTCAGGCCGCCGCCGTCAGCGCCGCGCAGGAACAGCAGCAGAAGCCGCCGGCCAAGGCGGTCTCGATCGCCGGCAAGTGGGCGATGACGCTCGACATCCCGAACATGGGCACCGCCGAGACCGCGCTCGATCTCAAGCAGGACGGCGAGAAGATCACCGGCACCTACACTGGCCGCTACGGCGCCTATCAGCTCGAAGGCACGCTGAAGGGCCGCGACCTCGAGTTCGGCTTCAACATGAACGCCGAAGGCCAGCCGGTGTCGATGTACTTCAAGGGCCAGGTCGCCGAAGACGCGCAGAGCATGAAGGGCACGTGCGCGCTCGGCGAGCTCGGCGAGGCAACATGGGTGGCGAAGGTGAAGAAGGAGTCCTAAGTCGCCGTCGACTTCTTCGCCGACGGCGCGCTTCCCATCAACAACCGATCCGCGAGAATCGCCCACACGGCCGCGCGCAGGCGCCGGCGGTCGTGGCGGGCGATCGTCCGTCGCCAGAACGCGCCCTCGACGACCTGGCAGTGGCTCGGGATGTCTCCGAGCGGCAACGGCGCCTTGTGTTCCACGGCGTAGCTCTGCAGCACTTCCGGACTCGGCATGCCCGCGTTGACGATGACGACGTCGATCGGACGGCCAATCGCCGCTTCGAGACGGCCGATCGCGTGGCCCGCCGTGAAGCGGGCCATGCCCTGGCCTTCGGTCAACAGGTTGGCGATGTAGATCACTGGACCGTCCACCGCCGCAATCGCTTGGCGGCAGCCATCGACCACGAAGATCGGCAGCAGGCTGGTGAAGAAGCTGCCGGGCCCGATGATCACCGCGTCGAGCGATCGAATCGCCCGCTCGACCGAGGCGTGAATCGAGGCCGGCGGGTCGAGCCAGAGCCGCTCGATCGATCGGCCTCCGGCCTGGCCGGCGTCGACTTCGACCTCGCCGCGTGACGATGAGCCGTCCTGGTACTCGGCGCAGAGCGTCGCGCGCTGGGTGGTGATCGGCCAGACGTGGCCGCTGCAGCCGAGCAGCGCGCGCAGGCCGTCGACGGCGGTGACGAAGTCGCCGGTGTACTGCTCCATCATCGAGAGCAGCAGGTTGCCGCCGGTGTGGCCGCCGAGCCGGCCGTTCTCCAGCATCGGCAGGCGCGCCAGCAGCAGCGCCCGCGCCTCGCGCTCGTTCCGGGCCAGCGCCAGCGCGCACTTGAGGACGTCGCCGGGCGGCAGCACGCCGAGCTCGTCGCGCAGCTGACCCGACGATCCACCCGTGTCGAACATCGTGACGACGGCATGCAGATCCACCCACGGGTTGTTCTTCAGCCCGCCGAGCAGGCTCGGCAGTCCGGTGCCGCCGCCGAAACACCCGACCTTCAGGACGCGCATTCGCACGCCGGTATTCTACCGGCCGAGCCACTAGAATGAGACGTGGCCGCCGAGGCGCTGCTCCCCGAGTTCGATCACGAGATGACGATGACGCGGCGGCTGCTCGAGCGCGTTCCCGACGCCGTTCTCAGCTGGCGGCCGCACGAGAAGTCGTTCACGATGGCGGGCCTGGCGACACATCTCGCTAATATTCCGCGCTGGGGCCGGTCGATTCTCGACCACACGCACTACGATCTGGCGCAATCGGAGGGCCGGCGGCCGCCCGAAGGCGGCAGCTGCGCGGAGATTCTGGCGGCGTTCGACCAGCACGTCGGCGCCGTGCGCAAGACACTCATCGAGAAGAGCGACGCCGAGCTCGGCGCCATCTGGACGCTGAAGCGCGGCGATCACGTCGTGCTGACGATGCCGCGGACCGCCGCGATCCGGCGCTTCCTCGTCCACCACATGATCCATCATCGCGGCCAACTGTCCGTGTACCTCCGCCTGCAGAACGTCGCCCTGCCGCCCATGTACGGACCATCGGCCGACGAGCGGCTGTGAGACGGGCGCTCGTCATCGCCGCCGGCGGCGCCGCCTTCGTGCTGCT
Organism: Vicinamibacterales bacterium; assembly: GCA_035711465.1. Taxonomy (GTDB): domain Bacteria; phylum Acidobacteriota; class Vicinamibacteria; order Vicinamibacterales; family SCN-69-37; genus DASTCC01. The sequence continues at coordinate 4,003 of DASTCC010000202.1, forward strand.
CGCCACCGCGAACTCCGGCGGCTACCGATATGGCGTCTCGGATCAGGCGTACTACCAGCCGGCGATCGTCCACGCGCTCGAGCCGGCGACGTTCCCCCGCGACCGCGCGCTGCTCGCGACCCAGTCCAGGTTCCTGATCTCCGATCAGGCCGTTGCCGGCCTCGTCGCCATGAGCGGCGGCGACATCGAACGCGTCTTCCTCATCGTCTATGTCGTCGGCCTGCTGGGGCTGTTCGGCGCGGCGCTCGCCTTCAGCCGGGCGATGCGGTTCACGCCGCTGACGACGGCGGTGCTGATGCTGCTGCTGACGTTCAGGCACCGCATCGCCCGCACCGGCGCCAATTCACTCGAGGGCTACCTCCACATGCGGACGCTCGCGTTCGCCGTCGGCGTCGCGGCGCTGGCGGCCATCGCCAGCGG
>DASTCC010000203.1:0-9676 GCA_035711465.1 Vicinamibacterales bacterium
TGAAGGTGATCTATGAGGTGAGCGCGACGACCGCGGGCGCGCGCACCTTCCCGGACGCGATTCCCGCCGGCGCCACGGTGAGCGATGTCGCGGTCACTGACATGATGACGGGCGAGCCGCTGACGTTCGCGATCTCCCCCACCGCGATCACCGTCACGCTGGCGCGACCGGTGCCCGCGCGCGGCCAGGGCCGGATTCGCATCGCCAAGACGATCAACAACGCCGCGGCGTACAGAGTCAACGCCGGCGTCGGTGTTCTGTCCGTGCCGCTCGGCGCCGGCCGGCACACCCTCGTACTGCCCTCCGGCTACGAGCTCGTCGGCTGCAACATCCCGGTGCGCGTGCTCGCGGAAGACGACGGCCGAACGAAGATCGATCTCATGAACGTCGCGCCGGGGACGACGACGATGGTGATGCAGATGCGGGCGGGCGCGCTGACGGGCGATGCCGCGAAGCCGAAGGCGCTCACGAACAATCGCAGCTGGGAGCCGCCGCCGGCGCAGGGCGCGACCGAGCGCGCACGTCTTGCCGAGCGGGCGCGCCTCGACCGCGACATCGTCTATTTCCTGCAGGAGCCATCGACGAACGCGTTCAGTCTGTACCACGACTACACCGAGTCGCGGCCCGGCACCGACAAGTACATCAACGTCGTGCGCGGCGGCAGCCGGGTCTCGAATCCCGCCGCCTACATTCTCGATACCGGCGAAGTGCTGAGGCACGAGACGCTGAAGGGCTCGGAAATCACCGCGAAGCAGATCGACATCGGCCAGGCGGTGACGCCGGACACCGAGATCGTCGTGCTCTACTTCCCCGCCGTGAAGCCCGGCCACTCGGTGCGCCTCCGCATTTCCGAGACCTACACCGCGCCGCAGAGCTACCGCCTCGACGGCGACGACCTCGTCTTCGAGCGCAACCTCGGCCGCTCGCGCAACTCGGTGGTCCTGCCGCCCGGGTGGTATCTCACCGCGTCCTCGATTCCGGCGGTGGTGTCCGAGACGCCGGACAGGATGATCCGGCTGGATTTCGTGAACCATCGGCCGGACAGCCTCGAGGTATTCATCAAAGGACGGAAGCGGCCGGGACGTTGAGTAAGATGTGCAGCGGAGGTGCGTCGTGAAGCGTTTGACGGGAGTCCTGCTGATCGGCTTGCTGGGCGGAGCGGTCGCGGTGGCCGCGCAGACGACCGGCGCGCGCGGACAGCGTCCGCCGATGACACCGGAACAGCAGGCCGAGGCCGCCAAGCGGCGCGAGGCCGAGATGAACGCGCCGCGACCGATCGACGCGCTCGACAGCGTGTGGATGGAAGAGCTGACCTGGATGGAAGTCCGCGACGCCATCAAGGCCGGAAAGACGACCGCGCTGATTCTGACCGGCGGCGTCGAATCGAACGGGCCGCATCTCGCTACCGGCAAGCACAACTTCATCCTCAAGGTGATGGGCGAAGCGATCGCGCGCACGCTCGGCAACGCGCTGATCGCGCCGATCGTGACGCTCGAGCCGGGACGTCCCGAGGCCGAGCGCGTCGCGCCCGGCAGCGTCTTCCTCTCGGCCGCCACCTACCGCGCCGTCCTCACCGACATGGCCAGCAGCCTGCGCGGCATGGGCTTCACGACCGTGATCCTGATGGGCGACAGCGGCGGCAATCAAGGCGCGATGAAGGAAGTGGCGGCGGCGCTCGACGAGAAATACAAGGCCGCCGGCACGCGGTTCCATTTCATTCCCGAGTACTACGACTACTCGTCGGTGCAGAGGCTGATCAAAGAGAGCGGGATTGCCGAGCAGATCGAGATCGGCGCGAGCCAGGGCTCGGATCGGATCCACGAGGAGTACGGCATCGACGCGATCATGGCGCTCTACGATCCGAAGACGATCCGCATCGACGAGCGCACGAAGGCCAATCGCGCGACCATCAACGGCGTCAGCCTGCTGCCGATGAGCAAGACCCTCGAGATGGGCCGGAAGATCGTCGAGCTGCGGACGAAGCTCACCGTCGACGCGATCCGCAAAGCGACGGGCCAGCAGTAGAGCGGGATGCGGTGGAACACTAGCGCGTCTGGCGTGGCTTCTTTTCGAACTTCCACAGCGTCGACCGCGCGCCCAGACCCGTTCCCAGAGCCTTGCCGTCCGGCGTCCACGTGGCGTACTGAAAGTCGGTGAAGTAGTCGACCTTCAGCTTCTCGAGCCGGCCCGAAGTGAGATCGATCGTCCCGAGAAACCAATACCAGGAATCCGCCGATGCCACCGGCAGGATCAACCGGTTGTTCTGAATCGCGCCCGGTGTCAGCTGCAGTGGGATGAGCCGGAAGTCGCCATTCACATGGATTTCGCGCGTCGCCCCGCTCTGAATATCGCATCGCATCAGACGCGTGCGCTCGGTCTCGCCGATCTTGACGATGAGATCGCCGGTCGCCGGATCGACGATGGCGGAATCGCCGGTGCAGATCGGGCGACTGACGTCGGCGTCCACAGCCTGCGCGTACACGTTCCCGCCCGCCGCGTAATAGAGCGTCCGGCTGTCGGCCGCTGCCGTGAGGCTCGTCACCTCCGCCGGCGGTTTGAAGCGCCGGATGATGCGGCCGCTGTCGCCAGCGACGATCGCGATGTCCCGCGGCGCTGCGCCAATCATCAGCGCGACGCGCCCATCGGCCATGGCAACCATCGGCGGGCGGGTGCCCTCGTCACTCTGGACGAGCGGATACGGCTCGCGGCCCGGCGCCGACACCAGCACGTGGGCGCCAGCGCCAGTCACCGCCGGCACGAGCACGCGGCCGTCAGGCAGCGACTGCGCGCCGCCACGGGTGAAGGTCTGACTGCCGGCCACGCGCGCCGCCGAGCCATCGCGGACGTCGGCCCGCACGATCTCGCCATTCCGTTCCTGCAGACTGACGTACACCTCACCCTGCCGTCCGACATCCAGCGACGGCATTTCCAGCAGCGTCAGCACCGTCTCCGGTGTCGTGTGCTCGCCCGGCCAGACTCGATTCACCTGGAACGCGTTGCCCTCCTGCGTCACCACGAGAACCGTGCCGTTGCTGCGATCCCCGGCCACTGGCCCGACGATGTCGCCGACCTGGCGGCCGATCGGCTGAAGCTGGCTCGTGCTGAGGTCGTAGAGAAACAGCGAATCGGCTGCCGCGCTCTCGGAAGCACGACCAACGATGGCGACGCGGGAGGCATCGATCGCGCGCGCAGACGGAAGCCTGCCCGACAGATGGGTGCTGGTGACGGGAAGCGCCTCGGTCTTGCCAGTCGCCGGCCAGAACCGGTGCAGCTGATACACGCGCCGCGCGTTGATCCGCACGAACAGCAGACTGCCGTCTGCGAGCGTTTCGGGGGCGTGGCCGTTTTCGATGACCAGCCGCTCGTCGCCGCCGAGCGCCGGCACGGCAAAGATGCCGATCGGCACGTCGTTCTGTCGGTCGTAATAGATCGTCGACCCGTCGGCCGACCAGGTCACGCTATCAGCCAGACCACGCGTCCGATCTTTCGTGACCACCGTCCATGCGGCCGCACCTGGCTTCATCACGGCCACCTGGGTCTGGCCGTCGACCATCGCGATGAAGGCGACGAGGTGGCCGTCGGGGGAGACGCGCGGAGACATGCCAATCGCCGGCCCCCCCAGCCGCGCGGCGGTCCATTCCGTCGGCAACGTCCTGCGCGATGCGCTCCAGGCGATTCCGGCGACTGCGCCGATCGCCAACGCGGCAACCACGGCCAATGCGGTCACGCCCAACCGCGTGTTGGCGCGCGCGGGCGTCACCGCTGCCGGAGCCGTCGCGTCGCTCATGTCGTCACCCGGTGCGTCAAGATCCAGCCGAGCGTCGGCGACGTCGTGGAGGCGAAGCCTGGGATCCTTCTGCAGGCACTTCTTGAGCACCGCACGCACCGCGCGGGGCGTAGCGGGCGGCAGCGCGCTCCAGTCGGGATCCTTGGAGACGACGGCCGAAAGGATGTCGGTGATGTTGTCGCCGTGAAACGGCGGCCTGCCGGTCAGCATTTCGAACAGCACGCAGCCGAACGCCCAGATGTCCGCGCGCTTGTCCACGGGCCGGCCGCGCGCCTGTTCCGGCGCCATGTAGGCCGCGGTTCCCAGAATCACGCCCAACGCCGTCGCCGGCGACGTCATCGTCGGCGAATTCGCGAGATCGCCAGCGCCGCTGCCGGCGTCGGCGTCGCGGCCGACGGTGCGATCCATCGCCTTCGCCAGGCCGAAATCCAGGACTTTCACGACGCCGTCGGCGGTGACCTTGATGTTGGCCGGCTTCAGATCGCGATGGACGATCGAGCGCGCGTGTGCCGCTTCGAGCGCGAGCGCGATTTGGCGCACGATCGCCAGGGCCCCGATGACGGGGACAGGACCGCGCGCGAGCGTGGCCGCGAGATCCTGGCCGGTCACGTACTCCATGACGATCGCCGGCCCGGCGCCTGCCGACGGCGATTCGGTTCCGTAGATCTGCGCGATGTTCGGGTGATTGAGGGCGGCGAGCGCCTGCGCTTCGCGCTCGAACCGGGCCACCCGGTCGGCATCGCCGGCCAGATGATCGGGTAGCACCTTGATCGCGACGTCGCGACCAAGCTTGGTATCGCGGGCGCGGTAGACCTGGCCCATTCCGCCTTCGCCCAGGCTGGCGACGATCTCGTAGGCGCCCAGGCGCGTGCCAGGTGTCAGCGACATGGAGGGTAGGCGGATTCTACCCGCTCGAGCGTCCAGGCGCTTCGCGGATATCACCGCGCCATGGCGAAAGATACGCCTGCTCGGTGTACGATGCCTCCGCGGAACCCCGGGAGCGCCTGGGTTCAGGACTGGGCTGGCTCGTCAGGACGATAGTCCGCAACCCATTCCCTGGCCAGCGTGTAGGTGGCCGCGAGAATCACCGGGCCGACGAATAAGCCGAGCACGCCGAAGCTGATCAGACCGCCGATGACGCCGCCGATGATCAGCAGCATCGGCAGCTGCACGCCTCGACGGATCAGGATCGGGCGGAGCACGTTGTCCAGTGCGGCGATCGGCAGCGACCAGATGAGCAGCCCCGTCCCCCAGGCGGCGTTGCCGCTCCAGTAGAGCCAGATGATCGAGGGCACGAGAACAGGCGTCGGTCCGAGCTGCGCGATGCCCAGCACGAACATGACCGCCATCAGGATTCCCGCGTGCGGCACGCCGCTCATCCACAAGCCCGCGCCGGCCAGCAGCGACTGCACGAACGCGGTGACGATGACGCCGAGGGCGACGCTGCGGATCGCCTGGCCGGCAAGGACGATCGTGCGCTCGCCGCGCTCGTCGCCGATGCGACGTCCGAATGCCAGCGCGCCTCTGGCCGCGGTCTCGCCCTGCGAATAGAAGATCGCCGTCAGGATCAGAATCAGCAGGAACTGCACGAACATCCGGCCGATGCCACCGGTGGCGGAGAAGACCCAGGCGGCGGCGCTGCCCGCGTACGGCATCGCGAACTCGGCCAGCGCGTCAGGACCGCCCGCGGCGATCTCCTGCCATCTGCGGCTGACGCGCTCGCCGACCACCGGCACCGTCGCGATCCACGGCGGCGGATCACCGAGGCCCCGCACCACGAAGTCCTGCACGAGCGCGGGACTCTCGCCGGCCGCCCTCAAGAGTGTGCTGACCGCCACGGCCAGGGGCGCCACGAATGCCGTCAGGATCAGCAGCGTCATGACGATCACCGCGACACTGCGCCGGCCGCCGGTCTTCTGCTGCACGAACATCAGCAGCGGCCAGGTGGCGACGGCAATGGTGACGGCCCAGATCAACGCGCCGAGAAACGGCAGCAACGTCAGGAAGCTGCCGACGATGAGGAGGCCGATCACGAGGACGATCAGGACGATCCGCGTGATGTCGCTGGACGGTAAAGCGTTCATGCGTGCGAAGGAAATATACGCCGTTGTGCCGGACGTGGGCTGGGCACCGGCCGCGGTACGGCGACCCCGGCTTCGCGACAACTCACCGCGCCAACCCGACGTGCGCGAGGCAGCGCCCGAAACCCGGATGCGCCCGCAGCGAATCCCACTGCGGAGCAACGGCAAGATCGACGAGGCAGGGATCGCGGCCTTCAATGGCGCGCTCGAGGTGAGCCATGGCTTCGTCAAGGTTGCCGAGCTCGCCGTGGACGAGTGCGAGCTGGGCCTCGGGAAACCCCGGGCCGGCAGCGGCCTGTTCCAGAGACATCCGGAGGACGCCGGCGCGGCCTTCGGCCGCATATCGCTCGCGCAGCGGATCGAGCGCTTCAGCGGAAACGCCGAACGTCGCGGCGTGCGCCAGGTTTTCGGTCATGTGCCGGTCGAAGTCGCCCATCGCCCAGTAGGCGCCGGCGAGGAATTCGCGCGCGAGCAGATGCGAGGCGTCGAGCTCCAGCGTCTTGCGGGCCCATCGAATCGTGTCGTCGAAGCGTCGCTGATGCCAGTACGACAACGCGATCGCCAGATGCACCGCCGGCGAAAACGGATCGTCTTCGAGCGCGCGCAGCTTCATCGCGAGGCCATCGTCTGTTTGCCCGATCGCGTCGAGCAGCCGGCCGTAGAGGAGGCGCGCCTGCGTGTGATGGGGACTGAGCTCGAGGGCGCGTTGGAAGCTTCGCTCGGCGCCGCTCCAATCCCATTCGGACAGCATGAGCACCGCGCCGAGCGCGACTCGCGCATCCACCGACTCGTCGTCGAGCCCGAGCGCACGGAGGGCTGACGCTTTCGCCTCCGCAAACCCGGCCGCTGGCTGAACCTGCCGCAGTTCGACGCGCGCACACTGAACGAGCGCGAGCACCGCATGCGCCGGCGCGTAGGCAGCGTCGAGCGCGATGGCCGATTCGAGCAGGCGCCGGGCTTCGGGCAGGTTCGAGAACTTCGAGGACAACAACAGGCGGCGCCCTTGGCCGACGAGTTCGTAGACGTCAGCGCGCCGGGCGCGATCGGTGTCTGCCCCCGTACCAACGCTCGTGCGACTCCCGTCCGACCCCAGGAAACGGTAGCCGCTCTTTGACACCGTCTGGATGTAACGAGGCGCGCGGGGATCGTCGGCGAGCGCCTTGCGGAGCGCCGAGATGTGAACCGCCAGGATGCCCTCCTCGACGAACGCATCGGGCCAGATGGCGTCGAGCAGATCCTGCTTGGACACGAGATGGCCCGCGTGACGGGTGAGATACGCGAGCACGTCGTGCGCCTTCGGCGCGAGGGCCACGTCGCGGCCGGCGCACGTCACCCGACGTTCGGCGACGTCGATGGTCAGTTCGCCAAATCGAAGGCGCTCCTGCGGCATTGGCGGATTCGGCGAATCTTAACAGAACCTTCAGGACGCGCCCGCCCGCCGCCGTACATGCTGGGCGCAGATCACGGAGGTGAACGCATGAGTCCGAACGCCGCAACGAAGCAGGACATTCTCGATCTCGAAGCCAGACTCACCCTGGCCACGCAGCACATCGACGTCGACACGCTCGATGGCCTCTACGCCGACGACATCATCTTCACCGGCGTCACCGGCGCTGTCTGCGACAAGCGATCGGTGATGGACGAAGCGCGCCGCGGCGCCGCCGAGCGCGCCAAGGCTGCCTCAGCCAGCGCGCCCGCCGTCGTCGGCTACGAGAAGGACGACATCGTCGTCGCGCCGCACGACGGCATGGCCGTCACGAGCTTCCGATTCGGCGTGACGATCCGCGCCGAGGGCAAGGAAGTCGTCCGCCGGTATCGGACGACGAATGTGTGGGCGAAGCGCGCGGGATCCTGGCAGGTCGTCGCCGCGCATACCGCGGCGCTAGGCTAGCGCGCCACGACCTCGCCAGCCGCCATGTGAGGTTCGATCGCGCTACCGCCCGCGCCTGAGCGCGCCCTTCATGACGACGATGTCGGAGTAGATGGGACCGCCGCGGATGATCACCGCGTGCTCGCCGTCCGGCATGACATCGAGCCTGCCGCCGTCGCGCGGCACCGAAAAGAGCGTTCGCCTCGATGTCAACACCGGGCCGCGCGGGCCGACGTCGATCGCGGCAACGCTGTCACCGTCGTTGTAATACAACGTCGACCCGTTTCGATTCCAGCGAATCGGCCGGCCGCCGCGGGTCGAGACCTGCACGAACGCGGTCAGATCCGTGAGCGGCGCGACCCGCGCCTCGGCGGTGCCGGACGCCGTCGTCTGGTACGCGAGCCATCGGCCGTCGGGCGACGGCGTCGGCAACTCCTCCGCCACCGGAGTCGCGAGCCGCACCACCGGCCTGGCGGCCGCCTCGCCGATCGTCACCGACATGAGATCTTCCTGCGCCTGATTGGACTGATAAGCGCTGTAGAACAACGTGCGGCCATCGCCGGACACGCCACCAGGATAGGCGTCCCATTGCGCCGGAATGGGCTCGGTCTTCCCGCTTCCGTCGGTCAGCACGCTCCACAGGCTGGTGGTCCGCTGGTCGGGGTCGATCCGAAACTGCGCAAAGACAATGCGCTTGCCGTCGGGCATCCAGCGCGATCCGATCGTGTCGTCGAGGTAGGTCACCTGCGTCATCGCGCCGGTGTCGAGCGTCAGCGTCCAGAGAGTGCGTCGCGCGCCTTCCCAGCGCCCGAGCGCGAGGCGACGACCGTCCGGTGACGCGGTCGGCCACAGCCAGGCGCCTTGAGGAACGCGGAGGTCGCGCTCCGCGCCCGAACGATCGACGATCACGACGCGGCGTTCCGATCGCGGCAAGCCGGCGATATAGAACACGTCTCCCGCCGCGCTCGCAGCCGCCGGCGTGGCATACCGGACTGGCACGTCGCGCGACAACACCGTGACGTCGCCGCTGACGGTGGCCGTCGCCTCGTCGAACGGCGCGGCGGCGATCGACCAGGTTGAGCTCTCCTGTCGGGAGAACAGCAGATGCCCCGTCGGCGTGAGTCTGGCATCCCAGCCGGTGAGCAGCTTGCGCAGCTCGCCGTCCCTCTCGCGCACGGCGATCTGATTCTCGCCGCCGATCATCATCGATACCAGCAGCCGGCCGTTCGGGAGGCTCTCCGCACGGGTGACGTAGGCGTGAGGACCGAACGAGATGGTGTCCACTGGTCCGCCGTTGGCCGACACCGATTGGATCGCGTCGTTCCGGAGCGACGGGTAGCGAATCCGATTGTCCGCTCCCCAGGTGAGGTTGATGAAGTAGTCGTTGCCCTCGGTGATCTGCGCTGGAGTTCCCCCCTGCGTCGGGATCTTCATCAAGGCCGAGTCCGTCCGGAACGCGATCCACCTGCCGTCAGGAGAGAAGACCGGAGCGGACGCGCCGACAGGAACGCCCGCGATCGGCGACAGCTCGAGCGCGGACATGTGCCGCAGCCAGAGCTTGCCGGAATCCTGATCGACGATCACGAGCATCGTCCCATCCGGGGACACCGCGAATCGATCGGTGAGCGTGTTCAGGCTTGGAACGCCGACGCCCAGCGTGGCGGCGACGTAGGTCCCTCTCGCCGGGCTCGGTGATTCCAGGCGCGAGGCTCGCCACCAGCCCGACGCCGCCGCGATCGTCATGAGGACGAGCGCGCCACCCATCATGGTCAGGGCCGTTGCCCGACGCGGCGTCGTTGCGTGCGCATGCTGATCGTCGGGCGGAGAGGGCCTCGCGGCCTCATCGAGATCGAGGCGAGCGTCGGCAATCGCGGCCAGGCGCTGCTTCGGGTTCTTGTCGAGGCAGCGCCGCAACAGCCGGCGCAGCGCAGCCGGAGT
>DASTCC010000204.1:0-6014 GCA_035711465.1 Vicinamibacterales bacterium
ATCCCGCGAGCCCGGCAATCGTCGTGCTCGAGGCGCGGTAGACGTCGAGCTCGCTGACGCCGATCGGCCCGTCGACGCGATCCGCCGGTCCCGGCCGATCCTCCCGCCACATGCGCCCGTGGATCGCGACGAGCTCGCCCGGCCGATCGAAGGGCAGCGGCCTGATCAGGATCGCCTGCACGATCGCAAAGATCGCCGTGGTCGCGCCGGTCACGAGTGCCAGCGACGCGACGACGACGGCGGTGAACCCCGGACGCCGGCGGAGACTGCGCGCCGCCGACTTCGAGTCACGGGCCGCGTCGTCGAGCCAGCGCCAGCCCCAGACGTCGGCCGCCTCTTCACGCAGGCGTAGCGAGTTGCCGAACGCGGCGGCGCTGCCGAGCCGCTCGCGATGCGCTTCCATTTCCCGGCGCAGATCGCGATCGTGACGGCCCCGGCCAGTCAGGTAGGCGAGGCGTCGGACCCACTCGCGAAAGCCGCTCACGAGCGCACCAGGTCTAGAGGCATAGTTCGACTATGCCTAGTATCGACAAGACTGCCGACGCCTGTCAATCACCGCCGGCGGCCGTGACGTGCTGCCGGAGCAGATCGTTGACGAGCGCCGGCTGGCGAAGCGGCACGCCGTGGCCGACGCCGGCGAGCTCGACGTAGCGCGCGCCGGGAATCGCCTTCGCCAGCGCACGGCCCGATGCCGGACGGGCGATGTGATCGAGCTCCGCGCTGACGACGAGCGTCGGAATCGACGCGAGCGATCCGAGCCGATCGAAGGCGTCGTAGCGCGAGGTGGCGCGGAGCTGCCGCATCGCGATCGGCGGCTGATCGGCGAGGTCGTGCCCGAACAGCGGCGCGAGACTCGCCGCCAGTCGATCGGCCGCGTCCTCGTCGAGGCTCGCCTCCGGCGCGACCAGCTCCAGAAACGCGCGCCGCCGCATCGCCCTGGAGCCGATGCGCGTCCGCAGCCCGAGCCACAACAGCGTCGGCGTCATCGCCACCGCGTCGCGGCCGCGCGCGAACGTGCACAGCAGCGACAGGCTCGCGACGCGTCCGGGCGCGGCGAGCGCAAGTGCCTGCGCGATCACGCCGCCCATCGAGTGGCCGGCGACATGACAGCGCACGATCCGCTCGGCGTCGAGAATCGCGAGCGCATCGGCGGCCATGGCCTCGATGCTGAGCACCGGTCCGCTCATCGTGCTCGCGCCGATACCGCGGTTGTCGAACGACAGCAGCGTGAACGCGTCCTGGAGCGCGTCGATCTGCGGCCGCCAGCCCTCGCCAATGACGCCGACGCCCTGAATCAGGAGCACCGGCGGACCGCTGCCGGCGCGGGCGTAGGCGATGCGGGCATCGGGACGCGAGACGTGGAGCATCGGACGGGGCGCGAAGCGGGCCAGCGTAGCACGAGCGCGCCGGGGGTCCGACCTGAGAGAATGTCGGCCATGCGCCGCACCCTGCTGATGCTCGTCGTCGCCGCAGCCGTCACACCTGTGATCCCGATCGCCCAGGACGCGTCGCGCCCGCCCGCCGGGTTCTCGCGCGCGTCCGCCGACGCCCTCGCGCGCTTCGAGCGCATCGCCCTCGACACGCCGACGCCGGATCACGCGCGCCGCTGGCTGCAGGCGCTGACCGAGGAGCCGCACGTCGCCGGCACGCCCGCCGAGAAGCGCGTCGCCGACTGGGTCCGCGATCGCTTCGCCGAGTTCGGTCTGGCCGTCGAGACCGTGAAGTACGACGTCTTCCTCAACCATCCGCAGTCCGTGACGTTGAAGATGACGAAGCCCGTCGAACGCGAGCTGTCGCTGATCGAGGATGCCTACGCCGAGGACAAGGACTCGACGCCGCGCGGGATGTTCCCGGCGTTTCATGGCTACGGCGCCTCGGGACGCGCCTCGGGTCAGGTGATTTACGTCAACTACGGATCGCCCGCCGATCACGCTCGCCTGAAGGACATGGGCCTTTCGGTGGAAGGCAAGATCGTCCTCGTCCGCTACGGCGGCGCGTTCCGCGGCCTCAAGGTGAAAGAGGCGCAGGAACGCGGCGCCCTCGGCGTGCTCATCTACTCCGATCCGGCCGACGACGGCTACATGAGAGGCGAGGTCTATCCGGACGGCCCGATGCGGCCGCCGTCGGCGATTCAGCGCGGCTCGGTGCAGTACCTGTCGCTGCAGCCGGGCGATCCCTCAACGCCGGGCGGCATCCCGTCGATCGACGGCGCCAGACGGATCACGCGCGATCAGATGGCCAACGTGCCGAAGATCCCGTCGCTGCCGATCTCGTATCGCGAGGCCGAGCACATCCTCCGTGCGCTCGGCGGCCCGCGCGTGCCCGACGCGTGGCAGGGTGGCCTGCCCTTCACGTACCACGCCGGTCCGGGCGGCGCCGAGATCGACATGTCGGTGCTCATGGACGAAGGCCTGAAGCCGATCTACAACGTCATCGCGCGCATTCCCGGCAGCAGCGACGAGGTCGTCGTCTTCGGCAATCACCGCGACGCGTGGACGCCGGGCGCCGTCGATCCGAATTCGGGCACCGCCGCGATGCTCGAGACCGCGCGCGCGCTCGCGGCGGCGGTGAAGGCCGGATGGCAACCGAAGCGGACGATCCTGTTCTGCTCGTGGGACGGCGAGGAGTACGGCCTGGTCGGATCCACGGAGTGGGCCGAAGCCAACGCCGCGATGCTCGGCAAGGCGATCGCCTACGTCAACGTCGACACCGCGGTGACCGGTCCGAACTTCGGCGCGTCCGGCGTGCCGTCGCTCCGCGACCTCGTTCGCGAGGTCGCCGCCCTCGTCCCGGAGCCCCGCGCCGGCGGCACCGTCGGCGCCGTCTGGGAACGGCGGCAGCGCGACGCATGGGCGGCCGCGGCGCCGGTCGTGCTCGACGGCGCCGATCCGACGTTCGACCTGCAGCTCGGCCGCCTCGGGTCAGGCTCGGACTACACCGCGTTCCTCGACCATCTCGGCGTCCCGTCCGTCGACGTCGGCTTCTCGGGCGGCTACGGCGTCTATCACTCCGTCTACGACAACTTCCGGTGGATGTCGCGCTACGGCGATCCCGAGTTCATCTATCACCAGGCGGCCGCGCGGGTGCTCGGCCTGCTGACGATGCGGCTGGCGTCGGCCGACGTCGCACCGCTTCGCTTCGCGAGCTACGGGCGCGCCCTCGCTGACGATCTCGACGACATCCGCAGCGACGTCGTCCGCCGCGCCCGGACCGCCGGCGCCGACGCGTTCCGTCCGGACTTCGCGCCGATCGTCAAAGCGATCGCGGCGTTCAGCGCTGCGGGCACCGCGGCCGACGCGGCGGTGGATCGCGTGATCGCGGCCGGTGACGCCGGCGCCATCGCTCGCGCGAGTGCGACGCTCGTCGGCGTCGAACGCGCGTTCCTGAATCCCTCAGGCCTGCCCGGAAGGCCGTGGTTCAAGCATCAGCTCATCGGACCCGGTCTCACCACCGGCTACGCCCCGTGGCCGTTTCCCGGACTGCGCGAGGCGGTCGAGAAGAAGGATCGCGCGATGTTCGACGCCGAGGCGAAGAAGGTGATCGCCGCGATCGATGCCGGCGCGGCGCGGCTGCGTGAGATTGCAGGCCGGTGACCTCGTGAATCTTGCCCGCGCCGCCGGGACGATCGATCGATCGGCACTGATGGAGCCCACGGCCGGTCCGATGTCCGACGAGGAGGCGGCCGCGGCGATGCGGCTGCTCATGAAGAAGGGCGTGCTCGGATCCGCCGTCTTCCAGGTTCAGCATGACGAAGCCGAAGCGTGGCAGGGGTGATCGCACCCCTGCCACCTCAGGCGGACGTCGCGGGCAAGACGACGGAGGGCACGGTCCGGGTGAAGGCGGCGCGCATGGCCGCCATCGGCCCGACGTGCGAGAGCAGGCGCGTGAAAGAGGACGCCGCGGCGCGACGGGTTCCGGACCGGGACGGCGGCGCTTCGGCCGGCGTGCACGGCGGCGGCGCCTTGGTGCCGGGCGGAGCGGTCGACCAGGCGTCCGGCTCGAGCGGCAGCAGCGGCGGCGGCGTGGGCACGCCGAACAGACCGTGCCACTTGTGCTGCACGATCGCGGCTTCGGTGAGGACGAGGAGGATCAGTGCGGTGAGGACGATTGTCACCTTGCCGATGTCCTCGAGTGCAGCCGTCAAGCTGCGGGGATCGTTCTGTGGAGCAGAGCGGTCGTTGCTCGACATGTCGGTGACCTCCGGGCGTAGGGCCACCTTAAGCCGTTACCGTCTCGTGACGCGAGGAACGCTTTTGCCGGAAGCTGGCAGCGTCTTGCCGATGACCGGTGTCACTCGCGCCGCTTGCCCACGTCGTGGTCGCCACCAAGATCGTGGATCCACTGCCGCAACGTCCGCTCGCCGACGCCGAGCAACCGGGCCTGATCGGCGGGAGTTCGCGCCCGCTCGCCGGCGGTCTTGATCAGGAACGCCCGCAATCGGGCCTCGTGCTGGGCGAAGTTGAGGTTCTCGGTCGTGCACAGCACCGAGAACCGGTCACCGGTCACCGCGATTTCGTCGGCGATCTCGTCCGCCAGGGTGTGCAGAAAGCCATGCTGCACGCGATCCGCATACTCCTGCAGCCAGATGCCGAAGAACTGCCGCGCTTCGGCGTGCTGCTCGAGGCGCCAGTGGGCGCGCGCCAGGTGCAGGCAGCACGCCGCCTCCATCTTGGGGTTCGGGTGGGCCTGCAAGAGGGCCTGGGCGTCGTGAATGTCGCTGACGGCGCGGCCCAGCTCGTCTTTCCGCCGCGGACCGCCGGCCCGGTCGGGATCGGGCTCGATCGCGACTTCCGCCCGCGCCAGCAGCGCGTCGATCTGCGAGCTGATGTGGCGGCCTTCGACGGCCTTCGTGTAGGCCTGACCTGCCGCCCGAATCGCGTCCGGCTTTCGGCCCTCCAAGCGGTGCGCCCGGCTTTCGAGGACGAACAGGCTGCACAACCAGCGCGTGGCCTTCGGCACCTGTCCACCGGGATCGGAACGGCGGGGCGAGGGCGTCCGCGCGGCGGCGTCGAAATGCGCCCGCGCGCGCGCGATCGCTGCCCTCGCGCCAGCCGGGTCTTTCATGTGAAGCAAGCACAGGGCGCGTTCGTACGCGGCCCGGCCGCTGAACGACGGGTGGGCGGCGAGTCCGGCCTCCGACTCAGCGACGCGATTTACCGCCTTGGCAAGCCGGCGGCTGTCACCGCCGCCGCGGGCCCTCTCGGCCGCCGCCAGCAATAGCTGCGCGTAGGCCCGGTGAATCCAGTCGCCAGTCGGACGCAGCATCGCGTACCCCGCGTTGATCGCGAGCCGGGCGACGCGCAGATTGCCGGTGGTGTAGTGGATCCAGCCGACGCCGAAGGCCAGGCTCTTGCCGATGGTCCAGGTCGCCAGGACCCGCTCCTTCTGCAAGGTCTTCTGCTGAGCGTCATCAAGCTGATGGTCGAGCCGCGGCGGCCCGTGCAGTTCCAGGAACGGCGTCTTCTCGCGCAGGCGTTCGGCGGCAAATTCGCTCACGTCGGTGAAGTGTCCGAGCGCTTCCTCGTAGCGCTGGCGCTGGCGGGCCACCTGCCCAAACGAGTAGGACAGGCGCGCCCGCGTCCCGAAGAAGTGCTCCTGGTGAGGATCGAGACTGTTGAGACGGTTCAAGGCGCCCTGCAGGTAGCGGGTCGCTTCGTCGTAGTCCTCGAGCCGGTAGCGGACGTGCGCGAACATGATCGTCAGCCAGATCCGGCGCTTGCTGGCGTCCTCGGCCGGCTGCACGGGATTGATGGTGTCCAGGATGCGCGGATCCGAGACGCTGAGCGCGTCGTCGGCCCCCGCGTAGATGCCGAAGTAGTCGTAGACCTCGGCGGCGACGATCCGACCGAGCAGCCAGCGGCCCTCGTCGACGAACGCGTTCCAGGCGCGCTCGTGCTGCCGCACGCGAGGCTCGAGCCGACGATTGAATTCCACCCGACGCAGCCGCGTGTAGCACCAGTCGAGCGCGACGTCCGGATCGTCCAACGTCGGATCGTCGTCGGCGAGATCGTCGA
>DASTCC010000205.1:0-7015 GCA_035711465.1 Vicinamibacterales bacterium
GCTCGCTCTCGCTCGCCGCCGCCGCCGCCTCTTGACACAACTCGGACCCCTTACACACTCACTCGCGCGGGCCCGGCGCCCCGCTCCGTTCGTGTGGCCGGCTCGCTCTCGCTCGCCGCCGCCGCCTCTTGACACAACTCGGACCCCTTACACACTCACTCGCGGGGGCCCGGCGCCCCGCTCCGTTCGTGTGGGCGGCTCGCTCTCGCTCGCTGCCCTTTCGACGGGCCAGCGGTGACCGCCAAGCACCCGCCGTACCTGAACGCACCCGTCCCGCGGGTACCTGTCGTGCCGACGCCATTCGGTGACGCTCATTCGCTCCGTAACACGATCATCGGATCGGTCCGCGATGCCTGCAGCGCAGGGATCAGCACGGCGGTGATCGCCACTGCCAGCAGCAACGCGCCGGCGGCAGTGAAGACCACGGGGTCGGTTGCTTTGACGTCGGTGAGCAGCGACTCCATCAGGCGAGTGAGTCCGATGGCCATCAGCAGGCCGAGGCCGACGCCGATGCCGCCGAGCGTCAGGCCGCGCAGCACGATCAGCCGGCGCACCTTGCCCGGCTCCGCGCCGAGCGCCAGGCGAATGCCGAACTCGCGGCGCTCGCGGCGCACGTTGTACGACATCACGCCGTAGACGCCGACCGCCGCGAGCACGCCGGCCAGCGCGCCGAAGAGCGTCGTCAGCGCCGAGATCAGGCGCGGCTGATTCACCGAGTCCGCGACCACGGTTCGCATCGTCTGCACGCGTGCGACCGGCAGCTGCGCGTCGAGCGACCGCACCACCTGACGCGCCGGCTCCATCACCACGGTGGGATCCTCGGACGATGTCCGCAATACCACCGTCATCGCGCCGAACGTTTCCTGCTCGATCGGGACGTACATCTCGTACGGGCTGTTCGACTGCAGACCGTACGACCGGACGTCACGGACAACGCCGACGACGTGATACCAGGTCGAGTTCGGTCCGGGCGTGCCCTTGGCGAACCGGCGGCCGATCGGATCCTGCCCCGGCCAGAACTTCTCCGCCGTGCGCGCCGAGATCAGCGCCGCCGCAGGCGCGCCCTTGCGATCGGTGTCGTTGAACAGCCGGCCCTGCAGCAGCTCGATGCCCATCGTCTGAAAGTAGTCGCCGCCGACCCACCGATTCTCGATGAGCGGCGCGGCGTTGGCCTCCCAGGGGCTGCCGCCCTCGAGCGTCACTTCCCCGTTCCAGCCGAACTGGTACATCGGCAGATGACTCGTCACCCCGACGCTCTCGACACCGCCGATGCTGCGCAGCTTCGGAATCAGATCGCGATAGAAGGCGTCGACGACCGCGTTCTCCTTGTAGCGCGAGCCGGTGGGCGCAAGGTCGAACGCGACGATGCGATCGACGCTGAAGCCGGTGTCGCGTCCCTCGAGGTTGAGCAGGCTCTTCATCAGCAGGCCGGCGCCGACGAGGAGAGAGAATGCGACCGCGATTTCGGCGACGACGAGGCCGTTGCCGAAGCGGCGGCCGGCGCCGTCGGCGCCGCTGCGCAGATCGCCCTCGCGCACCGCCTGCGCGAGCGCCCGCGACTTCAGCCGAATCACCGGCCAGAGCCCGCAGAACACGCCGGTGAAGAGAGAAAGCGCGGCGGCGAAACCCAGGACCCAGCCGTCGATCGAGATGAACTGCGAGCGCGGCAGGATCGTCCCCGCCATCGTCACGAACGTCGTCGTCGCCCACTGCGCGAGCAGCAGGCCGAGCGCGCCGCCGGCGAGCGCGAGAATGACGCTTTCAATCGTGATCTGCCGCGCCAGATCCCATCGCGTGGCGCCGAGCGCGGACCGGACGGCCAGCTCGCGCCGCCGCGAAAGTCCCGATGCGAGGAGCAAGTTGGCGACGTTGGCCGATGCGATCAGCAGCACCAGGCTCACCGCGCCCATCAGCATCCGCAGCGGCCCTTCGACGCTGCCGACGGTGGCGCGGTAGAGCGAGACGACGTCGATGCCGTGGTTGTAGCCGTACTCCTGAGCGAGTGCGTCGCCGAAGGCCTTCATCTCGGTGCGGGCGCGTTCGACGGTGACGCCCGGCTTGAGCCGGCCGTAGGTCAGCAGGAAATGGCTGCCGCGCTGCGACGCGTCGTACGCGATCTGCACGGGCACGAAGATCTCGCCGCGGCGATGGACGAACGTCTCGGGCATCACGCCGACCACCTCGTGCGGCTCGCCGTTGATCGTCAGCTTGCGGCCGATGATGCCGAGATCGCCGGCGAAGCGCCGCTGCCAGTAGCCGTGGCTCAAGACGACGACCTTCGGCCCGCCTGGCTCGTCTTCGTCCTCCGTGAACCAGCGACCGATCTGCGCGGGCACGCGAAAGACGTCGTTGACGAGCGACGCCGTCGCGCGCACGGAGGAGACGCGCTCGGGATCGCCGACGCCGGTGATGACCTGGATGCCGGTCGACGAACCGCCGAGCCCGGCGTAGACCGTGTTGCGGGTCTTCCAATCCACGTACTTCGGGAACGACGCCGGACAGGTCGCGCATGCCGGTTGAGTGTCGTAGACGAGCGTGAGGGCGTCCGGATCCGGATACGGCAGCGGCTTGAGCAGAATGCCGTAGAACAGACTGAAGACGGCGGTGGTGACGCCGATGCCGAGCGCGAAGGCGAGCACCGCGAGGCCGGTGACGCCCCGCCCGCGCCGAAGCGCCTTGAAGCCGTGCTTCACGTCGATCGCGAACCTGGACATGTGATCGCTCCCGCGCCGAAGAGGCGCGTCGGGTTAGACGGCCTCGCGGGCAGCGACGTTGGCGGAACGATCAGGCGACCGGCGTCGCGAGGAGCCTGGCGATCTTCAGCATTCGCTTGAAGCGCGCGACGTCGTGCGGGGTCTTGCCGATGCGATCGGTGCGCGTCACGTCGCCGCCGGCGGCGATCAGATCCCTGATCATCGCCTCGTTGCCGCGCGACGCCGCCTGCTGCATCGCCGTCCAGCCCTGCTCGTCCGCGACGTTCGGGCTGGCGCCGCGCGCGAGCAGGCCGCGCGCCTGGCGGAACTGGCCCCAGCGCACCAGATCGTTGAGGACCGGGCGGCCGTGCTCGACCGCGCGATCGAGATCGCCGCCTCGCGCGATCAACAGATCGAGCATGTCGTCATGCGCGTCCCACGCCGCCGGCGCGATCGCGCTGGTCGGATCGAGGCCGTGTTCGAGCAGCAGGCGCAGCATGTCAATCTGACCTGCACGCACGGCGAAAGACGCCGCCGAGACGTCGTGGCCCCAGCTTCTCGTCGTCGCGTGCACGTCGGCGCCAGCCGCGATCAGCACCCGGGCGATCTCGACGAGGTTTGCCGCGGTCTTCTTGTCCTTCGCGCCGAGCCGCGATCCGGCCGCGCACTGCAGCGCGGTCAGATGGCCCTGGTCGCGCGCGGTCGCAAGCAACGGGTCCTGCTGCAACAGCGCCTTGACTCGCGCCAGGTCGCCCGCCGCCGCGGCGACGAAGACGTCAGGCTTCCCTCGCCCGTCGCGAAGCACCCGCAGATACTCGCGCTCGCCCTGGAAGGCGGCGACGATCGGCGCGCGCGCGAGCGGCCAGGCGCCGAGCAGATCGGGATCGGCGCCGCGCGCGAGCAGCCACTGGAGACATGCGACGCGCTTCGGCGTCGACGAGCCGCCGGCGTGCGGCTTCTCCTGCATCAGCGCGTGAAGCGCGCGGTAGTTCTTCGCGCACGCGTTCAGGTCCGCGCCGTGCTTGACGAGCAGCGCCAGCCCCGGCTTCCAGGCGAGCCGCCCGGCGTCGACGATGGCGCCAGCGGGAATCTTCGCGCCCCGGGGCGCCAGGGCGCGCTCGAGCGCACGGAGATCCATCGCGCGCACGGCGGTGGAAACGGCGGACGCGACGGGCGGCATCCGCACAGTCTACGGCGCGCAGGGGCGGCCGCGGTGGCGACGGCTTGAACCTCGCGGCCCGGTATTGCGTAATACACACTACCGCTACCGCGCGCCGCACACCAGCGCCGGCAGGAAAGGAGCCCTACAGTGCAGGTGGCCCCGTCCGGAGAGTGGACCTCGCAGCTGCGCCGCGGCGTCCTCGAGCTCTGCATCCTGCAGGTCCTGCACAACGAGCCCAGCTACGGCTACGAGATCGTCACGACGCTCGAGAGCCTCGGCCCGCTGGCGAGCGGCGAGAACACCGTCTATCCCCTGCTCCGCCGCCTCAAGACCGATCGTTGCCTGGAGACGTTCACCCGCGACTCCCCCGCCGGACCGCCCAGGCAGTACTACCGGATTACCCCGGAGGGCCGGCGTCGGCTGAGCGTCCTGACCAGGGAGTGGGACGCCATGGTCGATGCCGTCGCGCACTGCATGCGCAAAGGAGAACCGACGTGAGAGAGGCACATCCGGTCGTGGATCGCTACCTCGCCAGGCTGGCCGACGGTCTGAGCTCGCTCCCGCCCGACGATCGCCGGGAGATCGTGCAGGAGATCCGGCACCACATCGCCGATGCGGTCGCCGCCGGCAAGCCGCTCGACGCGGTGCTCGAAGCGCTCGGCTCGGCCGAGACGCTGGCGCGAGCCTACGCCGTCGACTCGCTCCTCCATCCCAGGCAGCCGCAGCGGGTGCCGGCGCTCGAACGCTTCTTCAAGATCATCGGGCTCATCGCCATCGGCGGCATCCCGACCATCGTGATCATGGCGGTGCTCGGATCGATTGGCATCAGCTTCGTCGCCTCGGGCGTCGCGGTGTTCATCGTCGGCCTGCTGGAAGCGACGCACATCCATCTGCCCGGTGTGTCGATGGACGTACCGCCCATCTTCGCCATCGTCGGCGGCCCGGTGTTGTTCGTGCTCGGCATCGTCGCCGTTATCGGGCTGGTCGCTTACACACGATTCCTGTTTCGCACGATCCGGCGCGTGCTGCCGAGGCGCGCGCCGGCCTAGCGCCTACTTCGCGACGTTCGCGTCGAGCCAGCGATCGATGTCCGGCCAGATCGCCGTGCCACGCAGGCTGTGATCGGCCTTCGGATAGACGACGCGCTCGTAGGGTTTGCCGGCGGCGATCAGGTCGTCGAGAATGGCCACCGTCTCCGGAGTCGGAATGCTGCGATCGGAGCCCGCCAGGAGCCACAGCCCTGGAATGTCGAGCGCTTCGAGATCGAGACGCGGATCGAACCCGCGCGGTCCTTCGTACCTCTTCAACACCCCGCCTAGTCTGGCCAGCGGCGTCGTCGTCTCTTCCGCAAACTTGCTGAAGTAGATCTCCTCGCCGACGCTGACGGTCGGTCCGACGAGGAGGATCATGAAGTTCACGCCGGCATCACGCGCGGCATGGGGAATGATCCAGCCGGCCTGGCTGCCGCCGATGAGACCAACGCGACGCGGATCGACTTCCGGCCTGTTGCGGATGAAGCGGACCGCGGCCGCCATGTCGGCGGCCAGATCCGGAATCAGCTCGTGGCTGTTGATGGCGTCGACGCCGACGTACGTCCCGGTCGACCTGCCGACGCCCCGCTTGTCGTAGCAGAGGATCGCGAATCCGCGACGAAGGAGGTTGCCGGCGAGGCCGAGACAATCCTCCTTGCGGACCTCACCTGAGCCATGGCCGATGACGAAGGCGGGAAATGGCCCGTCGCCCTGGCCTGGTGCTTCGAAGCGAAAGCTCAGCCGCACGTCGCCGTTGGCGAGCGTGCCGTCGACCGGCCCGATCACGCGCGCAACGGCGGATCCGCGAACGCCCGGCGCGCGATTGCAGGCGCCGGCGACGATCGCCGCGACGGCGACGACGCTACCGGCGATCGCCGTCAGGCTGGGGAGCCTCCTGATCACGACGGCGCTTACCCGCCAGCCTCGAAGCGCGCAAGCGACTTCCCGCTCTCGTCCTGCAGCTCGAGGATGCGGCCGAGTACGCGCCAGCGCCGCACCTGCGGCAGCATCTGCGCGAACGCGGTGTCGATCTCCATGGCGCCCTGACACGCGACGCGTGTCTGCACCGCCTGGTTGAAGCTCAGCTTGCCGCCGTTGCGCTCGTAGTCGCCGACGAGACGGTTGCATCCGCCGGTGCCGTTGAACTGCAGGCTCGACGGCTCGAGCGTGATCGACGGCTGCGACACCGCTTTCGCGGCCGCCTGCGACACGGCGGTGGTGCCGACACGGATGAGGCGCCACTCCGTGCCCTCGAGCGGCGCCGACGAATAGCGCTGCGAGCAGGACTGGCCGGGAAAGACGCGAACGAACCTGTCGACGACGAGCGTCGGACGCGTGCCCGGGCCGTCGCGGCGATCGCGCGACGCGATCCTCCCGGCGATCGAGACGATGACGGGCTCGCCCGGCGAGAGACGCGCGCCGTGATACGCGGTTTCGAGATCGCCGCTCGCGGCTTCCGACGCCACCGGCCAGCGCTTGCCGGTCGCGCAGTCCGTGAACGCGCCTGCGGCGCCGACGAGGTTGTACGAGCCGCGCATGTCGAGCGCGACATCGAAGGGCTCGAACCGGCCGACGCGGCGGACATCCCACGCCGCATCCTGATCGATCTCGCGCGCGTCGTCGTTGAGCTTGCGCAGCGTCATGCCGTCCTTGAGCGCGAAGAACTCGGGTGCGACGTCCTGGCCGCCCTTGAGCACGATGGTGCGATGGTCGGACGACAGCACCCAGGTGCCCATCTGGTCCCGCCGCTGCGTGACTCCGCCGATCTCGTCGATGCGGAGCGCGTAGCTCTGATCGGGAAAGACGTTGAGGTGATAGCGGCGCGACTCGCAGCCGAAACAGGGCAGCGCGCCCTTGAACGTCGCCGGCAAGTTGGCAAGCGGATCGGTCGGCGCGTCAGGCGGCGCGAGCGGCGGCAGCGCATCGAGCTCGCTCGTGCGCGGTTCGCCCTGACCGCAGGCGGCCGACGCCAGGGCGAGAACGACGACCATGAGCACATGGCGGCGCATAACGTCCTCCACCGGGAGGCAGACACACACCCCCCGGGAAGGGACATCAGTCAAAGAGTCATGCCAATCCGTAAACGCCGCCAGCGCGGCGATCTCTCGAGGGGCGCTGGGCATAACCAC
>DASTCC010000206.1:0-2533 GCA_035711465.1 Vicinamibacterales bacterium
GGCCGGCGCGCACGTCGTGACTGTAGCCGCGACGGACGCGCGCGTGAAAGCCGGAGTGGCGCTCGAGGCGCTCGACGCCGGACGCGGAGCCGAGCGGCGTTCGTTCGCGCCGACGGCAGCGCAGCAGGCGGCGATGATCAAGCTGGCCAGGAGCGGAACCGCACCCACCACCGACGCTGTCGCGGCGGCCATGAACGACGAAGAGTCGAGAGTTGCCCTCGCGGAGTACCTCCCATTCAGGCTGATCGATCAGATTCCGAAAGACACCGCCATGCTCTACCTGGATACGGGCGGCGAGCCGGCACGGGCCGCCGCCGCGTTCTTCGCGAAAGCGCTCTCAGTCCTGCCGTAGCGTCGTCATCGGATCCAGCCGCGAGGCGCGGCGGGCAGGCAAGTACGCGGCGGCAAAGCCGATCGACGCGAGCACCGCCGGCGCCGCAATCATGGTCAGCGGATCGGTCGGCTGCAGCCCGAACAAGAGCGTCCGCGCCGCGTTCGCGGCGCCCAGCCCGAGCGCACCGCCGATGAGGATGCCAACCGTGATAAGGCCGCCGGCGTCGGCGAGAACCATCCACATCACATCGGCACGGCGCGCGCCCATGGCGAAGCGGATGCCGAACTCATTCGAGCGCCGCGTCACGGTGTAGGACATCACACCATAGAGGCCGACCGCTGCGAGCAGTCCCGCCAGCAGGCCGAACGCGCTCGACAGCAGCGCCATCAGCCGCTCGCGCACCAGGCCGTTGCTGACGGTCTGCCGGATGACGCTGAACTCGACGCTCATCGCAGGGTTGATCCCGGCGACGGCCCGCGTGATGGCGGGCATGAGCCCGTCGATCCGGCCGCGAGGCTTCACGACCAGGCGCGCGTAGTCGCGAAACTCGTTCGACTGCGTCATCGCCACGTGCACCAACGGCTCGAAGTCGTCTTTGATATGACGGTACTTGGTGTCGCGCGCCACGCCGACGATCTGGACCTTCTCGATCGGCTGGCCCACGCCAGTCTCGGCCCACAACAGGCGGCCGATGGGGTCGCGCCCGGGGAGCAGCTTGCGAACGAAGGCCTCGTTGACGATGGCCACCGGCGGCGCGCCGTGCACGTCGGACGCCTGGAAGGTCCGGCCTTTCACGAGCGGGATGCCGAGCATCTCGAAGTAGTTGCCGGTGACGCGGGTGAAGTTCGAGACCGCCTTCTCGGAGCCGCCATCGACGAACACATGCTCGTTCCAGAAGCCACCGCCGAGGGGCGGGTTGTCGACCAGCGCCGCGCCGGCAACGCCGGGGATCGCGGCAACGCGGTCCTGCAGCTCCTGCCGCATCGCGAGTCCGCGGCGATGATCGTCAGTCATGAAGCTGCGATCGGCGATGTCGACCTGGACCAGGTTCTGATCGAAACCAGCGTCGATGGTCAGCAGGTTGTAGAGCGTGCGCGTGAACAACAGCGCGCCAATCAGCAGGACGAGCGACAGCGCCACCTGCGACACTACCAGAACACGGCGCAGGCCGAACCGCGCGCCGCCGGCCGTCGAGCCGCGGCCGCCGGCCTTCAACGCAAGCGCGGGCGCCAGCGCCGTGGCCCTGAACGCCGGCGCCAGTCCGAACAGCAAACAGGCCAGCATCGACACACCGGACGTGAAGCCGAGCACCGTGAGGTTCCAGGCGAGGTCGATGAACACCGGGCCCATCCCGCCAGCGAGTTGCGCCACCAGCAGGTCGCTCAACCCGCGCGCGACGCCGATGCCGAGTGCCGTCCCCAGCACGGCCAGCAGCACGCTCTCGACGAGCAGCTGACGAACGATCCGGCGACGCGATGCGCCGATCGCCAGACGGACGGCGATTTCGCGCTCGCGAGCGGTCGCCCGCGCCAACAGCAGATTAGCCAGGTTGGCGCACGCGATCAGCAGCACCAGGCCGGTCGCCGCCAGCAGCAGCACCAGGGGCTCGGCGAATGCGTCGCGGACGTCGGAAACGCCCGAGGCTGCCGGCACCGCCTCGAGCTTTGCCTTCCGGTGGAGCTGTACCGCTTCGGCCGTGTAGTCGAACGGCGCCGTGTGTTCCATGACGGCCGGCGAGATGGCGATCAGGGAGTCGTTGGCCTGCTCGGGCGTGCGGCCCGGCGCCAGGCGGCCGATTGCCGACAGCCACCACTCGCGGTTCGAGGCCACGCGATTGCGCGAACGCACCAGCAACGGATCGGCGCACACCGGCACCGCCACGTCGAAGCGGCGGCCGACGTCGAGGCCGAAGAACGAGGGCTCGGTGACGCCGACGATCGGCAGCTCGACGCCTTCCAGGCGCACGGCCTGCTGCAGCACCGCGGGCGAGCGGCCAAACGCGCGCTGCCAATACGCATCGCTGATCACGGCGACCGGCGCGGCGCAGCCGGGACGATCATCCTCCGGCCCGATCAGGCGACCGATGATGGGCCTCACGCGCAGGACCGTGAACAGGTCGCCGCTCGCCCAGAGCGCTTCAACCTTGCGCACCTCGCCGCCCGCGGCCGTATTGAGCGGGCCGCTGCTCCAGGCGAACAG
>DASTCC010000207.1:0-2678 GCA_035711465.1 Vicinamibacterales bacterium
CGGGCCGGAAGTCGTGCCCCCACTCGGACACGCAGTGCGACTCGTCCACGACGAAGCACGCGACTGGAATCCCGCTCAACGCGCGGAGGAAGACCGGCGACGCGAATCGCTCGGGCGCCACATAGAGCAGCCTCAGCTCGCCTGCGCGCGCGGCGACGAGCGCCTCGCGGCGGACCTCGGCCGAGGCCTGCGAATTGATCGCCGCCGCGCGGATGCCGCGGCGATTGAGTTCGTCCACCTGGTCCTTCATCAGCGAGATGAGCGGCGAGACGACGAGCGTGACGCCCGGGAGCATCACCGCCGGGAGCTGGAACCCGAGCGACTTGCCGGAACCGGTAGGCATCACCGCCAGCAGATCGCGCCCAGCGAGCACCGTCTCGACAAGGTCCTGCTGACCGGTCCTGAAGGAGTCGTGGCCGAAATGTCGCCGAAGGGCGGCAAGGGCGTCCGCCGCGTCATCACCAGGAATCACGAAGATGCTCCCGACGATGGTAGCGTCGTCTGGAGGAGCTACCTCGAGATTCCCCCGGCGGGCGGCAACAGCGCGGCAATCTCCTTCGATCGCGCCACGGCGCCCGGCGTGCGGCCGGCGTCGTCCTTGACGTCGGCGCTCGCGCCGTGTTGCAGGAGGTAGCGGACGACGTCGGCGCGGCCGGCTTCTACGGCCTGGAACAGCGCCGTCTGCCCCTGCTTGCCGGTCATCGTGTTGGTGCGCGCGATGCGGCCGGTCAGGCTGGTGACGTCGGTGATGCGCGCGTTCACGTCGGCGCCCGCCTGCCGCAGGATCTCCATCGTCTCGAGCGACAGCGAGACGACGTTGTCTGGCGTGCCGGGGCCGAGCACGCCGGCGCCGCCGCCACGCGTGCCGATGCCGGCGGCCGCCATGAACGGCGTGACGCCGGAGGCATTCGGCAGATCGACGAGCGCGCCGTGCGTGAGCAGCAGGCGGACGACCTCGTTGTCGAACGTCTGCGCGGCGCGGAGGAGTGGCGTGGCGCCGGTCGTGAGCAGGTCGTCGGCGAAGCGGTTGTCGCGGCCGCCGCGGCTCGGCTCCTTGAACGCGAGCTGCGCGTTGGGGTTGACGCCGGCGGCGAGCGCCGCAGTGATGAACGCCAGCGATCCGGGTGACCGGTTCCCGGCCCGGCTGTCCCGCCCGCCGCGCATCGTCACCGCCACGTAGAGCGCCGTCCGCCCCCACCAGTCCCACACGTGCGGATTGGCGCCCTGCTCGAGCAGGAACCGCGCGACCTCCGGGAAGCCGTTGTCGAGCGCCATGATCATCGGCGTCATCCCGTCGGGGTTCGGCCGGTCCTTGTCCGCACCCGCGGCGATCATCGTCTTCACGCAGTCGAGGCAGCCGGCGCGCGCGGCATAGAGCAGCGGCGTCAGGCCGCCGACGGGGCGGTACATCACCCGCGGCTCGCTGGTGATCTGCGAGCCCCAGTCGGTGGCGTCGGCGCGAATCGACAGGTCGGCGCCCTTCGACACCAGGAACCTCACCATGTCGGGGTGGTTCTGCGCCGCCGCCCACATCACGGCCGACTGGCCGCGCATGCGCTCGCGGCGGTTGACGTCGGCGCCCTCGCGCACCAGTGCCTCCGCCACCGCGACGTTGCCCGTCCGCGCCGCCAGCATCAACGCGGTCTGCCCGTCCTCGTTCGCGACGTTGGCGTTCGCCCCGGCTTCGAGCAGCAGCTCGACCAGCGGCACGTTGGCCACCTTGATCGCCTCGGCCAGCGGGCTGGCGCCGTAGCGGTTGACGACGTCGGCGCGCGCGCCCTTCTTGATCAGCGCCTCGATCAGCTCGCGATCGACCTTATAGGTGGCCCAGTGCAGCGGCGTCGTGCCGTCCGGCTGGGTCTGGTTGACGTCGGCGCCCTTCGCAATCATCTCCAGCGCCGCGCGTCGATCCCCGGCCTGGATCCGATCCGCCAGGACACCTTGGGCATGGACAGGCGAAGCCAGCGCAAGCGCGGCGACGAACGCGCCGAACATTCCGAACGACTCGAACGATCCGAACGATCCGAACGATCCGAACGATCCGAACGATCCGAACGATCTAGACCACATCCGCCGACAGCTTGTTGTGGTGTGCCCACAACCCTTTCTGCACGTCGTAGAGGAACCGCTGCGGATCCTTCCATGTGCGCGGCAGGCCGTTGAGAACGCCGGCCTTCAGCATGTCCGAAGACTCGTCACCCTTCCGCACGAGATCGAACACCCGGTCGTAAATCGTCTTCATGACGTCGTGCTCGGCCTGGAGCTGCGCCTTCGTCATCACCGGCCCGTAGCCGGGCACGATCCGCGTCCGGTCGTCGCACATCGTCAGCAGGCGGGCCATCGCGTCGATGCGACCTCCGATCCAGGCGCCGGTGAACCAGTCGAGCTCGGGGTCGCGTGCCGGGGACGCGACGTCGCCGACCGCGAGCACGTTGGCGTCGCGGAAGCGGACGTAAATGTCGCCGCTGGTATGTGCCGCGATCAAGTAGCCGTACTCGATCCGCTCGTTGGCCGTTGTCATCGAGCCGGTGTCGTAGAACGTCTTGTCGGGCCGCGCCGCCGCCGGACGCGGCTGGCGGTAGCGGTCCTCGGCAGGGCTCCACACCGGCGTCGCCATCCACAGTTTGGTGTTCTCGTGTGCGACGATCGTCGCGCCGGCCTGGCGGAGCGCTTCGTTG
>DASTCC010000208.1:0-22851 GCA_035711465.1 Vicinamibacterales bacterium
GGCCGAAGCCGGCACCATCCTGATCAGCGGCCAGACGCACGACCTGCTGAAACACGCGTTCGTGACCGAAGCGCGAGGCGCGTTGTCGCTCAAAGGCGTGGCGCAGCCGGTGGAGGCCTTCCGGGTCATCGTACGCGCCGATGCCCGCAGCTTGTCTCGCGCCAGCCGTCTCGTCGGCCGCGAGATCGAAGGGCGCATCGTCGACGAGCTGTTTGCCGCGGCCGACACCGGCCGCCGATCTGCGGCGCTCGTCGTCGCCGATCCCGGGCTCGGCAAGTCCAGCCTGGTGCAGGCCGCGCTCGACCGGATCGGATCGGAACGCGCCGCCATCGCGATCGGCCAGTGCTCGGCCTACGACGTCGATACGGCGCTCGCGCCGATCGTCGGCGCCTGCGAGTCGTTGTTCGGAATGACCGAGCTTGGTCCGTCCGATCGCAGCGCGCAGCTGGCGTCGCTCGTCGGGCGATCGAAAGCTGCCGAGCTCGGGCCCTCCGATGCCGTCCTGCTCGCCGGGGTCTTCGGCGCGGCGTCTCCGGACACCTCGCTCATCGCCGATCTGAGCCCGCAGCGCCGGAAGGAGCTGACGTTCGCCGCGATCGCCGGCCTGATCCGATCGATTGGCCTGGACCGTCCCGTGGTGCTCGTCGTCGAAGATCTGCACTGGGCGGATCCCTCGACGATCGAGTTCCTGACCTTCCTGCTCGGCGGCCGCGCCGACGCGCGGCTGCTCCTGCTGCTCACGTCGCGCCCGTCATTCGCCCAGCCGTGGAACGACGGCGGCGTCGTGCGGATCGAGCTCGGCCCGCTCTCGCCCGGCGATGTCCGCGCCATCGTCGACGAGGTCAGCAGCGGACACCCGCTGCCGCCGGCACTGCTTGCCGAGATCATCGCCCGGACCGACGGCGTGCCGCTTTACGTCGAGGAGCTCACCAAGACACTGCTGGAGAGCGGCGCGACCGACGATCGCGCGGCGGCCGTGCCGACCTCGCTGCACGCGTCGCTCACCGCCCGCCTCGATCGGTTGGGACCCGCGCGTGAAGTCGCGCAGCTCGCGTCGGTGATCGGCCGCGACTTCAGCCTGGACATGCTGCGCGCGACCGGGCCCTGGCGTCCGGCCGAGCTCGATGCGCATCTCGATCGTCTGATCGAGAGCGAGCTGGTGCTGCCGCAGGGGCCGCGCGAGGCCGGGCGGTTCGTCTTTCGCCACGCGCTCATTCGCGATGCCGCCTACGATCTGCTGCTCAAGAGCGCGCGGCGCGATCAGCATCGCCGCATCGCCGACGCGCTGATCGAGCGGTTCGCGGAGCGCGCTGCGGCCAACCCCGGACTCGTCGCTCGCCACCTGACCGAAGCGGGCGACGGCGAGCGCGCCGTGCCGTACTGGATTCAGGCCGGCCGGAAAGCCGCGGGCGAATCGGCCAACGTCGAGGCGATCCGCTGCTTCCAGGCTGCGCTCGACCTGGTGCGCGACCTGCCGGCGTCGCCAGCGCGCGACCTGCAGGAGCTCGGTATCCTGCTCGCCATCGGACCGCCGCTCACGGCGACGCGCGGCTTCGTCGTCGACGAGGTCGAGCGCACGTACCTGCGCGCGCAGGAGCTCAACGAGCGCGTCGGCGATCCGGCGCAGCGGCTCTGGATCGGCATCGGCCTCGCGCAGTTCCGCCTGGTGCGCGGCGAGATCGAGGCGGCGCACCGCCTCGGCCTTCGCCTCGTCGAGCAGGCCGAAGCGATGAACGCCGCCGAGTTCCGGCCGCGCGCGCTGATCGTGCCGGCGATCACGAGCTACTACGCCGGACGCTTTCGAGACGCCGAGGCCTGGCAGGCGCGCACGCGCGTGCGGCTGGATCAGGACGACGTGTTCCTCAACTTCATCGGCCTCGATCTGGGCGCGCTGCTCGGGGTGTACGAGGCGATGACGGCCTGGCATCTCGGGCGGCCGGACACGGGCCTCGCGCGCGGCCGCGACGCGATCGACCGGGCGCGCCGCACCGGCCGATCCAACGCGCTCTCGCATGCGCTGGTCTTCGGCGGCCTGCACCTGCATCATTTCCGGCGCGAGCCGGCCGACGTACTGCGGCTGGCGGCCGAAGTAGCGGCGCTCAGCGCTGAATACGGCCTGCCGATCTGGGGACTCCAGGCGGGACTCTGGCAACTCTGGGCGCTGTCGTTGCTCGAGCCCGGCCGCGCCGATGCAGATGAAGAGACGCCGCCATCGCTCCAGATCATCCGCACCTACCAGTCCACCGGCTCGGGCCTGGCGCTCGCCTACTTCATGACGATTGCGATCGAGACGCTCTGGCATCGCGGCCGCCTCGACCTGGCGGGGAGCCTGATCGACGAGGCGCTCGCCTTCAACACCTCGCGGACCGATCCGATGTGGGACGCGGAGATTCGCCGGCTCAAGGGCGAATATCTGATCGCGCAGGGCGGCAGCGCCGACGACGCCGGCCATTACTTCAGCGAGGCGATCGCGATCGCGCGGCGGCAGGAATCGAAGGCGCTCGAGCTGCGGGCGTTCACGAGCCTGGTGCGGTCGCAGCCGACGGCCGACCGCGTCGATGAACTGCGCCGCATCGCTGCGGCCTTCGACGAGGGGCTCGATACGGCAGACCTCACAGACGTGGCGGAGCTACTCAACCGCCCTTGATTCGCTTCGGCCCAGTCCGAGGGCGTCGATCAGCCCCTGGAATCGCCCGGTCGATCGCAGCGGGTCCCAGACCGGCCGCACCGCCAGCCAGGTGAGATCGGCGGCGCGGACGTCGCGGGCGCGTTCCAGCCACGTCAGCGCCTCGTCGTGCTCGTCGAGGCCGGCAAGCACCTGAGCGACGAGCGTCGGCGAGGTGTAGCGCTCCGCCGATCGCGCGGTCAGCGCGTCGAGATGCGCGCGCGCGGCCGCGGTGTCCCCGCGCCGGCCCGCCGCATAGCCCAGACCAGACATGACCTCGGGGCTGCCGTGTGACAGATCGCGCGCGACTTCGAGCGATCGTCTGGCGTCGTCGTGCCGGCCGGCGGCGACGAGCGTGAATCCGAGGAACAGCCGCGCGATCGCGAAGTCCGGGTGCAGCGCGATGGTGCGCTCGAGCTCGGCGATCGCGTCGTCGAATCGGCGCGCCAGGTAGTGCGTGAGGCCGACGGTGACCGCGACGGCCGGCGACAGCGGATCGACTTCGAGCGCCAGCGTCAGTTGTCCGCGCGCCTCGTCGAAGCGGGCGAGCGGCGCCAGGCAGTTGATCGCCAGCCAGTGACGCGCGCGTGACGCGTTCGGATTGGCGGCGACCGCGCGCTTGAAGCTCTTTTCCGCCGCGGCCCAATCCCAGCCATATACGGCGTCGACGCACGCCATCGTCGCCTGTGCGTCGGCGAGAACCGGCGACCGATCCAGCGCCTGCGCGGCGCTGGCGCGGGCCCGCGGCATCACGCTCGCCGGATCGCGCGCGCCGTAGAGGCCGAGCGTGACGAAGCTCTCGGCGAGCGCGGCATGGGCCTCGGCGTAGTCCGGATCGAGCGCGAGCGCTTCTTCGAAATACGCGACGCTGGTCTCGAGGTCACTCTCGGTGCGCCGGTTCCAGTGGTGGCGCCCCTTGAGATACCGCGTGTAGGCGTCGACGCTGGCGGTGCCCGCGCCAAGCCTCATCGTCAGCGCCGTCGCGCTGCTGCCGAGCTGCAGTCCGCGCACGACGGCGCGCGCGATTTCGTCCTGAACCGCGAAGATGTCGTCGAGCTCGCGGTCGAAGCGTTCGGCCCACACCTGATAACCCTGCTCGGCGTCCACGAGACGCGGGCTGATGCGGAGCTGACGTCCGGACGAGCGCACGCTGCCCTCGAGCACCGCGCGCACGTTCAGCGCGCGACTCACCTCGCGGACGTCGTCGGTACGGCCCTTGAATTGAAACGACGAACTGCGCGCGGCCACGCGCAGCCCGGGCACGCGGGCGAGCTCGTTCAGAATCTCTTCGGCGATGCCGTCGCAGAAATACTCGAGGCTGTGCTCGGCGCTGAGATCGACGAACGGCAGCACGGCGACGGATCCTTCGATCGCACGCTGCACCGGCGAGATCGCCGCCGACGCCGTGACCACCGTCGTCGTGCGCCCGCCCAGCGCCGCCGCCGTCTCCGCCGCGGTGGCGAAGCGCTCGTCTGGCGTCTTCTGCAAGCAGCGCCGGATCACGGCCTCGAGCTCGGGGTCCGCCGCGGCGAGATGTGCCCCCATCGGCGGCTCGGCAGTCAACACTGCCGCTGCCAGATCGATGACCGACGTGCCCGTGAACGGCCGGCGTCCGTGCGTCATCTCGTAGAGCATCACGCCGAACGAGAAGAGATCGGTCCGGTGATCGATCGGGCCGCCGCGAAGCTGCTCCGGCGACATGTACTCGACCGTCCCGAGGAGGACGCCAACCTTGGTGCCGGGCCCGGTGGCAGCTTCGACGCGGTCGGCCGGC
Organism: Vicinamibacterales bacterium; assembly: GCA_035711465.1. Classification (GTDB taxonomy): domain Bacteria; phylum Acidobacteriota; class Vicinamibacteria; order Vicinamibacterales; family SCN-69-37; genus DASTCC01. The sequence goes on from DASTCC010000208.1 coordinate 4,440, forward strand.
CCGGCGGGCTGCACCCGCGCGATGCCGAAGTCGAGCAGCTTCACGGCGCCGTCGGCGGTGAGGAACACGTTTTCGGGCTTCAGATCGCGGTGGACGATGCCTTTCGCGTGCGCGGCGGCCAGGGCGCTGGCGATGTGCAGCGCGTACGCGCGTGTGACATCGAGCGGCAGGCTGCCGGTCTTCATCCGCGCCCGCAGCGTTTCGCCTTCGAGCAGCTCCATCACCGCGTAGGCCGTCTCGGCTTCTTCGCCGACGTCGTAGATGGCGACGATGTTCGGGTGGGAGAGCTGGGCCGCGGCGCGGGCCTCACGCTCGAAGCGACGGCGGACGTCCGCATCTTCGGCGAGCTGCGGCGCCAGGACCTTGATCGCGACGAACCTGTCGAGGCGATCGTCGCGGGCCCGGTAGACCTCGCCCATGCCACCGGCGCCGATGAGCGCTTCGATCCGATATCTGCCGAGTCGAGAACCGGGTGCGAGGCTCATGTAGGGCTGGGGTATACTCGGCCGGCCAGAACTCCCCGGCACCAGAGTGTACACCCTCACCGCCGCGCCGGCAGACGAACGCCGACCGATCGACGATCCCGCCGATGCCGATCTGCGGCTCGGCGCTCCGGCGCGCTATCAATCCGACTTCGGACGCTCGACGATCGCCACGCCTCGGCTCGCCATTCTCGCGCGCTCCGAACACGAGGTGGTGACGGCGCTTGCCGCGGCTCGCGCGCGCGGGCTGCGCTACCGCGTCCGCGGCGCCGGGCACTCGTGCGATGGCCAGTCGCTCGCCGCGGACGGCATGGTCATCGCCAACGAGAATGCCGATGCTTCGCCGGTGGTCGCCCTCGGCGACGGCCTCTTCGACCTGGCGGCGCGCGCGCACTGGCGCGGCGTCGAACGCGCGCTCAACCGAGCCGGCTGGACGGTGCCGGTGCTGCCCGACTACCTCGATCTCTCGATCGGCGGCACTCTCTCGGTCGGCGGCTTCGGCTTCGACTCGGCCAGTCAGAGCACGCAACTCGATCACGTCGAGCGGATCAGGCTGATCGCGGCGCACGGCCACGCCGTCTGGTGCTCTGCGACCGAGCGGCCGGATCTGTTCAGCCGCGCCCTCGCGGGTCTCGGCCAGGCCGGCGTCATCGAACGCGTCGTCGTGCGGGCCAGGCCGTTTCGTCCGGCGTCGACGCTCCTGGTGACGCGGCATCCAAGTCTCGAAGGCCTCATTGATTCCATCGGGTGGATGCCCGAGCACCCGGAGCGAGTGCCGCCGCTGTTCAAAGGCGTGACGGCGCGCGGCGCGACCAGCGCGTGTTACGGCTTCGCGTCGACGACGCTCCGCGAGGCGCGCCGGCTCGATTGGCGTCCGCCCGGAGATCTTGCGATTGCCCGCCGCTACGACCTGGTGCGGCACCGGCAGCTGCGGGCGCTCTCGGTCAAGCTCTGGGTCGCCGCATTCGGCCGCGCTCACCGTCTGTGGAGCGATTACGTGCTCGATTACGAGGGCCTGGTCGCGTTCGAGCGATTCCTGCAGACGCTCCTCGCCCGCGACGCATTCGGCGGATGCCTGAAGAGCATCTACGTGCTCGCGATTCGCAAGCGTCCCCGAGCGGTCGCGCTCCCGTTCGACGCCGCGACGGCGATCGCAGGCTCGATCGGTTTCGGGATCGGTTTGTATTCGATGGTTCCGGCGGGCCGGCACGATCTCGTGCGGCGCGTGCGCGTCGCGGCCGCCGCGTGCCTCGAACGCTGCCTCGAGCTCAACGGGCGCCCGTATCGCTACGGGTGTCACGACATCGACGAGCGCATGGCGCGCTCGATCTACGGCGACGCCGCCGTCCCGGAGATGACGCGATGAGCGCGCTCGCACTCGCGCGCGCCCACCTGCAATTGGGCCGCCCGTCCGACAGCGCACTGGCGCTCGTCGGCACCTTCATCGGCGCCAGGCTCGCGGGCGTGCCTGACATCGATCTCGCAATGATCGTCTCGGTCGCGATCTCGAACGGCCTGCTCTCGGCCGCGTCGATGATGCTCAACGACTGGCACGACGTCGTCGAAGACCGGATCAATCGACCGGAGCGGCCGATACCCTCGGGCCTCGTGCCCCGCCCGCAGGCGCTTGCGCTCAGCATCGTGCTCTTCGTCACCGCGATCGGCCTCGCCGCACTCGCCGGCCCCTGGTTCGGCATCGGGGCGGCTGCCGTGGTGACGCTCAGCGCGGCGTACACGTTCTGGCTGAAGCCGGTCCCCTGGCTCGGCAACACGCTCGTCGCCACGCTGTCGGCCTACCCGCTCTGGTGCTGGCTGCCATTCGCGACGACGACAGGCTCCCTCTATCTCACCGTCGTCGCCGGCTACATCCTGATGGGCATCGGACGGGAGATCATCCGGACCGGGTTCGACGTGCCCGGCGACTGGGCCGCGGGCGTTCGTACCGTGGCCACCACGCTCGGCGCCAGAGCCGCGAACAGGATCGGCGCCGTGCTGATCCTGGCCGCGCTCGGCGCGGGCTGGATTCCCGTGGTTCGCGGCGAAGCCCGATGGCTCTATGGCGCCCTGCTCGCGATCTCAACGGCCGTGGCCGTCAGCGCGCTGCTGGCGCTCGTCGGCACGCGCGATCGCCGCGCCGAGATCCCGTCGAGCGGCCGGCTGATCGTCGTGGCCCGGACGATCATCGTCATCATGCTGCTCGGGCTGGTCAGCGGCTGCGGATCGCCCCCGAAAGACGTGACGCCGCGCCCGGTCATCGCCGTGGTTCCGCGCGGCAGCACGCAGCTCTTCTGGCGAACGATCCGCGCCGGCGCGCAGAAGGCCGGCGCCGAGCTCGGCGTCGAGGTCGTCTGGCCCGGCGCATTCAAGGAAACCGACGTCCAGGCGCAGATCGACATCGTCGAGCAGGCGCACGCGCTTGGCGCGAAGGCGATCGCGCTCGCGCCACTCGATCCCGACCTCCTGGCGCCCAAAGTCGCCGAGCTGAAGGCTGCCGGCGTCCCGGTCGCGATCTTCGACACCGAGCTCTCCGGCAGCGACTACATCGCCGAGATCGGGACCGACGACCACGCGGCCGGACGGGCGGCGGCCGACCAGCTCGCGGCGCAGATGAAGGGCCAGGGCCGGATCGCGCTGCTCCGCCTTTCGCTCACGGCGACGAGCACGATGCGCCGCGAAGCGGGCTTTCTCGAAGCGATGCAGCAGTTTCCAGGCATTCAGGTGGTGAGCGACGACGTGTTCACCGGCCCGTTGCTCGAGGACGCCTACCGCGGCGCCCACGCGCTGATCGCGCGGACGAACGCCCGCACCGGCGGCCTCGACGCCGTCTTCTGCTCGAACGAGTCGACGACACTGGGCATGCTCAAGGCCCTCGAGGACTTCGACCTCGCCAACCGCGTCAGGCTCGTCGGCTTCGACCGATCGCCCCGCCTCGTCAATGCCCTCGAACACGGCCAGATCCACCTGCTCGTGGTCCAGGACGCGGTGCGGATCGGCTATGCGACCGTCAAGACGCTGGTCGATCATCTGGCGGGACGTCCGGTCGAAACGCGGCAGTGGATTCAGTTCGCGGTCGCCGATCCCAACAGCTTCGGGGTGCCCTTCGTTCGCGACCTGCTCTATCCGCACCTGGCGCTCAGGCAGCCGCACTGATCGGCCCGGCCTGGCCAACTGAACCGTAAGTCGGTCAGGATTCTCGTCACCGGTGTCGGCGCGCCGACACAGTCCCCCACAGACCAGGCCCGGCTTGTGCGGTCCAGCTCACGGAACGCCATTTGCTGATGAGGTTCGCTTCAAGGAGCTCCGCATGAACGCAACGCCACACATCGGCCCGACGATCTCGATCAAAGGCGAGGTCACTTCCGGGGAGCCGCTCATCATCGCCGGCCACGTCGACGGCTCGGTGGAGGTCGTCGGGAATACCCTGACGATCGTCGACGGCGGCCGGGCGACCGCCACGCTGCTGGCGACCACGATCGTGGTCAACGGCACCGTGAACGGGAGCCTCTGCGCCAACGAGAAAATCGTCGTCAACGCCACGGCCGATATCGATGGCGACTTGACCGCGCCGACGTTGACGGTGGCGGACGGCGCGCAGGTTCGCGGCCGCTTCGACGTCGCCGGCCGCGCCGCCAAGGCGCTGCACCTGGCGTCGTAGAGTCAACCCGAAGCCGCGCCCAGAGCGCGCGGGCTGAGGGCACACGCTGCGCGGGGTGGGCCCCGCGCAACACCACGAAGCCCGGCGCGTAGCGCCGGCGCAGAGGGTCCGACGAGACTCTGCGTGAGGGCGGGGCCCCACGCCAATTTCTATTAGATGACTGCTGTCTTTTAAAAGAAGTTGCGCGGGGCCCCACCCCCGCGCAGCGGCTTCGGGGCTGTCACCGAATCCACGGCGACATGATGATCCGTGCGCCGCGGCGCACGCTCGGGACGATGGCGGTGATCGGGCTGTTCGCCGGCCGGCGATAGGTCACGAGGTACTGGGACGCCAGCACGCGGGCCATCTGCCGCATCATCTCGGGCAGCGGGCGGCTGATGATCGTCGTCTGCCTCAAGGCACCGGTGCGCGGCGGCAGGTTGGTGAAGAGCGCCTCGCGCGGCGCGGTGGACGCCCCGCTCGTGTGCACCGAGATCGGCCAGAAGGCCGCCATCGACTTTTCGACCTGCGCGGCCACGGCTTCGATCGGCACGTTGAACGGGTCGGTCGAGTCGAGGTCGATGACGACGATGGCGCGCCGCGGGCTGGGCGTCTCGCCGACCAGCCGCGCCGCCGCGACGATCGCCTCGATCACGCTCGACTCGAGCTGGTAGGTCGGCGCCAGCTGCTCGATGCGGCGATCCAGCTCCGCCGGCGAGGCATCGAACGCCGTCGTCGACAACGCCGATCCCGAACAGACGATGAGCGCGATCCGGCTCTGCGGCTCGGCCGCGCGCAGCGTCGTGACGAACGCCTTGAGCGCGTCGCGCTCGTCGAGGATCTGGCGGATCTGTCCCTGCGGCTGAGCGGTGTTGACGACGACCACCACCTCGAGCGGGTCGGTCGAGAGCGCGGCGTTGACGATCGTGCGCGGCTCGCCGCCCTCGGTGAGAGCGAAGTCCTCAGTCTCGAGATCGCGGACGGGGGCGCCATCGCGATCGAGCACGGTCAGCGCGATCGTGCGATCGACGGTCTGGGCGGCGCCGCCCGCCTGGGCCATCGTCGGGCCGGCGGTCGACGCGAGGAAGATGGCTGACGCGAACACCGCGACGGCGAGCACGCGCATGCGGCGGATTCTACGCCCAAGTCGCCGTTGATGATTACAGCGGAGCGAGATTCAGCCACGTCAGAGCCGCGACGTGCTCGGACTGCGTAGGACTGTCAGCCGACTGATCGACGCGGAGGTCGTGCCAACCGCCCGGCGCGACTCCGTGGGCCGTATGCCTCAACAGGTAGCTGGTGCGGAAGTCGTCGAGCGCGCCGGAGAGGACGTCGATCACCGACGTTCCTGCCTCGACGTGCCGGACGGTGCGCTCGGCGACGCGCACGAGAGGCCGAGTCGATCGCGCTTCCGAGATCGACGCCGTCAGTGATGAGGACCATAGGGTGGCGCCGGCCATCATCCGCATCTGCTGCACGTCGTTCCCAGGGTTCTGCTCGCGCGCGGTCCGCGAAGCGACGCCGCCGCTTGACTCGTGTCTGAGCCAGGAGCAGCATGGCGCATCAAGCGCATGACGCTCCATCCAGGCACCCGGCTGGGCGCGTACGACGTCCTGGAGGCACTGGGCGCCGGAGGCATGGGCGAGGTCTACCGAGCGCGGGATCCGAAGCTCGAGCGCGATGTCGCCATCAAGATCGTCCCCGAGGATCTGCGCGCCGACGCCGAGGCGCATACGCGCTTCGAGCGGGAGGCGCGGGCGATCGCCGCGCTGAATCACCCTCACATCGTCACCATCCACGAGATCGGCCGGAGCAACGGTCTGGACTTTATCGTGATGGAGCTCGTGCGCGGGCGATCGCTCTCGGAGATCATTCCTGCCGGGGGACTTCCGGCTACGAAAGCTGTCGACCTGGCGCATCAGATGGCGAGCGCGCTCGACGCCGCACACGCCGCGGGGATCGTGCACCGCGATCTCAAGCCGGCCAACGTGATGGTCACAGAGGCGGGACAGGTGAAGGTTCTCGACTTCGGCCTCGCCAAAGTGGGAACCGAGGCGCCGGCCGATGCGGTAACGGAGACGGCACCGCTGGCCACGCAGGCGGGCGCGGTCCTGGGCACCGTCGCGTACATGTCGCCGGAACAGGCGCGGGGGCTGCCCGTCGACGTCCGATCCGACATCTTTTCGTTCGGCGCCGTGCTCTACGAGATGCTGGCGGGCCGCCGCGCGTTTCCGGGCGACTCCGCGGTCACGACCCTGTCGAATCTGCTGACGCACGATCCGGCACCGATCGCCGCGATCCGGCGTGACCTGACGTCGGACGTGGCGCGCCTCGTCACCCAGTGCCTGCAGCGCGATCGGTCAGCGCGGCCAACGTCGAGCGAGGTCGTTCGGCGCCTGGCGGGAGCCTCGATGGCGGCGCGCCCGTCGGCGAAACGGCGCGTCGCACGCGCCGTCGCGGCGATGGCGATCGGCGTCCTCGCGCTCGCCGGCGGCTGGTGGCTCAAGCGCGCGGCCGACGCGCGGTGGGTGTCGACCGAAGCGCTGCCACAGATTCGGCAGCTGATGCGCGAGCAGAAGATCATCGATGCCTTTGTGCGGGCGCGCGAGGCGCGGCCGTATGCGAGCCGCGTCGCGGAGTTTGCCGCCGTGTGGCAGCAGCTCGCCGTCACCGAATCACTCGCAACGACTCCGCCGGATGCCGACGTCTCGATCGCGCCGATCGGTTCGGACACGCCCGAGTGGGTGTCGCTGGGACGGACGCCGCTCGTCGATGTATCGATCCCCCGCGGGCCGCTCCGGATTCGCGTCGCCAAGACAGGGTTCGGGGACGCGGAAGATCTCGTGGCGCCGCCCCTCTTCTGGCGGGAATCCATCAGTCTGGTCGCCGATGACGGCACGCCAGCCGGCATGGTGCGAGCCAATGGGCCGGATCGCCCCGCGCCGTTTTACCTGATTCCAGGCGCCGACCCGGTCGACCTCACCTTCCCGGACTTCTGGATCGATCGCCATGAGATCACCAACCGGGAATACAAGGCCTTCGTGGACGCCGGCGGCTACCGGCGCCGCGAGTTCTGGATTCACCCGTTCGTCCGGTCGGGGCGGGCGCTGTCGTGGGACGAGGCAATGGCCACGTTCGTCGATGCCACCGGTCGCGCCGGCCCGGCGACATGGCAGGGCGGTACGTATCCCGACGGGCAGGACACCTGGCCCGTCACCGGCGTGAGCTGGCACGAGGCGGACGCCTACCTCCGATTCGCCGGCAAGCAACTGCTGACGCTTCCGCACTGGCAGCATGCCTCCGCCCGCATCGGGGCTAGTCAGATTCTGCCGACCGCGAACTTCCGGGGGCGAGGTCCACTTCCGGCGGGCCGATCGAATTCCGTCAATCGATTCGGCGCTCGCGATCTCGCCGGCAACGTGAAGGAGTGGATTGCCAACCCTGCTGGCGGCGATCTGCGATACATCCTCGGTGGCGCCTGGGACGAGCCCGGGTACATGTTCGTCGAAACCGACGCGCGGCCCGCCTTCGAGAGGTCGGCCAACTTCGGGATCCGCGGGGCGCGCTTCGACGACGGCGATCGATCGGCGGCCGATCTCGGCGGCGAAATTGTCCGTCCCGACCGGGACTACTCCCGCGAGACGCCCGTCGGCGACACGGTCTTCGCCGCTTATCGCGGCTTTTTCGCCTACGATCGGACGCCGATCGAGGCGAGCATCAAGGCGAGCGACGACAGCCATCCTGAGTGGCGCATCGAAACGGTGACGTTTCCCGCCGCCTACGCCGGCGAGACGGTCATCGCCCATGTGTTTCTTCCCAAACCGGGGAAGCCGCCGCTTCAGGCGGTCATCTTCATGCCGGGCTCGGCACAGTTCATCGATCGATCCAGTCAGCAGCTGCTCAGCAATCCGCCGTTCGCGTATGTCCTGCGCAGCGGACGCGCCGTCGTGGCGCCGGTCGTCAAGGGCGCGTTCGAGCGCGGCACCGAGCAGTTTTCATCGACGACCTCGAAGGACGGCGCGCTCTGGCGCGACTACACGGTCGCGCTCGAGAAGGATCTGGCGCGAACGCTCGATTATCTGGAGACCAGGCCGGACATCGATCGCGATCGGATCGGCTTCATCGGTAACAGTCGCGGCGCCTCGCTGGCGCCACTGGTGCTCGCGCTCGAACCCGTCCGGCTCAAGACGGCGGTGCTGTGGATCCCTGGTCTGTACCTCGCGAAGCCGAAACCCGAGGTCGACATCATCAACTTTCTGCCGCGGGTCAAGCAGCCCGTGCTGATGCTGAGCGGCAGTTTCGATTTCATCTTCCCCGAGCGGACGAGTCAGGTCCCGTTTTACGATCTGCTCGGCACTCGTGCGGATCGGAAGCGGCGCGTCGTCTACGACAGCGGCCACAACCTGCCGCTGACGGAGCAGATCAAGGAAACGCTCGCGTGGCTGGACCAGTGGTTGGGGCCCGTCGGCCGCTGATTTCCCGAGGCGCCCGGCCCGCGACACGAGGACCAGACCATGTCGTCAAACAAAAAGGGCCGGCCCATGAAAGGGCCGGCCCCGATGTGCAGCGGTTGCGCGAAGTCGTCAGTGCGTGACGGTGTCCTGATCCTTCTTCTTGCCGAGCCCCTGAATCTGGAGCCCGGACGCGACCTCGGGCTTGGCTTCCTTGAGCACGACCTGGCGATAGAGCTCGGCCATGCGCTTGTTCTCGGCCTCGGCCTTGCGCGCGCGGAGCTTCTCTTCGCGCGCCGTCTTGGCGATGCCCTTCTCGTCGAGGTCGGTCTGCTTGCCCTTGGCGACCGCTTCGGCGTCGAGCTTCAGGCTGTGCTCGGCTGAACCGAGCGCGACCTTCTTGCCGCCGGCGAAGATCTCGTGGCGGCCGTGCTCCTCGTACCACTTGGTGAGCGTCGCCGTCATGTGCATCTTCTCGATGATGTTCCGCCAGCCGATGCCGGTGTTGTAGGCGCAGAAGCTGATCTCGCCCTCCTGCGTCGCGTACGGAATGATGCAGCGCTCGGTGCGGCGGAAGTCGTAGTTGAACAGATCCTGGAACCACATCCCGGCGATGAAGAGGAAGTTCCAGCGATCGCCGCGGCGCTTCTCGATGTCCTCCATGGTCCGGTCGCCGGTGACCTTGCCGTAGTTGCGGCCCGTCGCGCCGAAGGTCTTGTCGAACTTCTTCATCAGGTCGGTCAGCTTGAAGTGCGTCGGCGCCTTGAACGGGTCGTAGTTCTTCATCAGCGCCAGCGCCATGCCGGTCACCGAGAGGAAGCGGCCGCGCGCCGCGTCGTTGACCTTGGCGATGTCCTTGGCCATCTGGTCAGCCTTGAGGAACGCCGTCACCGGCACCGCTTCCTTGGTTTCCTTGTCGATCATCACCGCCATGCCGACGCCGCAGTTCGGGTGACAGCCGCACGAGAGCTGGCCGAAGTCGGCTTGCGCGCCGTGCACGAGGTCGGCCCAGTCGCCGAACGTCGCGGTGAACGAGATCGGGAACCAGTCGCGCGTCGGCTCGCCGAGCCCGGTCTGCTTCTTCACGTCGTGGGCGAGGTGCGACAGCGTGTAGCGCTGCGCGGCCCGGCGCTCGTCGGTGATCTCCTCGTCGCGGCCGGTGAACGACACCGGCTGGAACGAGAGGAACGAGATCTTCTTCGGGTTGTCGAGCGCGAACTGGATGATGCGGCCGACCTGCTCGTTGTTGACGCCGTTGACGATGGTCGTCACCGGGACGATGTCGACGCCGGCGCGCCAGAGGTTCTCGATGGCGCGGAGCTTGACGTCGAACAGGTTGCCGACCAGCCGGTGCGAGTTGGCGGCGTTGCCGATGCCGTCGAACTGCAGGTAGGCGTAGCGCAGACCCGCTTCAGCGGCAGCCCTGGCAAACTCCGGGCTCTTGGCGAACTCGATGCCGTTGGTCGCCGCCTGCACCGAGTTGTAGCCGACCTTGCGCGCGTAGCGGACCGCGTCGAGGAAGAACGGCGACAGCGTCGGCTCGCCGCCCGAGAACTGCACCGACATCTGCCGGCGCGGCTTGATCGAGATGGCGTTGTCGAGCAGCGTCTTGATCTCGTCCCAGCCGAGCTCGTGGACGAAGCCGACCTGGTTGGCGTCCATGAAGCAGGGATCGCACATCATGTTGCAGCGGTTGGTGAGGTCGACCGTGAGCACCGCGCCGCGGCCGTACTTGATCGTCGACGAGCCGTGGTTATGGAGCTTCTCGTCGTTGTGGGCGCGGATGTCCGAGCCCGGGAACGTCTCCTCGAGGTGCTTGAAGAACGCCGGGTCGATCGCCATCACGTCCTCGAAGTGGCCGTGAATCGGACAGTCCTTGACCATCATGATCTTGCCGTCGCGCTCGATGATGGTCGCCTTGATCTCGCCGATCTTCTCGGTGAGCAGCACCTTGTAGTCGCGCTTGCCGTCGAGGATCTCCTGCCGCGCCTCGCGGACGCAGACCGGGCACAGCGAGTCGGTCTCGCGCGGCCAGCCGAGCGGCGGCTTCACCTTCTGCCACGACTTCAGCAGCGGCTTCTCCGACCACTTGGGCGTGAACGACTCGTTCGGCTTGATGCTGTTGAGCGCATCGAAGACCACCCACGCGCCGCGGGCGACGAGCGTCAGCCCCTTCTCGACGTACTTCACAGGCTTGTGCATAACCCTCACCGGATAAAGGAACACCAGGGAGCGGATCGCTCCCGATTAGTCGGCCCCAGAATACCGTCGGGGTCCAAACCGGCCGACAGAATTGTCGCTAACTGGCCAAAGGGGCCCCTGAAGGGGCATTAGCGGGGGGCAACGGGCAGACCCTGGCGGGCTGAACTCTCACGAAATCAAGCAGTTACCGTCTTACGAGCGTCGGCCGTCCGCTTCTTCCGGATCGCGAACGCCACGCGGCCGCCGAGGAGCACCGCGAGCACGGCCGCCCACTTCAACGGCTCGGTGATGTCCGCCTTCTGGATCCAGATGAAATGCACCACCCCGGCAACCGCCGCCACGTAGACGAGTCGATGCAGCCGCGTCCAGTTGTGCTTCAGCCGGCGCTGCCAGCCCTTGGTCGACGTCAGCGCGAGGAGGAGCAGGATCAGGAACGCGAACTGGCCGACGAAGATGAACCGGCGGAGGACGATGTCCTCCCAGATGGTCTCGAAATCGCAGGTAGCCAGCGAATAGCAGAGCTGGTTGAAGACGAGATAGACCGACAGGTGCGTCAACGCGTAGAAGAATGCCCAGAGCCCGATGAGACGGCGCACGCTCTGGAGCTTGTTGACGTGGAACAGCCGTCGCAGCGGCGTCATCGACAGGCTGACGAACAGCGTTCCGAGCGCGGACTCGCCGGTCTCGTGCAGCAGCGTCTTGACGGGATCGACGCCGAGCTCGCCGCGGTAGACGTCATAGCCGAGCAGGACAGCCGGCATCGCACACGCCACCCACACGGCCGGCTTGAAGAACCGCCAGTCGGCGACGGCGGCCAGGATCGTGCCGATCCCCCGCCAGACGCGTGCCAGCATCAGTAGTACTTCCGCAGATCCATTCCGGCGTACAGGCTCGCCACCTGATCGCCGTAGCCGTTGAACTTCACGGTCGGCTTGTTCTGCAACAGCGCGCCGAGCGGCCGCTCACGCTTCTGGCTCCAGCGCGGGTGATCGACTTCCGGATTCACGTTCGAGTAGAAGCCGTATTCGCTCGGATTGGCGATGTTCCAGCTCGTCGGCGGCTCCTTGTCGACCAGGCTGATCTTGACGATCGACTTGATGCTCTTGAAGCCGTACTTCCACGGCACGATCAGCCGCAGCGGCGCGCCGTTCTGGTTCGGCAACTCCTTGCCGTAGAGCCCGACGGTCATGAGCGTCAGCTCGTTCATCGCCTCGTCGAGGCGCAGGCCCTCGACGTACGGCCACTCCAGGGCGCCGCTGCGCTGTCCGCGCATCTCGGCCGGACGGAGGAGCGTGGTGAAGGCGACGTACTTGGCCTGCGACGTCGGCTGCACGCGCTTGAGCAGCGCAGCCAGCGGAAAGCCGATCCAGGGAATCACCGCCGACCAGGCTTCGACGCATCGGAATCGATAAACGCGCTCTTCGAGTGGATGCGGCTTGAGCACGTCTTCGAGGGCATAGTCGGCCGGCTTGGCGACGTGCCCGTCGATCCGCACGGTCCAGGGCTTGACCTTGAGCGCGTGCGCGTTCATCGCCGGATCGCCCTTGCCCGTGCCGAACTCGTAGAAATTGTTGTAGGACGTGATCTGCTCGTAACTATTCTGCGGCTCGCTGGTCGAAAGCTTTGGGTTCTTCGTGAACTGCAGGGCCGCCTGGGCGGCCGCCACTGGTGTCCGGTCGGTCAGCAGGAAGCCGCCCGCGGCCGCGCCAACGCCGGCAATCCCGGCCGCCCGCAGGAACTCACGGCGCGACCTATAGGCTCCCTCAGGGGTGACTTCCGAGTGTGGAAGATCCCACGGTTTCTTCGACTTGACGATCATCACGGCCTCCGCCACTGGCGCGTGGCTGCTTTGTCACCTCATTACAGCACACTTACAGAACCGTCCCCCTGGCGCCGATGGCATAATCGAGGGGCTCGGCTCTTGCATTTTCGCTCCGCCGGATCCCGACCCTGGACGTCCCTTCTATGAGCAACCAGACCATCGCCGCTGAAAGCACCGCCGTGTCTACCCTTCGCCATAAGCTCGAAACCCGTACCGCCAGAGTCGGGGTGGTCGGACTGGGCTATGTCGGCCTGCCGCTGCTCGTCGAGTTCGCCCGAGCCGGCTTCCGGGCGACCGGCCTGGACCTGGACGGGCGCAAGGTCGATGCGCTGCGCCGCGGCGAGTCGTACATCCAGGACGTCGCCGATGCCGATGTCTCTACGTTCCGCGAGGCCGGGCGGTTACACGCCACCACCGATCCGAAAGAGCTCGGCGATCTCGACACCATCAACATCTGCGTGCCGACGCCGCTGCGAAAGACGAAGGATCCCGACCTGTCGTACGTCGTCTCGGCCGTCGAGACCGTGGCGGCGCAGCTGCGTCCGGGCCAGCTCGTCATTCTCGAATCGACGACCTACCCGGGTACGACGGACGAAGTCGTGCGCCCGATTCTCGAGCGCGAGGGCCTCGTCGCCGGCCGGGATTTTCACCTCGCCTTCTCACCCGAGCGCGTCGATCCGGGCAACGAGAAGTGGACGACGCGCAACGTGCCGAAGGTCGTCGGCGGACTGACGCCGACGTGTACCGCGCTCGCGAGCGCGCTCTATCGCGCGTCGATCGACACCGTCGTCGAGGTGAGCTCGCCGCGCGTCGCCGAGATGGTCAAGCTGCTCGAGAACACGTTCCGCGCGGTGAACATCGGCCTGGTCAACGAGCTCGCGCTCATGTGCGATCGGCTCGGCCTCAGCATCTGGGAAGTCGTCGACGCCGCCGCGACCAAGCCGTTCGGCTTCATGCCCTTCTACCCCGGGCCCGGACTCGGCGGCCACTGCATCCCGATCGACCCCTTCTATCTGTCGTGGAAGGTCAAAGAGGTCGGCTTCGAGGCCCGCTTCATCGAGCTGGCCGGTCACGTCAACGGCGCGATGCCGCACTACGTCGTCGACAAGGTGACCGAGGCGCTCAACTCGCACAGCAAATCGGTGCGCGGGTCGTCGGTGCTGGTCCTCGGCGTCTCCTACAAGCGGGACATCGACGACGTCCGCGAGTCGCCGGCGCTCGACATCATGGCGGTGCTGAAGCAGCGCGGCGCGGACGTCAGCTTCCACGATCCGTTCGTGGAGTCGCTCGCGGCCCGCGACTGGCCGGGCAACGCCGACCTGACATCCACCCCGCTCACGACCGAGGCACTGAGCCAGGCCGACTGCGTCGTCGTCGTCACCGATCATCGCGCCTTCGACTACGGCGCGATCGTCAAGCACGCGCAGCTCGTCGTCGACTCGCGCAACGCGATCAAGGGCGCGCACCCGCACGTGTTCAAGCTGGGGGCGCCGGCTCACTGACGCGAGACAAGAACACGGTCCACTTCGAACTCAGAACTCAAAACTCAGGTGGCGCCTGCGGCGCATCTTTCTTTGAAAAGAGCGCTTCACCTTGGATTCACGGTCTTCGCGGCTTTCACGGTTATCTCAGCTCTGACGCTGGCGTCACCGAGGGGCACCCTTAAAGCCTGGCGAGTCCGAGAAACCTCTCCGCAGCGTCCCAGACACCGTCGATCGACTGCGTCAGCTGATGATCGTCATCGACGAGACGTAGATCGACGTTCGGCCGCGTCGACGCCCATCGCTCGACCATGACCGGATCGACCGATGCGTCCTGGCGTCCCTGAAACACCAGCATCGGCATCTTCAGATCGAGCGCGAAGGCGTCGTAGCGCGCCGCATCCTCGTAGAGCGCGTAGCCGACGCGGCGCGGTTCGTCGAAGGCGTAGTGGTGGACGTCGAGCCAGCCGGCGCGGCGCCATTCGTCGATGCCGTGCTCGCCGAGCTGGCGCAGTCGGTTGCCGCCGAAGTCGAGGGCCGGCGCCATGAGCACGAGGCGATCGACCTTGCCGGTCGTGTCCTGGGCCGCGGCGTGGAGCGCGACGAAGGCGCCGAGGCTCGATCCGACCAGCGCCACCGGTCCTCGCGGCGCCGCCGCGATCGCCTCGCGCGCGTGGTCCAGCATTCGCGTCACCGTCAGCGTCTCGAAGGCCGGCTGATTCAGATCGGGACACGAAAAGCCAACGCCGCGGGCTTCGAGCTCGCGCGCGAATCGACCCGCCTTCGACGACGCTGGCGACGACGCGAACCCGTGCAGGTAGACGGCGTGACCGATGCGCATCAGATGATCGTCCTGCAGCCGGGGCGGCACTTGCAGTGAATGCCGGCTTCCCCGCCGGTGTTGTAGTCGTAGGAGAGCTCTTCGCCGCGGGCGATGTTGCGCGCGGCGCGGATCCAGATCGTGTCGCCGTCGATCTCGACGTAGCAGTTGGGCCGGCAGGCGTGGTTGATGAACCGGGCCCAGTTGCCGCCGATCGCAGCGTCACGCACCCAGCGGCGGTTGAGCGTGAAGCACCAGATCCGGCCCTTCGCCTGGTAGCGGTGCTCGCGCCGGTCGGCCTCCTTCGTCGAAATCTTCTCGCCGGCGTAGTCGATGATGCGGGAGTTCTTGGTGATGCGTTCGCCGGCGTAGACGCCCCAGCCCGCGATCGGCGATCGACGTCGAATCAGGCGCTTGCCGGTGGGTGACAGAAACACACGTGAACGGGCCATCCGGCCCGGCATTGTATCTGCCCGCCGCCGCCGGCCCGCCAAGATTCCTGCGCCGCCGGCCTCCGGCAGTGTTAGCTTCTCACCGACGAGGTGCCGCTCATGCCATCACTTCGAGTTCCGGCGCTGCTCGCCGGCGCCGCATTGACCGTTGCGCTCGCCGGCGCGTGGTCGGCGCATCGGCCCTCGGCGCTCCTCGCGCAAGCGGGCGTCGCGTCGGCTGGTCAGACACCGCCGGCGCAAGGCGGCGGCCGCGGTCGCGGCCAGGGCACGCCGCCGACGACGATCCGCGCCGCGCGCGCGATCGACGGCCGCGGCACTCTGATTCAGCCGGCGCTGATCACGGTTCAAGGCGGCCGGATCACGGCGGTGAGCTCGACCGCCGGTGACGCGCCGGCGACCTACGATCTCGGCGACGTCACGCTCCTGCCAGGACTGATCGACGTCCACGTCCACCTCAACTGGTACTTCGGACCGAACGGCAAGTACGGCGAAAGCAACGTCCCGCCCGACCACGCCGCCAAGGCGATACAGGAGAACGCGCGCGCGACGCTGATGGCCGGCTTCACCACGGTGCAGTCGCTCGGCTGGAACAACGACCCGGCCCTGCGCAACGCCATCGCCGCCGGCCTCATCGTCGGCCCGCGGCTGCTGACATCGGCCGGCCAGATTCAGGGCGGTCAGCGCACGCCCGACCAGCTGCGCGAGGCGGTGCGCCAGGCCAAAGCCAACGGCGCCGACGTCATCAAGTTCTTCGCTTCCGGCAGCATCCGCGACGGCGGCGTGATGAACGTCACCCAGGCGCAGGTCGAGGCGGTGTGCAGCGAGGCCAAGGCGCAGGGCCTCCGTTCGCTCGTGCACGCGCACAGCTCCGACTCGATCGTCGCCGCGGTCAAGGGCGGCTGCAGTCAGATCGAGCATGGCCTGTTCGCCGACGACGCGGCGATCAAGGCGATGAAGGACGCCGACGTCTATTTCGACCCGAACATCGGCCTGGTGCTCCAGAACTATCTCGAGAACACGGACAAGTACCTGGGCAGCGGCAATTTCAACGAAGAGGGCTTCGCCCACATGCGCAAGGTGGTGCCGACGCTCGCCGCGGTGTTCAAGACGGCGCTCGACGCCGGGATCAAGATGCCGATCGGGACGGACGCGGTCGCCGGCGCGCACGGCCAGAACGCGCGCGAGATCCTGGCGCGCGTCGCCGCCGGCCAGAAGCCGATGGACGCGCTCACGAGCGCGACCTCGATCGCCGCGGCGTCGCTCGGTCTCGGCGACACCATCGGCGTGCTGGCGCCGAACTTCCAGGCCGACATCATCGCCGTCGCCGGCAATCCGATCGCCGACATCAACGTCATGAAGAACGTGCGCTTCGTCATGAAGGGCGGGCGCGTCTACTCGCGATGAGGATCGAGGTCATGGTCACACGACGGCAGTTTCTCGGACAGACAGGCGCGATCGGTACCGCCGCGGTGGCGACGTTCAGCACGCACGGGCTCGAGCGCGTGCTCGAGGCGTCGGCCGCGGTCGCCAGCCGGCAAGCCACGGACGTCGCGCGCGACGAATTCTACTGGCGCGAGATCCAGCAGGCGTTCACGCTCGATCGCACGATCATCAACCTCAACAACGGCGGCGTCTGCCCAAGTCCGCGCGTCGTCCACGAGGCGCTGAAGCGCTATCTCGACATCTCGAACCAGGCGCCGGCGTACCACATGTGGCAGATCGTCGAGCCGAACATCGAAAGCGTGCGCCGCACGCTCGCCGCCGACGCGGGCGCGGACACCGAGACGATCGCGATCACGCGCAACGCCAGCGAGGCGCTGCAGATCGCGCAGCTCGGCCTCGATCTCAAGCCGGGCGACGAAGTGCTGACCACCAACCAGGACTACGGCCGGATGCTCCAGACCTGGGACCAGCGGGTCGAGCGCGACGGCATCAAGCTGACCAAGATCGCGTTTCCGGTGCCGGCGACGCAGTCGGAACTGATCAAGCGCTTCGAAGCGGCGATCACGCCGGCGACGAAGGTGCTGCACTTCTGCCACATCACCAATCTCACCGGGCACATCTTCCCGGTGAAGGAGATCTGCGCGATCGCGCGGCAGCGCAGCATCACGACGATCGTCGACGGCGCCCACGCCTACGCGCATTTTCCGTTCACGCTTCGCGAGTTCGACTGCGACTTCTACGGCACGAGCCTCCACAAGTGGCTGCTGGCGCCGGTCGGCACCGGGTTCCTCTACGTCCGCCCCGATCGCATCGCCCGCCACTGGGCGCTGCAGCCGCCACCCGAGTCGCTCAAGGCCAACATCCGCAAGTTCGAGGAGGTCGGCACGCACCCGGCGGCGAATCACAACGCCATCGCCGAAGCGCTGACGTTCCACCATGGCATAGGCGCCGAGCGCAAAGCCGCGCGGCTGCGCTACCTCAAGGAGCGCTGGGCGCTGCGCCTCAAGTCGCAGCCGAAGATCCAGCTCCACACCAGCCTCGATCCGCAGCTCTCCTGCGCGATCGGCACCGTCAACATCGAAGGCATTCCGCCCGCGCAGGTCGCGTCGAAGCTGTGGGAGAAGTGGCGCATCATGGCGACACCGATCGTGCACGCCGAATATCAGGGGCTGCGCGTGACGCCCAACGTGTACACGACGATTGAGGAGATCGACACGTTCGCGGAGGCGATGGAGAGTATTCGCAGGGCTTGAAGGCTTGGGGCTTGAAGGAGAGGCGTGAAGAATAATCAGCCGCAAACCTTCAATCCACAGGCCTCCAAGCCTTGCTCTTAGTGAAAATCGTGCGAAGCGACCTCGGGTCCCCCGGTCGCAAGCGCATCGACGCGATCGGCCTTCACTGACACGGCCCCGTCCTGGTTCTGCAGCACGCCTTCGACGATGAGATACGACGCGTCGACGATCGTTCGCTTGTAGAGCGCGAAGATGTCGGGGTTGACGATGATGTTGGCGATGCCGGTTTCGTCTTCGAGCGACAGGAAGACGAAGCCCTTGGCGGTGCCGGGACGCTGGCGCGTGATGACCGCGCCCGCTACCCGCACGCGGCGGCCGGCGCGTCCGCGCAGC